>JAZJYU010000083.1:0-11269 GCA_040390225.1 Actinomycetota bacterium | reverse complement strand
TATGAAAGTCACACTTTCGTATTTCATTGAACCGTCCGCTTCACGGCGCGGGTGGCGTCAGAAGTATTCATACGCGTCCCATGCATTGCGTTTTGAACTCCAGAGCCCGCTTGAAAATCAACGGCAATTTGTAGCACGTATCAATCGGGATGCGAACGACGATGAAGATTCGATAAGCCGGCCTGGCAGCGCGTCCGACAGGTGGCTAGTGGGCTCCGATCAACGGAACCTTGGGTCGTTGCACCAAGATATTTGGGAAGGGTCCGGCCAGGAGCTCGCGGCCTGCAATTCCATCGCGGTCTATCCAGTCGGGGGTTGGTGGAAGAACAACTTGCGGAAAGACCGCCTTGACAGGCCCGTGCGTTATTCGCTCGTGGTGTCTCTAAAGACCAGCGAACAAGATGTCGATTTATACACGCCGATTGCCACTCAACTTGAGATTCCTGTTGAGATTGAGGTTCTTGGTAACTGATCATTTTTGGCCACGTTTTGGCCACACTTGAAACAGCTGCAGCTGGATGTCATTGGATGTCGCTCAGTTAAAATCCCAGCTTTTACGGCGATTTAGAGCGTTTTAGAGCACTCCTCGATGAAGGGTTTCGAGTTCGAATCCCTGTGGGGGCACCCGAACTACCCGGCCACAGTTGTCCTCTCGTGAACTCAATCGGGCGGTCCGCCATCATCCGGGCTATCCGGGGAATTCGGTGTCCGCACGGTCAGTCTCAGTCCGAGGTGAACCGGCCGCTGATGCGGTCTCGGTAATCGCATCCGTTCTCGATCGCTCCATTCGGCTCGGGCAGCTAGCCGTGTCTCGCCTCGAAAAGGCGGTCGAGCGTGTCCGAGCCGTCGCCGAGTGCGAGTACCACGTCACCGGCCTTCAGGGTCGTCGAGCCGCGCACTTGAACGAGGGCGCCGCGGCGGCGCACCAGGCTGACCCAGCCGTCCTGGCCAAGTTCCAAGGCATCGATGGTTGCGCCGTCGGCGATCGACCCCGCTTTGACGGTGTACTCGCCGAGGCCGTCTGGGCGTTCCCTGAACCGCAACCCGGATGCCCAGGGTTGTGGCTCGATGACCCGCATGGGAACCCGGAAGACGCGCGCGAAGAGCGGCACGAGGCCACCCTGCAAAACGACGGACACGAGCACGACGACGAAGATGATCCCGAAGACCCGCTGGCCGCCCGGAATGCCGGCGCCCAGGATGAACATGCCGAGAAGGATGGGCACCGCCCCTTTAAGTCCCGCCCAGAGCACGAACGCCCGTTCCCCCAACCGCAGCTTCACGGGAATGAGGAGGAGCCCGACGAAGAGCGGCCGCGCGACGAAGATCAGCAGCGCGGCGATGGCAAGGCCAGGCCAGATGACCTGTGGTTCGATGACGACGCCGAGCGGGACGCTCAGCCCGAGGATCGAGAACGCGGCGATCTCGCCGATCGTCGCAAGGCCTGACGCGAACCGCCGGATCTCGCGTTTGAACGGCGCACGAGTGTCCCCGACCAGGATCCCGGCAAGCAGTACCGCGAGAAAACCAGAGCCGTGCAAGAGGGTGGCGACGCCGAAGATCAGGGTCGCACAGGCGATCGTGCTCACCGAATACAGGGCTTCGTTCGGGAGCGCTGCGTAGCGAATGAGTTTCGCGAGGCCCCATCCGCCGGCGATGCCGATTGCCGCGCCCACGACAAGTTGTAGACCGAATACCGCCGCCCCGCTCCAAATCGCCGAGGACCCGGTCCCCGTTGCGACGAGGATGCTCACGAGAAGCGCGATTCCGACCGGGTCGTTGGCCCCGGACTCACCCTCGAGGATGGTTCCCGTCCGGCCGCTGATCTCTCGTTTTCCGAGCACCGAGAACACGACGGCGGGATCGGTCGGAGCGACCGCTGCGCCCAGCAGCAGGGACAGCCGTAGGTCGATTCCGAGGAGAAAGAACGCGGCGGCCGTGATCGCCGCGGCGGTCACCAGGGTTCCGGCGATCCCCAACCAGGTGATCGCGCCCAAGGACCGGCGGAACTGTTTCCACCCGATGTGCATCCCACCGTCGAAGAGAATGAAGACCAGCGCGATCGTCACCAGCGACTCGGCTGTATTTCGCGGCAGTGAACCCAACGCCGGAAAGAGATGCGCGAGTACCGCAGCCGCAACGAGGAAGAGAGCGGGAGCCGGGACCCGGATGAGCGTGCTCAGCCGGTTCGAGAACACGGCCGCGACCAGGGCGATCGAGACTAGAAGCATCTGCATCGCGAGGGTTGCGGTGGCTGTCACCGCAGCACCTGCGGTGGGCTGGGTAGGTCTGCGAGCATCTTTTACTCCTGAAAACTGGCGGGGTCGATTCGACGCCGACCAGACTTCCCGGCACACCAGGGATCATGTGAACCCGGTCCAACGATATCGACATTCACGACGGCTCTGTTCATTGGTCCCGCTGCAGGGGAAATCGAGGAGCGTCCGACCATCTGCGCCTACTCGAGCGCGTTCACGCACGCGGTGAGTGTGCGCAGTAGAGCATTCCGGTCCGGCTGCTCCAGTCCGGACAGCATGCGGCTCTCGACCTCGTCTACGCGGGCCTGCGCGGCAGCCAAGACGTCTGCGCCCGCGGTCGTGAGAGTGGCGGGCAACGCTCGCCCGTTGTCGGCCGTGTCCGGTCGCTGCACCAGCCCACGATCGAGAAGTAGCTGCAGCATCGCGTTCATCGATTGACGGGTGACAAAGGTGCCGCGAGCGAGGGCGGCGGCAGAGGCTCCCGGCTCCCGCCTGAGGAGGTGGAGGCAGGAGTACTGGGACACCGTCAGCTGCACGGGTGCGAGTGCTTCTTCCATTCGAAGTCGCAGCAGTGATTGCGCCTGCTTCAGCACGTATCCGACCGGCGGCTGGTATTCCATGTCAGTATCCTGACATACACTTACTGTGTAAGGAAACTGACATCAAAGGAGAACGCCCATGACGATCACCGGTCCCGACTTTCTGGCGCTGCAGGTACGCGATCTCGACAAGGCCGCATCGTTCTACGAGCAGACCGTCGGGCTCACCCGCGCCCCCTTCTCGCCACCTCACGCGGTCGTTTTCGACACGCGGCCGACCTTCGCTGTCAGGGATCCGTCGCCTGGCGTCGATCTGGAGTCAGGCGAACTCGGCCTCGGTGTCGCACTCTGGTTCCATGACCCGGATGCCGTCGAGCTTCATCGGAGGCTCGTCGCCGCCGGCACGACGATCATTCAGGAGCCGTTCGAGGGACCGTTCGGCACGACCTTCGTGTTCCGCGATCTCGACGGGTACTCCGTCACCGTGCACGACCGTTCGACGCGGGCCTAGCGTGAGTTGCAATTCGTTCGGTACCTGACGATAATTGTCAGGTACCGAACGAATTGGAGAACACGTGCAGAACCGCATCGCCCTCATCACCGGAGCCAATCAAGGGGTCGGCTTCCAGGTTGCCAAGGAACTCGTTGCAGCGGGTGTCACCGTTCTGCTGGGATCGCGGGATGCCGCGAAGGGCGAGGCCGCGGCCGCAGAGATCGGCGCCATCCCCATAGAGATCGACATCGCCGATGCCGCGTCCATCGCCGCCGCGACGGAACGGATCCGTAACGAGTACGGCCGTCTCGACCTGCTCGTGAACAATGCCGCGATCTCGAAGACCGTGCAGCGCGTGCTGGGTTCGGCGGACTACGAGGCGCACTCGAAGGCGAGCAACGTCGACCTCGACGAGATGCGCACCGTCTGGGAGACGAACGTGTTCGGCACCCTCGCGGTCTACCAGGCGATGCTGCCCCTCCTGCGCGTGTCGCCTGACGCCCGTATCGTCAATGTCTCGAGCGGCCAGGGCTCACTCGGCACGAACGCCGATCCGTCATATCAGTACTACGGCATGTACGGGCCGATCTACGCGGCATCCAAGACGGCCCTCAACGGCATCACGCTCGCGATGATGATCGAGCTCAAGGGCACCGGCATCAAGGTGAATCTCGTCTCACCGGCCTTCACCGCTACGAACCTCAACGGTTTCGCGGGCGTCGAGTCCGTCGAGGACGGCTCTCGCGAGGTGGTGCGCGTCGCGCTGCTCGGCCCGGACGGCCCGACAGACACCTTCACGCGCTGGGAGAACACGCCGATCCCGTGGTGATCTAGTGTCGATGTCGTGGGCGACGCATCCGACAACCGGCCCGAACCGGACCAGCACAGCTCGGTCGGTGCGTGGGCGAAGCGTTACTACTTCGCCAACCGGGCGATGATGGAGTCGATCCTGCGCCCATACGGCCTCGGGTCGACCCAGTGGTTCGTTCTGTACGAGCTGGTGAATACCGGTCCGACCATGCAGCGGGATCTCGCACAGCGCCTGCATCTCGAGCGCGCGACGCTCAGCGGCGTGGTCGCAACGCTCGTGCGCAAGGCGCTCGTCGAGCAGGCGACCGGCGATGACCAGCGGCAGCGCCTGCTGACCATCACCGACGCCGGCCGCGTGCTGTGGAACAGCCTGCCCGACCCGGTCGAGATCACGAAAGCGATCGCTCTCGATGGCGCCGACCCCGCCGATATCGAGATCGCGATCCGCGTGCTGAAGTCCGCGGCCGAACAGGTCGAGGGTCACGTGGCCGGCTAGCGGGCGACCCCGGTATTCGTCGTCGGTGCAGAGGCTAAGCCGGCTGCTCCTCCAATGCCGGAACGTGCACGACCTCCTGATTGCGGAAGTGGCCCCCCACCATGGCGAGAACGCCGAGCACCGTCCAGCCGGCCAGCACCAGCCACGGCATCAGCGTGCCGGCATCGGGAAAGTACGACAGGTCGCGCAGAAGCGTCGCGGATGCCCCCGGCACGAAATACTGCCCGACCTGTCCCCAGGGCTGCGGCATGAACGCGATCGGGGCGGTAGCCGATGAGAGCGGGTTGCCGATCAGCATGGTCACGACCGATCCGAGCGGGATGCCGGCGATGCCGGTGAGCGCATTGGCGCCGACGATGAATGCCGCCGTGGCCGCCATCGCGAGGCTCACCGCGGCTGCGTTGAGAAGCACGCTGCCCTGCAGTACGCCGAACCAGCCTTGCATCACCGCGACCACGGCGGCACCGGCGATGACGGCATAGACGATCACGCTGATGAGGCGTCGCCAGACCCCGGTGATGAGCAGCGAGATCATGATCCCGCCAAGCATCCCGCCGAGCACGAGTGGGAAGGATGCCGCGGCGAGCCCTACTCCGCGCGAGTCGGCGGCGACCAGCGGCACGACATCCGTCACGGTCACTGTGATGGTGGGCGCGATGGTGCCGGCCGGTGCGTGATGTGCCGCGATCGCCTGGGCGACGGCGGCCTGAGCCGACGCGTTGGCCGTGGCCTGGATCTGCGCCGCCAGCTGGGTGAGCAGCTGGCTCACCGGGGTGCCGGCCGCGGACGCGACGAGAACCTCGGGGGAGCCGCCCATGATGATGGCACCGAGCTCGTCGCGGGTCTTGATCGCGTGCACGGCGGAAGCGCGACTGGGCACCTTCGTGATGACGAACCCGCCCGCGAGCTTGTCATCGAGCTGCGTGGTCACCGAGGACACCTCGGAAGACGTTCCGACCACCGCGAGCGGCACGTTGCGCACGGTGGAGGTGAGGCTCGGCCAGATGAAGGCGATGAGGATGAGGGTGACGACTGCTGCTGCCCCGACGGCGATGATGATCGCGCGCGACCACTTGGTGTGCGGCATGATGCTCCTGTTGAAAAAGAATGTGTGTTCTTTATCGTGGATGCCCGCGTGCCCCTTGTCAAGAACGAACATTCGTTTTTATTGTTGACCATGCCGAAAGTGACTCAGGAGCATCGCGACGCCCGCCGACGGGAGATCATCACCGCCGCGATCAGACTGTTCGCACGGCAGGGCTTCCAGGCGACATCGATGGCGGACATCATCGCGGAGAGCGGCCTCTCGGCCGGAGCGATCTACGGCTACTACAGGTCCAAAGACGAACTGGTGCAGTCCGCCATGACCGAACTGCTCGACCTGCGGTTCGCCGCCGGAACCGGGGAACACGGGGCGATTCCGCCAGGGGAGACGATGCGGCACTTCCTCACGGGCCTCAACGACGAGATGGGCGATCTCGGGCTCCTCGTGCAGGTGTGGGGGCAGGCGGTGCTCGACCAGGGCAGCCGCGACGCCACCGACCGCATCGGCCGGCGCCTCAAGACGATCTGGGCCGAGTACCTCACCGAGTGGTACCGCGACGGACTCGGGCTGCCGAATGCGCAGGAGCTTGGCACGCGCTTCGCGCCGATCTACGTCGGCATCATGCAGGGATACATCCTGCAGGCGACCGTGTTCGGCAGCTTCGACAGCGAGGCCTACCTCGCGGCGGCCTCGGCCATCCATCCGGACTCCCCTTGACGCTGAGTCGGTTGACTGGGACACTTGACCCACTTCGAAGGGGGTGGGATGAGGCTCGCAGCCGACGATCGCAGAGCAGCACTGGTGCAGGCCGCACTGACCGTCATCGCCCGGGACGGCGTGCACGCGGCAACCACGCGAGCGATCGTCGCGGAGGCCGGGATGTCGCTCGCGAGTTTCCACTACGCGTTCCGCTCGCGTGACGAACTGATCCGCGAGGTCATCACCTTCGTCGTTGATCAGCAGGAATTCGTATCCCGCGCGGCGCTCGTGCCGACGGATGACCTGCGAACCATGGTGCGCGGCGCCCTCCAGGCGTACTTCGACCTGCTGCGCGAGCACCCCGAGCGCGAGCAGGCGATGTTCGAGCTCATGCACTATTCGATGCGGACGCCCGAACTCGGGAAGCTTTCGGCCATCCAGCACGGCAGCTATCTGGCCGCCGGCCGGGCGCTCATCGAAGCGGGCGGCGAACTGCTCGGCATCCGATGGACTTTGCCGATCGACGATCTCGCCCGCATCCTGGTCGCTCTCACCGACGGCCTCACCTACGCCTGGCTCGCCGACCGCGACGACTCGGCCGCCGAGCGGCTGATGGATTCGATCGCCGCCACCATGACCACCTACGCACAGCAGAAAGCAGAGGTCAGTCGATGACGACCGACACCACCGCGACAACCGCCGTCTTCGCCGAGCCGAAGCGCCTGGTGCCCGCCGCCTGGATCGCGCTGTTCGCGACCGCGTGGCTCGGCATCTGGATGGCGCAGCTCACGCCGATCCAGCTGCTGCTGCCCACCCAGATCGAGAAGATCATCCCCGGTGCGAACAACCCCAACGCGTGGATCGACAGTGTCGTCGCGTTCGGCATCATCTCCGGCATCGCCGGGGTCTGCGCACTCATCACCTTCCCGCTCACCGGAACGCTGTCCGACCGGTGCACTTCGCGCTTCGGCCGGCGCCGTCCGTTCATTCTCGGCGGCGCCGTCATCTTCGGCATCGGCCTGATTCTGCTCGGTCTTCAGAGCACACTCGTGGGCGTCGGCGTGTTCTGGTCGGTCTCACTGATCGGATTCTGCGTGCTCACGGCGTCGCTCACCGCGGTCATCTCCGACCAGGTGCCGGTGAACCAGCGCGGCGTCGTGTCGAGCTGGATCTCCGCGCCGCAGGCGATCGGCACCATCCTCGGGCTGATTCTCGTGACGGCCCTCGCGCTCTCGGTGTTCATCGGCTACGCGCTGGTCGGCGTGCTGGTGATGCTGCTGGTGCTGCCGTTCGTCATCAGGGTGAAGGACGCCGTGCTGTCTCCGGCGGATCGGCCGAAACTCACCTTCGGCGGCGCTGTCTCAGGATTCTGGATCAGCCCGCGGCAGTACCCGGATTTCGGCTGGACCCTGCTCAGCCGCATCCTGGCCAACTTCGGCAACGCGTTCGGAACGGTGCTGCTGCTGCAGTTCCTGCAGTTCGGGCTGCACCGCAAGAACGCGGACGACGACCTCATCACCCTGTCGCTCATCTATCTGGTCTTCGTCGTGCTCGCGTCCATCGGGGCAGGCATCCTCTCGGACCGGCTGGGGCGCCGCAAGGCATTCGTGTTCGTGTCGTCCAGCCTGCAGGCGATCGCGGCACTGATGCTCGCCTTCGTGCCGTCATTCACCGTTGCCATGGTCGCGGCCGGAATTCTCGGCCTCGGCTACGGCTGTTTTCTCTCCGTCGACCAGGCGCTCGCAACCCAGGTGCTCCCTGACGCGCACACACGCGGCAAAGACCTCGGCATCATGAACATCGCAACGGCCGTGCCACAGGCCATCGCTCCTCTGCTCGGCGCGTTCGTCGTCGCCCTGCTCGCCGGGTTCACCGGGTTGTTCGTGCTCGCGGCTGTCGCGGCACTGCTCGGGGCCCTCGCCGTTCTGCCGATCAGGTCGGTGCGATGACTCTCGAACTCCGGCACCAGACCGACACGCCGTGGCTCGCCCCGGCCGAGTACTGGCCGATGCTCACGCGGGCGACCGCGCAACTGGATCCGCCGCTGGGGGCGATCTACCTGCCCGCTCTCGCCTGGAACGCGTTCGACATGCTGCGGCGCGCGAACGGCACGAAGATCCGCGTCGCCAGCAAGTCGGTGCGCGTGCGCGGGGTGATCGACGCAGTGCTCGAGCTCGACGGCTTCGAGGGAGTGCTGTCGTACGCCCTCGCGGAGGCGCTCTGGCTCGCCGAGGGTGACGAGCGTCATCAGCCGATCGAGGACGTGGTGGTCGGCTACCCGAGCGTGGACCGCTCCGCGATCCATCACCTGGCCACCTCGCCCGAACTCGCCGCCCGCGTGACGATCATGGTCGACTCCGTCGATCAGCTCGACGCGGTCGACGCGGTGATCCCCCCGGCGAAGCGTGAGACGATCCGCGTCTGCATGGAGCTCGACGCGGCCTGGAAGCACAGCATCGCCGGCCGGTTCGGCGCCTGGCGTTCCCCCATCGCGTCGGTGCACGACGCGCGGGAACTGGCCAGCGCGATCGTCGCCAGGCCAGGCTTCGAGCTGGTCGGCCTGATGTCGTACGAGAGCCAGATCGCCGGCACGACGAACGAGCCGCAGAGCCGGGCACGCGGTGCGGTCGTGCGCTGGATGCAGTCCCACTCGATCATGGAGCTGGCCGACCGGCGGCGTGAAGTGGTCACCGCGGTGAACGAGATCACGGCCCTCCGCTTCGTCAACGGCGGCGGAACCGGGTCGCTCGAGACGACGAGCGCTGAAGACGCGGTCACCGAGATCGCCGCGGGCAGCGGTCTGTTCGGTCCGCACCTGTTCGACCACTACCGTCATTTCGCGCCGGCGCCGGCCGCCGTGTTCGCGCTGCCGGTGGTGCGCAAGCCCCGGCCCGAGGTCGCGACCCTGCTCGGTGGCGGGTGGGTCGCATCCGGCCCTCCCGGTGTCGACCGGCTTCCCCTCGTCGCGTGGCCTGAGGGACTCGACATGGAACCGCGCGAAATGGCCGGCGAGGTGCAGACGCCGCTGCTCGGCCATGCCGCGCGCGAGCTGGCCGTCGGAGACCGTGTGTGGCTGCGTCACACCAAGGCCGGGGAGCTGAGCGAGCATCTGAACGGCTTCGCGATCGTCGACGGCGAACGCGTCATCGGCGCCGAGTTGACCTACCGAGGAGAAGGGCAGGTGTTCCTGTGACCCTGACCGTTCCTGGCGACCTCACACCCGGCCGCACCTGGCACAACTGGTCGCTCTCGCACGAGGCGCACCCCGTCTACACGGTGCGTCCCACGAGCGTCGACGAGATCGTGGCCATCGTGAAATTCGCGCGCGACAACTCGCTCACCGTCAAGACGGTCGGCGCGGGGCACAGCTTCACCGCGATCGCGGCCGGCGACGGCATCATGCTCGACATCGATTCGATCGAGGGTTTGCGTTCCCACGACCCGGCGACCGGGCGGGTCACCCTCGGGGCCGGCACGAACCTTCATCAGTTGCCGGGCATCCTGCGCCCGCTCGGTCTCGCGCTGGCGAACATGGGTGACATAGACCGGCAGACCATCGCGGGGGCGACCTCGACTGGCACGCACGGCACCGGGCACGCCTTCGGCGGACTCGCCACGCAGATCGTCGGGCTGACCCTTGTCACCGCGGATGGCTCTGTGCTGCGCGTCGACGAGACCACGAACGCAGAACTGCTGCCGGCCGCGCGCCTCGGGCTGGGCGCGCTCGGCATCATCGTCGAACTCACCATCCAGTGCGTGCCTGCTTTCATGATGCAGGCCGTTGAGCGGCCGGAGGGTTTCGACCAGGTGCTCGACGATTTCGAGGCGCGGGCTACCGCCGTCGACCACTTCGAGTTCTACTGGTTCCCGCACAGCGACGGGGTGGCCACGAAGACCAACACGCGGCTTCCTGGCGACGCCGACCGGCATCCGGTCAGCGCCTTCGGCGAGTGGTGGGAGGACCGGTTCATCAGCAACACCGTGCTCGCTGCCATCTGCAACCTCGGACGAGCGGTGCCGTCGCTCACGCCACCGATCAACCGGCTCGCGACGAAGGTCTACGGCAACCGCACCTTCACCGATGACTCGCACGATGTGTTCGTGAGCCCGCGCTCGGTGCGCTTCCGCGAGATGGAGTACTCGATCCCGCGCGCAGCTGTGCCCGAAGCGCTGCGGGCGGTGCGGAAGATGATCGACGACAGGGGATTGCGGATCTCGTTCCCGGTCGAGGTGCGCGTCGCGCAGTCCGACGAGAACTGGCTCAGCACTGCGCAGGGCCGGGATGCCGGCTACATCGCCGTGCACCGCTACTACAAAGACGACTACGAGCCGTACTTCCGCGCGGTCGAAGACATCATGCTCGGGTTCGACGGTCGACCGCACTGGGGCAAGATCCACTACCGCGACGCCGCGAGCCTGGCGACGACGTACTCGCACCACGGCGACTTCGTGGCCGTCCGCGAGCGCCTCGACCCCGACCGGCTCTTCACGAACCCTTACCTCACCAGAGTCCTGGGCTCCTAGCAATACCTCGTGGCGGGGGATGCGCCGCTTCGCGGCGCTGCTGCCACATTGCGGCGGGAGTTGTGTCTCCCGCCGCAACGCCTCATCTCCGCCGCGAGCGGATCCGCGCCCCGTGCTCCCGCATCCGCTCGTGTGCGCATCTGCTCGTGTGCGCATCCTCCCGTGTGCTCGTCTGCGGGTCACGGCGGCCCAACGACATCGCGGAGGGAGTTGTAAATCCCGCCGCAATGCGCCGGGGGCGCCGCGACGTGGCGTAGCTCCCGCCACGGCGGGGAGACGGCTACGGGACGTGCACGGCGGGGCGACGGCTACGAGACGTGCACGGCGGGGCGGCGCTTCGCCGACTTCTCCGACTCGCGCAGCACCTCGCGGGTGACGGGTGCGACCTCGCCCGTGCCGGTGACC
>JAZJYU010000082.1:275-4703 GCA_040390225.1 Actinomycetota bacterium | reverse complement strand
ACCTGGGCGGAGCCGCGTTCGGGGACTGCCTCGATCTGCCACATAGCGTCGGACTCGTCACCGACCATGACTCGTTGGAGCGCCGGGTCCTTCCTGCCTTGACGGCCGAGTTACGGCACAGAGGGCAGTTGCTGTTGCGGAAGAAGGTCAAAGATCTGCGATCCCTCGAACGCACCGGCGACCCGGAAACACCGCCGGCGCTCGTCGTCGTCGTCGATGAGTTCGCCGAGATCGCCGCCGAGATCCCCGCGTTCACCGATGGACTCCTCGATATTCTCCGCCAGGGGCGCGCAGTCGGTGTGCACCTCGTGCTCGCAACCCAGAGATCCTTGGGTGGCGCGAGCACACAACTTCAGACTCAGACGAACCTCAGAATCGCCCTGCGTGTCGCGGACGCAGACGACTCGACCGCCGCGGTCGGCGACGCGAGCGCAGCGACCTTCGACCCGGGATTGCCCGGTCGTGCCGTCGCGAGGACAAATGCCGGCCGACCAATACTCTTCCAGACCGCCTATAGCGGGGGTTTGTCGTTCGCCGACACTTCGGCATCCCCTGTGAGTATCACTGAACTCCGGTTCGGTGCGGAATTGCTCTGGGAGCACAGTGTGCAGGAGCGCACGATTCCCGAGCGCCTGATCACGGACCAGGGTCGCATCGTCGCGACGATCAAGGCTGCCTCGAGGGAGGCATCCATAGGCGCTCCGCGGAAGCCGCTGCCGCCCGAGCTTTCCGCATCGTACGACCTGGCCGTCGTGCCGCAACGACGTGTCGACACAGAGCTCGTCCTCGGCGTGAGCGACGACATCGTGAACGGCAAGCAGGACCCGGTGTTGTTCCTGCCGGACCAGCACGGGAACATAGGAATCTTCGGCGCGGGCGGATCCGGAAAGACCACGGCGCTTCGCACGCTGGTCGCTGCGGCCGGAATCACCCCGAAGGGCGGGCCGGTCGATGTCTACGCGATCGACTTCGCCGGCGGTGGGCTTCGAATGCTTGAGGCTCTTCCGAACGTCGGAGCCGTGGTGTCGGGGGATGACCAGGAGCGGATCATTCGCCTGCTGCGAATGCTGCGGGACGAGGCGGAATCGCGGTCTGTCCGCTTCTCGACCATGCTGGCCGACACCATCACGTCGTACCGACGGATCGCGGGCGAGCCGGATGAGCGCCGTCTGCTGCTGCTCATCGACGGGTTCCCGAGTTTTCGAGAGAGTTTCGAGACGTCCTCAGCCCTGTCGAAGTGGTTCTCCGTCTTTCACGACCTCATGTCGCTCGGTCGCCCGCTCGGCATTCACGTCGCACTCACCGCGGATCGCCCACTCGCGCTGGGGCGGCAAACCGCGGCCGCCCTCTCGCGTCGAGTGCTGTTACGTATGACGGACGAAATCGACTACGACGGAGCTCGTGAGGGCAGGATCGTCATGGGCATGAACACCCCTCCTGGCCGGGGAATCGTCGACAAGCTGGAGACCCAGATCGCGGTCCTTGGCGGTGACGGCAACGTGAGCGCCCAGGCAAAGGCGATTCGGGAACTGGGCGAGGCAATGGAGCGCGCCGGCCGCGTGACGGCACCTTCCATCGGCGTGCTTTCCCACGAGATCTCTCCTCAGGAGATGCCCGCGAATGTGCAGGGGGCACCGGTGCTCGGTGTGTCGGACGACGACCTGCAGCCGATCGGCTTCAGGACGACAGGGGTCTTCCTCGTCGGCGGGCCTTCTGGAAGCGGGCGCAGCACGGCGCTGCGTTGGCTGGCGGAGAGCGTTCGGCGCGCGCACCCCGACGCGAAGGCATACTACCTGGGGAATCAGAGTTCGGAACTGCCCGCGACCGGGAACTGGGCGGCCATCGCGCGCACACCCGAAACCGTGATCGAACTCGCGAGAGAGCTCGCCTCGAGTATCGCCGTCGCGCCGGAGCAGCCGAAGACGCTGATCATCGTCGAAGACATCGCAAGCTTTCTCAACACTCCACCGGATGGCGCGCTGGTCGAACTCATGAAGAGCGTGAAGCGTTCGCGTCACCTGCTCGTCGCGGAGTCCGAGATCTCCGGCTGGGGGTCATCCTGGCCCCTTCTCTCCGAAGCCAAGGGCTTCAGGCACGGCTTCCTGCTGCAGCCCGATGCGAGCGACACCGACCTCATCCTGCGAACCACTGCACCCAGGGTCACCCGCTCCGAGTTCCCGCCGGGCCGCGGCCTGTACGTCTCCCGGGGCAAGGTCGTGCGCGTGCAGTTGCCGCACGCGTGAGACTCGAGATCGGTGGATCGGTACCGCTACGATCACATCACCCACGCCACGCCCCTATCGACGACCAGGAGTGACTCCGATGGCAGTAACCCAGGAGCAGGCCGACTGGTTCGCGGACGCGTTCGCGAAGCTCGTCGACAACGTCGGGCTGGCGATTCTCGGCAAGCGCGAACAGATCGCACTCGTGCTGACGGCGCTGCTGTCTGAGGGACACGTGCTGCTGGATGACGTGGCGGGGTCGGGCAAGACGGTGTTGGCCAAGGCGATCGCGGCCACCATCGAGGGTACGAGCTCGCGCATCCAGTTCACGCCCGACCTCCTGCCCACGGACATTCTCGGCCTGATGATCTACAACCAGAGCACGACCGCGTTCGAGTTCCATGCGGGTCCGATCTTCGCCTCAGTGGTCCTGGCTGATGAGATCAACCGGGCGGGGCCGAAGACCCTGAGCGCACTGATCGAAGTGATGGACGAGGGTGTCGTGACGGCGGACGGAGTCGCGCGTCCGGTAGGCACGCCATTCTTCGTGATCGCCACCCGAAACGGGGCGGAGCAGGGCGGGGTCTACGACCTGTCGGAGTCGCAGCTCGACCGGTTCATGCTGAGGACCTCGCTCGGGTATCCCGATCGCGAGACGATGGTCGGCCTGCTGATGAGCGGCGAGTCGAGGGCGCGGTCGTCGCTCGTGACGCCGATCATCACCTCCGAGTCGGTTCTGGCGATGACCGCGCTCGCGGCCGACGTGCACGTTGACGAGGCGATCATGCAATACCTGGCCGACATCGTCATCCAGACTCGCCAGGACAGCGATGTTTCGGTCGGGGTGAGCACGAGGGGTGCGCTCGCACTCGCCAGGGCGGTCAAGACGCGCGCCATCGCTTCCGGCAGGACGTTCGTGATTCCGGCGGACGTGAGAGACCTCTCGGTTCCGGTGCTCGGTCATCGGATCGTGCTGGAACCCGCCGCCGCCTTCGCGGGAGTCACCGGCGAGCAGGTCGTCGCTCTGGCTGTGACCAGAGTCGACGAGCCGACATACCGGGCGAGCTGACGTCCGTGAGCAGCGGGGCCGGGGGAAACGGTTCGGAGTCGTCCCGTATGACGGAGGAACTGACTGTGCGGCTCGAACTCCGGCCGCGACGTATCGTGGCCGGCAAACGAGCACTAGGCCGCGTTCTCGTCTCGAACTCGAGTCCCCGGCCGATCTCCCCCCGTGTGCTCTTCCTGCCGGTCGGCGTAGCAGAGGCGACTTTCTCGATTCCCGAGCTGGCACCGGGCGCCGAACACGAAGAGCTGTTCGCGGTTCCGACCCATCGGAGAGCGGTCATCCCGGTCGGCCCGGTCTATTCGACGCTGAACCGGGGAGACGTCGCCCTGCGCCCGGCGACGCCTCTCACCGCGAAGGATGAACTGATCGTTCACCCGAAGACCGCTCTCCTTTCCGGATTGTCAACCGAACGTGCCGGCCTGGTCGGTGGCGTCAGGGCAGCGCGCTTCGACCAGGACACGTTCGATTTCTCAGAGCTGGTCGAGTATTCGCCCGGCAGCGACCTTCGTGCCCTGCACTGGTCCACCTCCGCTCGAGCCGGCGTTCTCATGCTGAAGCGCTACACCACGACGTCGCCCGTTCGACAGCTCGCGATCCTGCGCACCGACGGCGACGAGTATGCCTCGGAGGAAGAATTCGACCTCGCGGTCTCGGTCGCGGCATCGATCGGGCTGCGGTCGATCCGTGAACGGGTCCCGTTCGACCTGGTGTCCGACGAGGAATCGCTCCCGGCCGGCTCGCCGACGGATCTTCTCGATGCCCTCGCCGGGATCGTGACCTCCCACTCGGCGCCTCATGTACTCGGGGAGGCGGTCTCGATGGCCGTGCGGCGAGCGGGATCACCGAACCTGGTCGCGCTGTTCACCGGCTCGACGCTGGAGTTCGCACAGCTCGCACCCCTGCGCCGGCTGCTCCCGCGCGATATCGACCTCATCATCGTGCGGTGTGAGCTGGGGGCGACACCCGGCCTGGAGCGAGTCGGAGGAGCCAGGATCCTGACCGTCGGCGCGCTCGATCACCTCGCCGACGCGCTGCGGAAGGCCGGATATTGATGGAGATCTCGCGCCGCATCGTCGTGCCTCCCGGCCTGATGCCGGAGGTGTCCGTCGAGCCTCCCCGACAGCGAGAACCGCAGATTGT
>JAZJYU010000082.1:0-265 GCA_040390225.1 Actinomycetota bacterium | reverse complement strand
GGGGTCGAGGCCCAGCTGAACCAGGATCTTGGCGAACCGCAGATTGTCGGCGGCTCCCTTCCGTTCATTCCGACGTCTCCCGCGCACGGCAACGCGATCGGGGCGACGTTCACCGTCGCCGAATCCCCGGACTTCCGTCCCGAGGAGGGGGCCGTCGTTCATGTCTCGGGCACCGTCATCCTCGGCAGGAGCATCGACGGAGGGGACGGCTGGTCGGCGGCCGGCGTGCTCGCCATCAACGAACAGCGCCGCGAACCCGGCAGGG
>JAZJYU010000081.1:3499-6189 GCA_040390225.1 Actinomycetota bacterium | reverse complement strand
CCGGCGACGACACGAACCAGGCTCCCCCACCGACAAGGAAGGCGAGCGCGACGAGGATGGCGAGCACTGTGCTCACCTGCGTGGCGATGAGCGTGGTGATGACGGGACCAACGACCCAGATGACCTCCTGAGCCGAGGCGTCGAGGGAGAACAGAGGGGTCAGCTGGCGGGAGTTGACCATGGTCGGATAGATCGTGCGCACCGCCGGCTGAATCGGCGGCGTGCTGAGTCCACCCACCAGGCCGAGAACCATGTACAGCGGCAGCGGCAGGGCCGGTGCGAGGGCGATCGTGCCGATCGCTATGGCGCACACCGACATCGTGAGGATGAGCACTCGGCGCATGCCCCAGACGCCCATCCAGCGGCTGGTAAGTGGGCCGGCGACGGCCTGGCCGATGCTGGTGGCGGCCAGCACGAGTCCGGCGGCGCCGTACGAGTGGAGGACGCGCTCGATGTGGAGCAGGTATGCAAGCGACAGCATGCCGTTCGGGATCCGCGCAACAAGCTGGGCCGACATGATCCGCGCGACCCCGCGTGTTCTCAGGAGGCCGAGGTAGATGTTCACGAGGCCCTCAGCCTACCGGCGGGCGGCATCCGGCTGTCAGGTCGCATGTCGGGTCTTCCCAGTGATTCGCCGGGTTCGGCGGGTGGGCCTCGATTAGAGTGCCTTAGATGTCGACCGAATCCACCAGACGCGAACTGCGCGGCTCCGCTGGGCCATCCGGCCAGCAGCCGGTGCGGCACGGGCGCCTGAAGGTGGGCAGTCCCGCTGCGGCCGTCTTCCGAATCATCGGCATCGCGGTCGCGGTGGTCCTGGTGGGCAGCCTCTCGGTCGCGGGCATCGCGATCTGGCAGGTCACCTCCAGCATCAAGACCGGTGTGCACCTCACCGACAAGAACGGCGACGCGATCCAGCCGCCACCGGACGTCGGTGCGATCGAGGGCGGCGTCAACCTGTTGCTGGCAGGAACGGACACCCGCACCGGCCAGGGCGGCCAATACGCCACGAAGGCGGAGCTCGCAGGCAGCTCGGGCGCCGGCAACAACGACGTGACGATGCTCCTCCACATCTCGGCGGATCACACGAATGCGACCGTCGTCAGCTTCCCACGCGACCTGCTGGTACCCATGCCCGCCTGCCCGCTGCCGAACGGCAAGACGGTCGGCGCCACATCGCAGGCCATGTTCAACACCGCTCTCTCGCGCGGCGGCCTGAACTGCGTGGTCTTGACCGTTGAACAGATGACAGGGCTCAACATCCCCTATGCCGCGGAGATCACCTTCGACGGCGTCGTCGGGATGTCGAACGCGGTCGGCGGCGTCACCGTCTGTATCGCCAGCCCGATCAACGATCCGTACGTCGGCCTGAATCTCGGCGCCGGTGAGGCGACGCTGCAGGGAAACATCGCGCTCGCATTCGTTCGCTCGCGGCACGGTGTTGGCGACGGAAGCGACCTGGGCCGCATCAGCAACCAGCAGGTGTTCCTCTCCGCACTGGCGCGCAAGCTGACGTCGACCGGCGTGCTCTCCAACCCCATCCAGCTCTATTCGATCGCGAAGACCGCCGCGGGCAGCATGACGCTGAGCGACGGTCTCACCAACCCGACCACCATGGTCGCGATCGCGCTCGCCCTGAAAGACATCGGACTCGACAACATCGTCTTCCTGCAGTACCCCTCGGCCTCCGACCCCGCCAACCCGAACCGGGTCATTCCGATCGACTCGTCGGCCGCGGTGCTCAATGCGGCTCTTGTCGCCGACCAGCCGGTGCAGCTGAGTGGCAAGATCGGGCGCGCCGCCGAACTCGACCCGAACGCGACGGCGCTGCCGACCGCGACACCCACTCCCACGACCACGACCAAGGCGGGCACGAAGAGCACGCCGACGCCGACGCCGACGCCCACGGTGTCGGCTCCGACGGCCCCGGTCGTCATCCTTCCGTCTACGATCACCGGTCAGACGGCCGCGCAGCAGACCTGTTCCAAGAGCAGCGGCACCAGCCACTAGCGTTCGGCGCCCCGTTTCGCAGCAGAAATCCGTCCACAGGCTGTGCAAAAACGAGCCGAAGTTATACACATTTGTGGATGACACGCCCACTAGATGTGGTGTTTCGGCAATGTCGGATGCCCGCTATATAGTGGTCAAACCGCCGAACAGCGACTCCCTCCATTCCTAGGAGCCTGACGCACTCGCACGGGTTTTCGGCCCAGACATCGGGCCATGTGGGGTTGGAAGACGCTGGCAGGGAGCGTCTTCCCAGATATACGGATGTGGGAGACAGCGTTGAACGAGGAACGTGTGGCAATTACGGTAGTGAAGCGCGATGGGCAGCGAGAGCCGTACGACGCCAACAAGATCAACCTGGCGATCGAGCACGCGAGCGCCGGCCTCGATGAGAACATCACCTGGGTCACCCAGATCGCGTCCGAGCTCGAACTCACTCTGTTCGACGGCATCACGACGCAGCAGCTCGACGAGGCGGTCATCCAGGTCGCGCTCCAGAACGTGAAAGACGACCCGCAATTCGACACCGTTGCGGCACGCCTTCTGCTGAAGACCATCTACAAGCGCGTGCTCGGCGACTACGAGACAGACGAGCAGTTGCTCGAATTGCACCGCAGCCACTTCAAAGCCAACGTGACCCGTGGGGTCGAAGAAGGCCTGCTCGACCCGCGCCTCGTCGAACTGTT
>JAZJYU010000081.1:0-3489 GCA_040390225.1 Actinomycetota bacterium | reverse complement strand
GGCGAGCCATACTGTCCTGCGCGGTCGGCAATTTCGTCGAACTGTTCGACTTCGACGCGCTCGCCGCGGCACTCGACCCCGGTCACGACGGCCTTCTCAAATACATCGGCCTGGTCACGCTCAACAACCGTTACGGCATCAAGGGCCGCAACGGAGACGCTCTAGAGGTTCCGCAGTACTTCTGGATGCGCATCGCGATGGGCCTCTCGCTCAATGAGCAGGACCCGACGTCTCATGCCCTGAAGTTCTACGCGAAGATGTCGAGCCTCGAGTACATCGCGGCCGGGTCGACCCTGGTCAACGCTGGCACGGTCTACCCTCAGCTCGCGAACTGCTTCGTGATGGAGATGCAGGACGACATGGAGCACATCGCGAAGACGACGCGCGATGTGATGTGGCTCACCAAGGGCACCGGTGGCATCGGTCTGTCGGTGACCAAGCTGCGGGCGCAGGGTTCGCCTATCCGGTCCAACAACACCACGTCGACCGGTCCGATCCCCTTCATGCACACGATCGACTCCATCCTGCGTGCGGTCAGCCGCGGCGGCAAGAAATTCGGCGCGCTGTGCTTCTACATGGAGAACTGGCACCTCGACTTCCCCGAGTTCCTCGATCTGCGCCAGAATTCCGGCGACCCGTACCGCCGCACCCGCACCGCCAACACCGCGGTCTGGATCAGCGACGAGTTCATGAAGCGGGTGCAGAACGACGACGACTGGTACCTCTTCGACCCGCTGGAGGTCTCCGACCTCAACGAGCTCTACGGCAAGGCGTTCTCGGTGCGCTACAACGAGTACGTGGCGAAGGCCGAGGCCGGCGAGATGCGCATGTTCAAGAAGATCGGCGCGCGCGAGCAGTTCAAGTCGATCCTGATCTCGCTGCAGACCACCAGCCACCCATGGCTGACCTGGAAAGACACGATCAACAATCGCGCTCTCAACAACAACACGGGCACGATCCACCTCTCCAACCTGTGCACCGAGATCACTCTGCCGCAGGACGAAGACAACGTCTCGGTCTGCAACCTGGTTTCGATCAATATCAGCCGTCACCTCGACGATGCGGGCAAGCTCGACTTCACCAAGATCGCCGAGAGCGCGAAGCTCGCGGTACGCCAGCTCGACAACCTCATCGACATCACGCGTTCGTCGGTGAAAGAGGCGGACTTCTCGAATCACCAGAACCGTGCGGTGGGCCTCGGCGTCATGGGGTTCACGGATGTCATCGAGCGCCTCGGCTACAGCTACGAGAGCGAAGAAGCGTACGACCTGATCGACGAGATCATGGAGCATGTCTCATATGCGGCCATCGAAGAGAGCACCGAGCTCGCCAAGGAGCGCGGGGCGTACCCGAACTTCGAGGGTTCCCGCTGGTCGCAGGGCCTGGTGCCGATCGACACGATCGCGCTCACCGAGCAGGATCGAGGGCAAGCCATCACGGTCAATCGCACCACCCGTCTCGACTGGGACGCGCTTCGGGCAAAGGTCAAGGGTGGAATGCGCAACGCGACGCTGATGGCGATCGCGCCGACCGCGTCCATCGGTCTCGTCGCCGGCACCACGCCCGGCTTCGACCCGCAGTTCTCACAGATCTTCAGCCGCGCCACCTCGAACGGCAAGTTCCTCGAAGTGAACCGCAACCTGGTGGCCGACCTGCAGAAGCTGGGGCTCTGGGAATCGACCAAGGAGATGATCCTTCGCAGCCAGGGCAACATCCAGGACATCGACGCGATTCCGGACTCGGTCAAGGCGACGTACAAGACGAGCTTCCAGCTGTCGCCGTACGCCTTCCTCGAGGTCGCTGCCCGTGCCCAGAAGTGGATCGATCAGGCCATCAGCCGCAACATGTACCTGGAGACCCGCGACCTCGGCGACATGATGGACATCTACATGTCGGCGTGGGAGCGCGGGGTGAAGACCACCTACTACCTGCACATGAAGCCGCGTCACACCGCAGAGCAGTCGACCGTGAAGGTGAACAAGGCCGAAGAGCTGACTGCTGCAGCTCCTGTGACCACCGAGACGGCATCGGCCGCGCCTCGCCGGGGCTTCGGCTTCGGTGGGCTCGCATCGAAGGCGGAGGCGTAGCGGTGGGCCCGTTCGACAACACGTCAGAGTACGAAGTACCGGTCGATCCGATGGACGACCTGCAATGTGAAAGCTGCCAGTAGCTATGGGAATTCTGGGAACGGGCCTGCAAGAAGGCCTCCTGCTCAAGCCGATCAAATACCAGTGGGCGATGGACCTCTACGACCAGGCGGTCGCGAACACCTGGTTCCCGAATGAGATCCAGCTCGGCGAAGACATCGCCGACTTCAAGAAGATGACCGACGAGGAACGTCACGCGGTCACCTTCCTGATGAGCTACTTCAACCCGAACGAGCTTCTCGTCAACAAGGCGCTCGCGTTCGGGGTCTACCCCTACGTCTCCGCGGCGGAGTGCAGCATCTACCTCGCCAAGCAGATGTGGGAGGAGGCCAACCACTGCATGTCGTTCGAGTACGTGCTCGAGACCTTCCCGATCGATCGCGAAGCCGCGTACAACTCCCACATCGACGTGCCGTCGATGGCCCGCAAGGAGGAGTTCGAGCTCACGTACATCCGCCGGATGACCGAGCAGACCCTCGACATCACGACAACGGAGGGCAAGAAGGACTTCGTGCGCAACCTCGTCGCGTACAACGTCATCCTCGAGGGCGTCTGGTTCTACTCCGGGTTCATGGTGGCGTTGAGCTTTCGGCAGCGCAACCTGCTGCGCAATTTCGGTTCGCTCATGGACTGGGTGGTGCGCGACGAGTCGCTGCACCTGAAGTTCGGCATCAACCTGATCCTCACCGTGCTCGACGAGAACCCCGACCTCCAGACGGAGGAGTTCGCTGCGGAGATCAAACAGATGATCCTGGATGCCGTGGCGATGGAAGAGGAGTACAACCGCGACCTACTGCCGGGCGGCATCCTCGGCCTGAACGCCAGCTACATCAACCAGTACGTAAAGTACCTGGCGGACCGCCGGCTGGAGGAGCTCGGCTTCGAACCCGAGTACAACGTGTCCAATCCGGCGAAGTGGATGGCCGCTGCCAACGACACGCTCCAACTGGTGAACTTCTTCGAGTCGACCAACACGTCGTACGAGTCGAACGCCTCGGCTACGACCAAGAAGTAGTGCCAGGTATCGCAATCGCGCGGGTCGACTGGCTCGACCCGCGTGCCGTCCCCCTGCGTGACGCGATGGATGCCGAGATGGGTTCGCTCTACGGCCCCGCCATGGCGAGCCGTCCGCCGGAGGATGTGGAGATCATCCGGAAGGCGCTCGCCGTCGACCCCTCGACAGTGATCGCGACCGTTCTGGCGACGGTCGACGGTGTGGCGAGGAGACGGTGGGTCTGCGGCCCGGGAGCGGGCTGGGCGGTCGTGACGGCAGCCATCCACCCCAGGACGGATGCGGTGACGAAGGCAGAGGTTCGCATGATGACCCCACGCTAGCATAGCG
>JAZJYU010000080.1:0-41493 GCA_040390225.1 Actinomycetota bacterium | reverse complement strand
TCCTTCAGCTGCCGCTCGAAATCCTTCGCGCGGCTGGCGATGACCACGTTGTATCCGTCGCTGAACGAGTTGAGGCCGAGCACCGACGCGTCGTCCTCGTTGACGATCACGGCATCCGGGAACCGCTCGCGAAGTTTCGCGAGTCCCGGCTCGCTGAACGCCGATGGAAGGTAGGCGATATTCGTCTCGTCCAGCACGGCGATCGCGGTGTCGAGGTGGTAGAAGCTCGGATTGACCAGTTCGAGCGTGACGACTTCGCGGCCGTAGATCGCCGCCAGCTCATCCCGGCTGTTCGAGGCGCTGCGAAACCCGGTGCCGGCGAGGATGACATCGCCGACGAGCAGAAAATCGCCCTCGCCCTCGTTGACGTTCTCGGGGGCGCGCACGTCGAACCCGGCCTCGCGGAACCAGTCCATGTACGCGGGACCCTCAGGCTGGCGCTCCGCGTAGGTGAAGCTGGCGCCGTATGCGATGTTGTCGATGATGAACCCGCCGTTCGCCGCGTAGACCATGTCGGGCAGCCCGGTGATCGGCTCGATGAGCTGCACGTCGAAACCGAGGTCGAGGTAGGTCTGGTACAGCGTTTCCCACTGCCGCACCGCGAGGCTGGTGTCCGTGGGGTCTTCCGGGTGCATCCACGGGTTGATGCGGTAGCTCACGGTGAAGAAGTCGGGACGGCACATCAGCACGCTGCGCTTGGTAGCGGTTCGGTTCGTAGTCACGGTTCCCAGTCTCACACGCACGCATCCGAACATTCACACCGTTATGCGCACCGAATCGCTGTCTCTACTCTCTCCGGCACAACGATACGGCGTACAGTGTGGCGATGGACAGTCTCGATTACGGCATCATCGACCTCCTCCGGCAGAATGCGCGCGCGGGCTACGGCGACATCGGCGATGTGATCGGGCTGTCGGCCTCCGCGGTGAAGCGTCGTGTGGACCGATTGGTCGCCGACAAGGTGATCCGCGGGTTCACCATCCAGGTCGACCCTGCCGTCGACGGCCTTGCCACCGAGGCGTACGTCGAACTGTTCTGCCGCGGCACCGTGGCACCCGCCGAGCTTCAGCGCATCCTCTCCGGCGTGCCGGAGGTCGTGGATGCCGGCACCGTCACCGGCAGCGCTGACGCCATCGTGCACATGCGCTCCCGCGACATCCCGTCACTCGAGCTGGCGCTCGAGCGTGTACGCATCGCACCGAACGTCGACCACACCCGCAGCGCCATCGTGCTGTCGAAGCTGATCCACCGCGCGAACGACTAACTCGCCGAACTCCGCGACTGGATCAGCAGGAACTTCTGCACCTTGCCGGTCGCCGTCATCGGCAGCTCTTCGACGGCCAGCAGGGTGACCCCGCGAGGCACCTTGAAGGGCGCGAGGTGCTCGCGAGAATGCGCGAGCAGTGTGCGCTCGTCGTGCGCCGCTCCCTCCGACAGCACCACCCAGGCCCAGCCGACCTCGCCGAAGCGCTCGTCGGGCACCCCGGCCACGTAGGCCTGGCTGACCCCGTCGATTCCGGTGAGCAACTGCTCGATCTCCGCGGGGGCGACCAGTTCGCCGCCTACCTTGAACAGTTCGCTGCTGCGCCCGCTCAGGTGCAGGTAGCCGTCGGAGTCGACGAACCCCAGGTCGCCCGTGCGCAGCCAGCCCTCCTCGTCGATGCTGGAGGCGGTGCGCTCCGGGTTGTCGAAGTAGCGGTGGGTCACCTGCACTCCACGCACAGAGAGCTCCCCCATCTCGCCCTCGGGCAGCGGTTCGCCGGTGAACGGATCGATGGTGCGGTAGGTCGCGAGACGCCCGATCGGGTCGGTGGCGGCGATGCCGCCGAGCTTCGTCGTTCCGACGACCGCGGAGACGGTCTGGATGCTGTCGCCGGGAAGCGTGAGCGCGGTCGCCGCCGAGACCTCGGTCTGGCCGTACCCGGTGAACACCATCGTCGGTGCGAGGTCACTCAGCACCCGCTCCCACAACCAGACCGGCGCGGGCGCGGCCGCCGAGAATACGGACTGCAGGCTGGACAGGTCGTAGCTCTGCTTCACCGCCTGGTCGACGACGGCGATCGTCATGGTGGGCACGAACAGCACCTCGTTGATGCGGTGCTGCTCGATGACGCTGAGCGTGGTCTTGGGGTTGAAGACCGGCAGTGGGGCGATCGCGCCGCCCACGAACATCGCGGCGACCATTCCCTCGATGTAGCCGAATACGTGGTACAGCGGCAGGGCGAAGCTGATGCGCCAGCCGTCGTCGAACGCGCGGTGGTATGCGGAGCCGTAGCCGCTGCGCAGCACCATGTCGTGCGTGAGCTCGGCACCGAGCGCGTGGCCGGTGGTGCCGGAGGTGAACACGATGTCGCAGGTGTCGCCGGGATTGATCGCCGCGGTCAGTGCCGCGATCGCGTGCTGGTCGGGGCGGTCCATTGCCATTCGCAGCAGGTCGCCGACCAGCACGATGTGCTCGAGGTCGGGCAGGTCGGAGCTGGTGGCGCCGTCGCGCCAGCCGGGCAGGATGCCGTCGAACGCGTCGATGAAGTCGGTGACGGCCGAGCGCTCGATGCTCACCAGCACGCTGGCCCGCGCCTGCACGACACGGGCGCGGATCTCGTCGCGTTTGTACGAGTAGTTCAGCGGTACCGCGATGGCGCCGATGCGCGCGATCGCAAGCTTGATGGCCGGGTAATCGGGGTTGTTGTCGACGAGCATCGCCACCCGGTCGCCGGGACTCACGCCGAGCCGGAGCAACGCCCCGGCTATCCCGATCGAAGCCAGGCGCACCTGGGTATAGGTATATGAGGTGCTTTCGCCGAGAACGTAAGCCCGGTCGTCGTTGCGCGCTGCGAGAACATCGAACGCCTGCGCGAGGGAGCGGAAATCCCAGGTGCCGGTGCGGGTCTCGAGAGCGTCACGACGGCGAGCGACCTCGGTGTCGCTGATCGTCTGCATGGCTGCTGATTTTACGCTGGATTGGCGGCTTCACGGCCGATTGGTACAGTCTCGCCATGACGCTCTCCATCGACCCGATGTCGTCGACCCCACCGTTCGAGCAGGTTCGCCGCGGCGTGATCGCGCAGGTACAGTCGGGCGACCTGGTGGCCGGATCCCGCCTGCCGACCGTGCGCGCGCTGGCCGACCAACTGGGGCTGGCCGTGAACACCGTGGCCCGCGCGTACCGGGAGCTGGAGTCCGACGGCGTGATCGAGACCCGCGGGCGCAACGGCTCGATCGTGCTCGCCAGCGGGGACAGCATCCATCGCTCCATCGAGGCGGCGGCGCGACAGTACGCAGACCTGGTGAAGCAGCTCGGTCTCGGCCAGGCCGAGGCCCTGGCCATCGTCGCGGCAGCGCTTTCTTAGACGGCGACCTTCGCGATGTTCGGGTCGGGGTTGCCGAAACGGTGCGCTGTGATGCTCACGGCCTGCTCGTGCAAAAATGGCAGCAACTCGATGCGGCCCGAGGTGGTGACCGGGCCGGCGTAGATGGCGACGTCCGGGTCACCGTTGAGCACGGTCGCGAGAGCCAGCGGGTCACCTCCCAGCAGGCGGATGCGAGTCGGCCGATCGGTCGCGGCCTTCATGCGAGCGTGCCAGCGGTCATCCGTCTCGATCAGCACGTCGAGCACCTTCAGCGGGCTGAACTCGTCGCGGAACAGGGCGATCAGCCCGGAGGCCAGCGGCAGCGCCGACGAGATCGTGACCGTCGATCCCGCGCGGGTGGCCGCGGCGAGCACGCGCACGAGCTGCGCCGGCGATGCCTTCTCGGCCAGGCGGATGGTGACGGGCACCGGCCGGTAGCGCAGCACATTCCGCTCGACCCCGAGGTTCGAGACATCGCGAGAGATGCCGTACTCCTGCTGCCAGACTCGCTCGTCACTCTCCGCGCCGGTGCGCACGCGGTCGAACTCGAGAAACTCCATGCCGGTCTGCGCCGCCTCCACCAGCCGGACGACCTTGGCGCTCGCGTCTTCCAGCACCACCGAAGTGCCGGGTGAGGTGAACACGGGAGCCCAGTCACCCAGGGTGAGCAGGTAGTTGGGTCCGCCGGCCTTGGCGCTCGCGCCCACGGTCGACCGCTTCCAGCCGCCGAACGGCTGCCGCCGAACGATCGCGCCCGTGATGCCGCGGTTGACGTAGAGGTTTCCCGCCTGCACGTTCTCCAGCCACAGGTCGATCTCCGCCGGGTTGAGCGAGTGGATGCCCGCGGTGAGCCCGTAGGCCGGGGCATTCTGCAGGTCGATGGCCTCCGCGAGCGTGTCCGCGCGCATGATCCCGAGAACGGGTCCGAAGTACTCGGTGAGATGGAACTCCGAGCCTGGGGCGACGTTATCGCGTACGCCGGGCGACCACAGGCGGCCGGATTCGTCCAACTCGCGCGGCTTCACCAGCCAGCTCTGTCCCTCTTCCAGCGTGGTGAGCGCGACCGCTAGCTTGCCGTGCGCCCGCTCGATGATCGGTCCCATGACCGTGGTGGGGTCCTGTGGCCAGCCGACCCGCAGTGTGCTGACCGAGTCGACCAGCTGACGCATGAAGCGATCCGACTGCCCGACCGAGCCGACCATGATCACGAGGCTGGCGGCCGAGCACTTCTGGCCGGCATGCCCGAACGCGCTCTTCACGATGTCGGCCACGGCGAGGTCGTAGTCGGCGCTCGGGGTGACGATGATGGCGTTCTTGCCGCTCGTCTCGGCGAGCAGCGGCAGCTCCGGCCGCCAGCTGCGGAACAGCTTGGCCGTCTCCCACGCGCCGGTGAGGATGACGCGGTCGACGTTCGGGTGCGCCACCAGTTGCCTGCCCAGCTCGCTCTCCGCTACATCCACCAGCCGCAGCACGTCGCGCGGCACGCCGCCCTCCCACAGGGCGTTGACCATCACGGCGGCAGTACGTTTCGCCTGGTGTGCAGGCTTGATGATGACTCCGGCACCGGCGGCGAGCGCGGCCAGCACGGAACCGGCCGGGATGGCAACCGGGAAGTTCCATGGCGGAGTGACCACGATCAATCGCGGCGGCACGAAAGTGGCGTGCTCGATGCGGTCGAGTTCGAGGGCGCTCTCGGCATAGAAGTGGGCGAAATCGACGGCTTCGCTCACCTCGACATCACCCTCGGCGATGGTCTTGCCGGTTTCGCTCGCCATCACCTCGATGAGGTCGGCCCGGTGGGCGGCGAGCGATTCCCCGGCCGCGTGCAGCACGGCGGCGCGCGTTTCGGGCCGCCGCTCGCCCCACGCGGTTCCGGCGACCTCCGCGCTCTCGATGATCCGCTCGAGCACTTCTGCCGATGTGACCGTCGCCGTTTCGATGAGGGCCCCGCCGAGGTCTGACCCGGCGACTCTCGACAGCACCGACCGGCCCCAGCGACGGTTCGCGGCGACGGATGGGTCGGTGTCCGGCTCGTTCGCGAAGGGTTGCTCTGAGCCCACGGGAGACGGCGTCACCGCACGGGCGCGATCCTGCTGGCGATGCGTGTGCGGCACCACGGTGTCGAACGCGGCCATGGATGAGAGGAACCGGTCGCGCTCCCGGTCGAAGATCGCCGGGTCGTCAAGTTCGAAGACTGCGGACATGAAGTTGTCGGCGCTCGCGTTCTCTTCGAGCCTGCGCACGAGGTAGGAGATCGCGGAGTCGAACTCCGTTGGACGGACGACCGGTGTGTAGAGGAGGAGGCCGCCTACGTCGCGCTTCACGGCATCCGCCTGCCCGGTGGCCATGCCGAGCAGCATTTCGAATTCGATGCGGGTGTCGACGCGACGCTGCCTGGCGAGCAGCCAGGCGTGAGCGATGTCGAACAGGTTATGCCCCGCGACACCGATGCGCACGGCATCCGTGTTCTCGGGGGTGAAGGCCCAGTCGAGCACGCGCTTATAGTTCGTGTCGGTCTCCGCCTTGCTGCTGTAGGTGGCCAATGGCCAGCCGTGCATGGCGGAGTCGACGTGTTCCATGGCGAGATTCGCGCCCTTCACGACGCGCACCTTGATACCGGCCCCACCGGCTTGTCGCCGGGCTGTGGCCCACTCCGTCAGACCCTGCAGAGCGGCCAGCGCATCGGGAAGGTACGCCTGCAGCACGATGCCCGCCTCGAGGCTCTTCAGCCGTGACTGCTGGAGCAGCTTCTGGAAGACGGCGACGGTGAGGTCGAGGTCGTGGAACTCTTCCATGTCGAGGTTGATGAACTTCTGGGGGGCCGAGATGGCTGCGAGCTCGTAGAGCGGGGTGAGTCGTTCGACGACGCGATCCACCAGCTCGTCGAACGACCACATGTTGAGCTGCGCCGAAACCGACGAGACCTTGATGGAGACGTAGTCGACGTCATCGCGCTCGAGCAGCGCGCGGGTGCCGGCGAGCCTGCGGTCGGCCTCGGCGTCGCCGAGCACGGCCTCGCCGAGCAGGTTGATGTTGAGGCGGATGCCGGCGTGGCGCAGGCGGGCGATGCTCTTGTCGAGGCGGCGGGGCGTCGCATCCAGGATGAGGTGGCCGACCATGCGCCGCAGCACCGCCCGGGCGATCGGCACGATCGGCCAGGGGATGAGTGGCGCGAAACCGCCCGCGAGCTGGATGGCGATGCGCAGGTAGAGGGGAAGGAAGGCGGGCACCGATCGCGACAGCACCTCGAGGTTGCGCCCGGCCACTCGCAGGTCTTCGGGGCGCACCACACGGTCGACGAAGCCGAGCGTGAAGTCCAGCCCGCGCGGGTCTTTCAGCACACCGGCCAGCCGTGCCGCCGACGCGTCGGGGGCGGCGTCGCTGCTCTCGGCGAGCCAGCGACGCACGGTGATGATCGTCTGTTCGGTGAGTGAATCGGTCTCGACCTGCGCCACGAAGTGCCTTCCCGGTTGTTGCTTCTAAGTCTCCCCCATGTGAACAAGTAACGAGAAGCGATGCTTTGTGCATGATACTGGTCGAAACAACTGACGAATGGATGCCCGTGCTCGACCTGAAAAGACTCAGCCTGCTGCGTGAGCTGCAGCTTCGCGGCACGATCGCCGCCGTCGCGGAGACCCTCTCGTACAGCCCGTCAGCCGTATCGCAGCAGCTCTCGGTGCTCGAAGACGAGGTCGGCGTGCCGCTGCTCGTGAAGTCGGGCAGGCGGGTGCGTCTCACCGCCGCGGCCGAGTTGCTCGTCGAGCACACGCATGCGCTGCTGGAGCGCATGGAGCAGCTCGAGTCCGACCTGGTCGGCTCGCGGTCGGCGGCGACAGGCACGGTGCGGCTCGCGGTCTTCCAGTCGGCGGCGCTCGGCATCGTGCCGCAGGCGCTCACCCTGCTGGCGGCGGCACATCCATCCCTCCGGCTCGAGATCACCCAGCGCGAGCCCGAGAGTGCGCTGGCCGCGGTGTGGGCGCGCGAGTTCGACCTGGTGATCGCCGAGCAGTACCCGGGCCATGTGGCGCCGCTGATGGACGAGCTCGACCGCAAGCCGCTCTGCACCGACGAGATACGGCTGGCGTCGACATCGATCTCCACGATGGAGGAGGCGCGAGACTTCGCGTGGGTGATGGAGCCGCGCGGCACGGCATCCCGTCACTGGGCGGAGCAGACCTGTCGAGCAGCGGGCTTCGAGCCCGACGTTCGGTTCGAGACCGCCGACCTGCAGGCGCACATCAGTCTGGTGGAGTCCGGGCACGCCGTCGCGCTGCTGCCCAGCCTGGTCTGGGGCGGCCGGCAACCGACGGTGCGCGTGGTGGCTCTTCCGGGTGAACCACGACGCACCGTGTTCACCTCTGCCCGGCGATCGAGCAGCGGGAGCATGGCGATCGCCGCGTGCCGCAGCATCCTGTCACAGGCGGTCGCCGGACTCGGCGTGAGTTAGAAAATCGCCGCCGCGACCAAGAAACCGAGCCCGAGAAAGCCCGGGATGACGCGGGCCAGGTGAAACCGGATCCAGCGATCGCGCAGCGCCTCCCAGCCGTCGGGCAGGGTGTCGCCGCGCAGCTTCGTCACCACCGGCACCTCGATGGCGATCGTGACGATGAGGGTGACGACGAACAGCGCGAGTGCGATGTAGGCAAAAGGGCCGGCGGTGAGCACCGCATCCGCGGCGATCGCCAGCAGGGTGATCGGAGTGAGCACGGTCATCAGGGTGCCGAGGTTGTGGTCCATCTGGTGCACGACCCGCAGGAACGTGGCGCCATCGAAGCCGCCGAACGACCGGCTGAGTGCGACCCACGGCCCCCAGTAGATGCCGAACACGAGTGCCGCCAGGAGGATGCTGCCTGTCTCGAGTATCTGCATGTAAGCAACTCTAGTTGCTTACATGGGTCGAGCCTATCCAAACCTCCCCTCCGATTTACCCGTGAACGACGACGAACAGCGCGTGCGCGCGACCCTCCGGGCGCACGAGCGTGCTCTACTTCGGTTTCATTCTGTACGTCATCATCGGCAGCCCCAACAAACTGCAGGGCATCGGGTTCGTCATCGAGATCCTGTTCGCGGTGATCGGTTTCTACAACCTGTTCGGCCGCTTCCTGGTGAAGGCCGTGCAGAAGCGCCGCACGCTGTACGCGCTCACCGACAGCCGTGCGCTGGTGCTGGTCGGGGCGAACTCGACCCAGAGCGTGCCGGCGCCGTAGAACGTCTAGCTGAGCTTCTCGTTCGCACGATCGTCAGCCATCGCGAGGTAGCCGCTCAGCCGGTCGATGAAGTCATCGCTCGGGCGATAGCCGATGTCGGCGACGCTCTTCTCGTACTCGTGCTGCAACTCGTCGATCGCCTCATCGAACTCCAGCACGGCAAGCGCATTCTTCTGCCCGTTGTCCAGGTCGACGAGAAAACCGATCGCGTGATCGATGTCGGCGGAACCGCCGTAGACGTAGCCGGACATGCGGGCTCCTTCGGTTGTGTGGTGAGGTGAGCATAGCTTTGCTGCGCGGTCGTCAGCCTCTGCGAGCTCGCTCGGCACATCGTCGGCATTCAACGAAAGTGCAGTCGTGGCGGCTTCAGGCTGCCGTAGGTCGCCACTACTGCACACTCAGCAGCTGAAGCTCGTCGGTCATCCAAGCGATCTGGGATTGAGTCGATTGACTCCTGGTCGCAGGTCGGGCGTTATGTCCCCGTTGCTCACGTGCTGGGCGCCAGTGGGCTAACCCAGTTCGGGGGTGAATATTCTTCAGTGAGGCCTCGACACGCTTGACCTGCTTTACCTGCCTGATCCGCTTCAACACGCTCTGCAACCGGGAACGCGCCGTAGAATCGGGGGATGCCCGAGTCGCCCGCGCTGACGAGCGCTGAGCTCGAAACCTGGGCGTCGTTCTACACACTGCGACGCCGCCTCGACCGTGCCCTCGACCTGCAGTTACAGCGGGACTCGGGGCTGTCGTCCTCCGAATACGAGGTACTCGTAGCTCTGAACGTGTCGGAGCTGGGGCAGCTGCGTGTCAAGGCGATCGCCGACACGATCGGCTGGGAGAAGAGCCGGGTGTCGCACCTGGTGAGCCGCATGGAGAAGCGCGGACTGCTGCAGCGCAGTGAGTGCGACACCGACGCGCGTGGATCGTGGATCGGGCTGACGGCATCCGGTCGCCGCGCCCTCGAGGGCGCGCAGGGCAACCGTGCCGAGCTGGTACGGCGGTACTTCTTCGACGTGCTCGACGAGGGGGATGCCCAGCGCATCGAGACCCTGTCGCAGCGGGTGGTCGAGGCGATCGGCTGCGACCACGACGAAGACCTCGACAGCAGCGACGAGCTTGACCAGACCGCGTGACTGACATCGTGATCGTCGGTGGCGGTCACAACGGACTGGTCGCCGCCACCTACCTGGCTCAGGCCGGCCTCGGCGTCACCGTGCTCGAGCGGCTCGACCACGTGGGCGGCGCCGCCGTCTCCGCACAGGCGTTCGAGGGGGTGGATGCCCGGCTCTCCCGCTACAGCTACCTGGTCTCCCTGCTGCCGCAGCGCATCATCCGGGAGCTCGGCCTCACGATCGAGCTGCAACGACGCCGGTACTCGTCGTACACGCCCCTGCCCGGTACGCAACGCGGGTTGCTCGTCGACAACGGCGACACCTCCGCCACCGACGCGTCGTTCGCGAGCATCGGTGCCGATCCGCGACCCTGGCGCGAGTTCTACGAGCGCACCGGGCAACTGGCCGGCGCCCTCTTCCCGACCGTGTGCGACCCGCTGCTCACGGCATCCGAGGCTCGTGCGATGATCGGCGATCAGCTGTGGGGCGACTTCATCGAGCGGCCGATCGGCGAGGTGATCGAGCGCACGTTCGACGACGACCTGGTGCGCGGGGTGGTGGCGACGGATGCCCTGATCGGCACCTTCGCGTCGACGCACGAGCTCGCCGCGAATCGCTGTTTTCTCTACCACGTGATCGGCGGCGGAACGGGTGACTGGGATATTCCGGTCGGCGGCATGGGCGCCGTCACGAGCGAGCTGCACGACGCGGCGCTGAAGGCGGGCGCCACTATCGTCACCGGAGCCGAGGTCACCTCGGTCACGCCAGACGGCGAGGTGCGCTTCGTGCACGCGGACACTAAGCATGTCATCGGCGCTCAAAAAGTGCTCGCCAACGTTGCGCCGGCAGTGCTCGAGCGTCTGCTGGGCAACACGGCTGAGAAGCCCGAGGGTTCGCAGGTGAAGGTCAACCTGCTGCTCAGCCGGCTGCCGCGGCTTCTCGACTCCACCCTCGATCCTCGGGCGGCCTTCGGCGGCACCTTCCACATCAACGAGGGCTACGGCCAACTGGAGGCCGCCCACCGGGCCGCCTCCGCCGGCGAGGTGCCGAGTCCCCTGCCCGCGGAGATCTACTGCCACTCGCTCAGCGACCCGAGCATCCTGTCCCCGGAGCTTCGCGAGAGCGGTGCACAGACGCTCACGGTGTTCGGGCTGCACGTGCCCGACCGCCTGGTGAACGACGAGAACAACGCCGCGATGCGCGGCCGTCTCGGCAACGCCGTGCTCGCGTCGCTCGACAGCGTGCTCGGCGAACCCATCGAGCCGCTGCTGCTCACCGACTCGAAGGGCGACCCCTGCATCGAGACGAGAACCACGCTCGATCTCGAGAACGCACTCGGCATGCCCGGCGGCAACATCTTCCACGGCCCGCTCTCGTGGCCATGGGGCGAAGGGGAGCTGAGCACCCCTGCCGAGCGCTGGGGTGTCGCGACTGAACACGACCGTATCCTGCTCTGCGGGGCCGGCGCGCGACGGGGCGGTGCGGTCAGCGGCATCGGCGGGCACAACGCGGCGATGGCAGTGCTCGAAGGGTAAATTGCGAGCATGACCCCACTCGATGACCTCCGCTCACGCGTCACCGGTACCGTGCTCAGCCCCACCGACCCCGGCTTCACCGAGGCCGTGACCGGCTTCAATCTCTCGGCGACCTATGCTCCGGATGCCGCGATCACGGTCGCGACAGAAGCTGACGTCGTCGAGGCGGTGCGGTACGCCCTCGACAACGACCTGCGGGTGTCGGTTCAAGCCACCGGACACGGGGCATCCGGCCACATCGACGGCGGACTGCTCATCATCACCTCGAACCTGAACGACGTGTCGATCGACGACGACATCGCGACCATCGGCGCCGGCGCGCAGTGGGCCGCGGTGGTCGAGAAGGCCGGCCCGCTCGGTCTGACCGCGATCAACGGTTCGGCGCCCGGTGTCGGTGCGGTCGGCTTCCTGCTCGGCGGGGGCCTCGGCCCGCTCGCCCGCAGCCACGGCTTCGGCTCCGACCGGGTGCGCTCGTTCCGGGTCGTCACCGGCACCGGCGAGCTGGTCACGGCGAGCGCCACCGATCACCCCGACCTGTTCTGGGCGTTGCGCGGCGGCAAGGCTGGCTTCGGCGTGGTCACCAGCGTCGACGTCGAGCTCGTTCCCCTCACCGAGATCTACGGCGGATCCCTGTTCTTCGCGGAGGGCGACATCGAGGCCGCGCTGCGCGGCTGGATCGAATGGACCCACACCGCGCACCCGCAGGTCTCCACCTCGTTGGCGATTCTGCGCTTCCCACCGCTCGACGTGATCCCGGAGCCTCTGCGCGGCAAGACACTGCTGAACCTCCGCTTCGCCTACCCCGGCGCGAACGACGACGGCGAGCGTCTCGCCGCCCCGCTTCGCGCCCTCGCCCCCGTGATGATGGATCTCGTCGGCGCGATGCCGACCACCAAGATGGGAATGATTCACAACGACCCGACCCAGCCGTCGCCCTCCTGGGTGATCGGTGGAATGCTCACCCACGCCGACGACGGCCTCGTGGGTGCGGTGCTCGCCGAGGTGGGCGCCGGCGTTCGGTCGCCGTTCGTCGCACTGGAGCTTCGGCACCTCGGCAACAGGACCGAAGTGGATGTCGACGGCGGCAGCGCCGTCGGCGGCCGTGACGCCGCCTTCGCCCTCTCCGTCGTCGCCATCCCGAATCACCAGCTGGACGTACCCGCCATCGAGGCGGCGTGGCAGCGGCTGCTCGCGGGAATCGGCCCGTGGAAGGCTCCGGTCACGACGATCAACTTCGCCGGCGAGCCGTCCGCCAGCGAGTTCGCGAAGTCGTGGCCGCGCGACATGTTCGAGCGGCTGCAGGAGATCGCATCGGTCTACGATCCGGAGGGTCGCTTTACCTGGAACCGGAACGCTGGATAGGCTCCGAGCATGTCATTCGACCAGTTCGCCAACCAGGGCGGCGCCGCCGCGGGCGACGAGGCCGAGGCCGCGGCCGCCCGCAAGAAGGCGGACGAGTTGCTGAAGGAGTCCGCCGACGCGGCGAACGACGCCGACTTCGGCACTGGCCCTCTCGGTTCGCACCCCGAGGATGACGAGGAAGACGGGGCCTAGGCCCAGTCGCTCGGCGCCTCTCCACGGGCGGGCGGGAGGGCGACATCCTCCGCCCAGCGTTCGATCCACGGCGCGACGGGCAGTTCACCGATGTCGATACCGGAGACTTCGATGACCTCGGCGATGGGCACGGGCCGGCCGTTGCGGCGAACGAAGCGGGCTCGCTGGGTCGATTTCGCCCAGATCTGGCCGTCGACCACCATCCGTTGCTCGCAGTAGACGGCCTTCTCGTCGTGGCCGATCATGCGCGACTCGATCGTGTACCGCTGCAACGGCTGCAGCGATTTGCGGAACGAGATGGTCGCATTCGCCATCACCGGCGAGATGCCGGCCTTGCGGATCTTCGCCCACACTCCCGAGCGGATGAGCAGGTCGATGCGGCCGAGATCCATGACCGACAGGTAGAAGCCGTTGTTCATGTGGCCGGCGAAGTCGATGTCGGTCGGCAGCACCCGAAGATCGAGCGTTCCGACGTCGGTGAAGTGAATGGGAGGGCGGCGACGGAGAAACAGCAGGATCGTCCTGAACATCAAGTGCACGACTCGACGCTAACAGCTAGTGGTTGCGGTGGTCCTGCACCGTCATGCGGGCGCCGAAGCGGGGCTTGGCGAACCCGCTCACCTCGATGAGGCGCATCACTCGCGCGCGATGCCCGCCCCAGGGCGCGAGCAGTTCGAGCATCCCGTCGTCGTCGACCGGCTCGCCCACCAGCGCCCAGCCCACCAGCGCCGGCAGGTGATAGTCGCCCACGCTCACCGCGTCCGGGTCGCCGTGCGCCCGAACCATCGTCTCGTTCGCCGTCCACACTCCGACGCCCTGCACGCTGCGCAGCCGTCGCTCGACCTCCGGCCCGCCGCGCCCGAGCCGCGTGGTGCGTTCCAGCCCGGGAGCGACGGATGCCGCGGCCACGGCGGTCTTCGTCCGGTCCGGCCCGACACCGGCCCTGTGCCACTCCCAGGACGGGATCATTCGCCACACCGCCGCATCCGGGAACACCCGCATCCCCTCAGGCGCGGGGCCGGGCGCGGCCACACCGTACTTGCGTATCAGGTGGATCCACGCGCGCCGAGCCTCCAGCCCGGTCACCTTCTGCTCCAGGATCGCGGCGACGAGCATCTCCAGCACGAGCCCGGTACGCGGGATGCGGAGTCCGGGATTGCGCTCGCGCGAGCCCTGCAGAAAAGGGTTCGCCGACACGTCGAACCCGTCGTCGTCATCCCCGTGCCCGCACAGCTCCGGCACCTGGGCGATCGCCCACCCCTCGCCGTCGCCCCAGGCGGTCGCGTCGATCGCTGCCCCTCGCTGCCGCAGGTGCAGGGTCGCAGCACCCTCGGGCGTCGGGATCGTGCGCCACACCCCACCCGGTTCCCAGCGCATGGTGGGATCGAACTTTCCGCGGGCGAGCGGGCGCAACGTGCGCACGAGATCCACCGGCTCTTTCGGGGAGTACGTGGTGATGAGCACGATTCATCGTAAAGCGGGTCGAGCTTGTCGAGACCTCACCGACGGGTTACCCGCTGGTGAGGTCTCGACAAGCTCGACCCGCTTTAATGAAGGGTGCACAAGATCCTGCTGTTCTACCGGTTCGTGCCGCTCGCCGACCCCGAGGCGGTGCGACTGTGGCAGCGCACGCTCTGCGAGTCGCTCGGGCTGACCGGCCGCATCATCCTGTCGAAGGACGGGATCAACGGCACGGTCGGCGGCGAGTTGAAGGCCGTGAAGCGCTACATCACCCGCACGAAGGAGTTCGCGCCCTTCCACGACATCGGCTTCACATACTCTGAGGGCCAGGGTGACGACTTTCCGCGGCTCAGCGTGCGGGTTCGCGACGAGCTGGTCAGTTTCGGAGCCCCGGGCGAACTGGTGGTCGACGAGACCGGGGTCGTCGGCGGCGGCACACGACTGACGCCCACACAGTTGCACGAGCTCGTCGAGCGCGAGGAGGTCACGTTCTTCGACGGACGCAATCGCATCGAGGCGGCCATCGGGCGGTTCGCGGATGCCGTGGTGCCCGACGTCGACACCACCCGCGAGTTCGTGGCCGAGCTCGACAGCGGCAAGTACGACCACCTCAAAGACAAGCCGGTGGTCACCTACTGCACCGGCGGCATCCGGTGCGAGGTGCTGTCGAGCCTGATGCGCAGCCGCGGCTTCGGCGAGGTCTATCAGCTGGAGGGCGGCATCGCCCGCTACGGCGAGGAGTTCGGCGACTCAGGCCTCTGGAAGGGCTCGCTCTACGTCTTCGACCGGAGGATGGTCGTGCCGTTCACCGACCGCGCCGTGGTGATCAGCGAGTGCTACCGATGCGGAACCGCCAGCACCCGCGTCGAGAACTGCATCGATCCGTCCTGCCGCGGGCTCTTCGTCGTCTGCGATGAGCACGCTTCGAGCACCACCTGTGACCTTCATACAAACGAATCGATCCACGGTGGTAGCACCCCACAGTCGCGTGGTGAAAGAACCCCGATACTTGCGGAATGATGGTGCAATGAGCATCGGAATCCTCACCAGCGGCGGCGACTGCCCCGGGCTGAACGCCGTGATCCGCGGCATCGTCCTCAAGGGAACGCAGATCTACGGCAAGGAGTTCGTGGGCTTCCGTGACGGCTGGCGGGGCGTCGTCGAGGGCGACGCGATGCCGCTCGAGCGCAAAGACATCCAGGGCATCGCCAAGCAGGGCGGCACCATTCTCGGCACCTCGCGCACCAACCCGTTCGAGCATCCGGATGGCGCCGACCACGTGAAGAGGCAGATGGCCGAACTGGGCGTCGACTCCCTGATCGCGATCGGTGGCGAGGGAACTCTGGCGGCGGCCAAGCGGCTGACCGATGCCGGGGTGCGGATCGTGGGTGTACCCAAGACGGTCGACAACGACCTCTCCGCAACCGACTACACCTTCGGTTTCGACACCGCGACCCAGATCGCCACCGAGGCCATGGACCGTCTCCGCACCACCGGCGACTCGCACGGCCGCTGCATGGTCGCGGAGGTGATGGGCCGTCACGTCGGCTGGATCGCCCTGCACTCGGGCATGGCCGCCGGCGCACACGTCATCCTCATTCCCGAACAGAAGACGAGCATCGAGCAGATCTGCGACTGGGTGCGCTCAGCACGCGACCGCGGGCGCGCACCGCTGGTGGTCGTAGCCGAGGGTTTCAAGCTGGACACTATGGATGACGCCCACTCCGAGCGCGGACTGGACGCTTTCGGCAGGCCGCGGCTCGGCGGCATCGGAGACCTGCTCGCGCCGGAGATCGAGGCCCGCACCGGGGTCGAGACGCGTGCGACCACGCTCGGTCACATCCAGCGCGGCGGCACCCCCACCGCGTACGACCGGGTGCTCGCCACCCGTTACGGAATGGCCGCGATCGACTCGGTGGTGCACAACCGCTGGGGTCGTATGGTTTCTCTGAGCGGCACCTCGATCACCCACGTCGCCTTCGAGGACGCGCTCGGGAAGCTCAACACGGTGCCGCAGGACCGCTACGACGAGGCCGCGATCCTCTTCGGTTAGGGGGTCGAGCGTGTCGAGACCTCTCCGGCCATAAACTTGCGCCCATGACCACAACCTTCGTCATCATCGGATCAGTCTTCGTCTTTCTCGCCGCGCTCTTCCACCTGTACGTGTTCTTCCTGGAGAGCATCACCTGGACGAAGCCGCGCACCTGGAAGATCTTCGGCATCGCCAGCCAGGCGGATGCCGACACGATCAGGCCGATGGCCTTCAACCAGGGCTTCTACAACCTGTTCCTGGCGCTCGGCGCCGGTGTCGGACTGGTACTGATCCCAATCAACTTCTGGGCGGGCGTCGGCATGATCGCGCTGGCAACCGGCAGCATGTTCCTGGCCGGCGTCGTGCTCATCTTCAGCGTGAAGGGCAGCACCCGTTCGGCTCTGCTGCAGGCGGTGCCGCCGCTGATCGGGCTGGTGTTCATCGTGCTGTCGTTCACGCTGCGCTGACTTCCGCGAACAACACTGGGCAGTTCGGCGGGGGTCAGTGGGTGGCCGCGGCTGCGGCCCTGGCGGCGGCCGGCAAGGCATCCAGGATGCGGGCCACCGCCACGTCGTCATGCGCGGCCGACACGAACCACGCCTCGAACACGCTCGGAGGCAGCGACACCCCGGCGTCGAGCATCGCGTGGAAGAACGGCGGGTAGCGGAACGCCTCCTGCGCCTTCACGGAGGCGTAGTCACGCGGCGGGGTCGACGTGAACGCGACGGAGAACAGATTGCCGGCGCGCTGGATGACGTGCTCGACCCCCTCGGCGGCGAGCGCCTGTGAGGTTGCGGCCGCGATGCTGTCAGCCGTCGCGTCCAGGCGGGAGTAGACCGCGGCATCCGCGTTCCGCAGCGTGGCGATGCCCGCGGCGACGGCGACCGGGTTGCCGCTGAGCGTGCCCGCCTGGTACACCGGGCCGAGCGGGGCGAGCCGGTCCATCACGTCGGCGCGCCCGCCGAGCGCGGCGAGCGGCATGCCGCCGCCGATGACCTTGCCGAAGGTGAACAGGTCCGGTGCCCAGCCCGCCCCGTCGGGCACCACGCGGGCCGCCTCGAGACCCCACCATCCGGCCGGGCCCACCCTGAAGCCGCTGAGCACCTCGTCGAAGATCACGATCGCACCGTGCTCGCGAGCAATCGCAGCCATGGCCCGGTTGAAGCCGCGCTCGGGTGGCACTACACCCATGTTCGCGGCGGCGGCCTCGACGATCACTCCCGCGATCTCACCGCCACGAAGCTCGAAGACCTTACGCACCGCGTCGAGATCGTTATACGGAAGCACGAGGGTCTGGGCCGCGGTCGCCGCGGTCACCCCGGCCGACCCGGGCATGGCGAGCGTCGCGACCCCCGAGCCCGCCTCGGCGAGCAGCCCGTCGGAGTGGCCGTGGTAGTGCCCCGCGAATTTGACCAGAAGGTCGCGACCGGTGAAACCGCGGGCCAGCCGGATGGCGGTCATGGTCGCCTCGGTCCCTGTCGAGACCAGCCGCAGCCGCTCGAGCGGATGCTGGCTGCCCACGCTCACCCGCTCGCGAACCAGCTCGGCCAGCTCCGTCTCGCCCGGGGTGGTCGCACCGAAAGAGAGTCCCCGCGCCGCCGCGTCCTGCACGGCCTTCACGACCGCCGGATGCGCGTGCCCGAGAATCGCGGGGCCCCACGAACTCACCAGGTCGACGTATTCGCGGCCACCGGCATCCGTGATGTACGGGCCGCGCGCCGACACCATGAACCGCGGCGTTCCGCCGACCGAGCCGTACGCCCGAACGGGTGAATTCACGCCACCGGGGATCGAGCGCCTCGCCCGCGCGAACTCCTGTTCGTTGCTGGTCACCGCAGCCAGCCCGCGACCTCGACGGCCCAGTACGTGAGGATGCCCTCGGCCCCGGCCCGTTTGATGCTCGTCAGAGTCTCCTCGATCGCCGCCGCGGCCTCCACCATCGAGTACTCGCCGGAGACCTGGTAGGCCCACACGGGGACCGGACTGGATGCGGCGGCATCGGCCAGCACATCGAGATAGCTCATCGCCGGCTTCACCATCACGATGTCTGCGCCCTCTTCGACATCGAGCAGCACCTCGCGGACGCCCTGCCTGCGGTTCGCCGGGTCGACCTGGTAGCTGCGGCGGTCGCCATCGAGCGAGGACTGCACAGCCTCCCGGAAAGGTCCGAAGAACGCCGACGAATACTTGGCCGCATAGCCGAGAATGGCGGTGTCGATGAACCCGTTGGCGTCGAGCGCGTCGCGCACGGCGGCGACCTGGCCGTCCATCATGCCGCTGAGACCGAGCAGGTGGGAGCCTGCCGCCGCCTGCGCGAGGCCCATGTCGCGGTAGCGCTCGAGCGACGCGTCGTTGTCGACGCGGCCGTGGACATCCAGCACCCCGCAGTGTCCGTGGTCGGTGAACTCGTCGAGGCAGAGGTCGGTCTGCACGACGACCACGTCACCCACTTCGGCGACGATCGCCCGGGTGGCGACGTTCAGGATGCCGTTCTCGTCGGTCGCACCGGAACCGATCGCATCTTTGTGCTCCGGGATGCCGAACAGCATGAGCCCGCCGACACCGGCCTCCGCGGCCTCGACCGCGGCACGCTTGAGGCTGTCGAGCGAGTGGTTCACAACACCGGGCATCGACGTGATCGGGATCGGCGCACCGACCCCCTCGCGCACGAACATCGGCAGGATCAGCTCTGCGGGGTGCAGACGAGTCTCGGCGACGAGCCGGCGCATGGCGGGGGTATTGCGCAGACGGCGAGGGCGGATGCGCGGCCCGTCAGTCATCGCCGGCCAGACTCGCTGCATAGTCGGCCAGGCCGTCGACCAGGCTCGCCGCCGACCGGGACTCCGCGATCACGTGCACTGTGAGCCCGGCCGCCCTCGCGTCGAACGCGGTACGCGGGCCGATCGCGGCGACGACCGTCTCGACGGGGAGGGGCGCGAGCTGCGACTGCACCTGCCGTGCGACGCTGCCGGAGGTCACGAGCACGGCGCGGATGCGGCCCGAGGTGACGTCGGCCGCGACATGCTCGGCCACCCGCACTCCCACTGTTCGATAGGCGGTGACGAATTCGGCATCGAGGCCGAGCTCGGCCAACCCGGCCACCAGGGTCGGCTCTGCGATGTCGGACTGCGGGATGAGCACGCGCCCGGTGATCTCGGAGACCGGCCATTCCTTCACCAGACCGCGTGCCGAGTTGTCTCCCTCGGGCACGAAGTCGACCCGATAGCCGGCGAGGGTGAGAGCCGCGCCCGTGGTTTCGCCGACAGCGGCGATGCGGGTGGTCGGCGGCAGAATCACCTGCTGGCTCACCAGCACGTCCACCGTGGTGGCGCTCGTAATCACCAGCCAGTCGAACTGGCCGCCCTCGAGCCGCTTCAAAGCGTCGGAGAGCTCTACGGGGTTCTCGGCGCTGGCGAAGTTGATCATCGGGGCGATCACGGGTATGGCGCCGTACCCGCGCAGGCTCGCCGCGACCCCGTCGCCCCACTTGCCGCCCCGCGGCACCAGTACCCTCCAACCGGCCAGCGGCTTACCCAGCGTCATGACCCGGCACCGAGCGGAGCGAGGTCCGCCGCGCCGAGCCGCAGCAGTTCCGCCGCGACCCGCTCGCCCAGTTCGGTCGGCAGCAGCGCACGCTCGGCCGGCGACCCCTCCATCACGAGGGCGTGCGAACTGGAAAGGGATGTCGACCCGTCGAGCGCGTACACGGTCGCCGTGAGAAACAACAGTTCGCCGTCGACCACCGCGGTCGCCCCGATCGGCGCGGCGCAGCCGGCCTCGAGCTGAGCGAGCACCGCGCGCTCGGCGAAGGCGGCCAGTCGCGTCGACTGGTGATCGGCCGCCTTGAGTGCGGCATCCACGGCGGACGTGCGTTCATCGCGCACCTCGAGCGCAAGCGCCCCCTGGCCCGGCGCGGTGGGCCAGCCGCTGAGGTCCAGAATCTCGCTCACCTCGCTGAGCCGCCCGAGACGGGACAGTCCGGCCATCGCCAGCACCACAGCATCGAGCTCGGCCCCCACCTTCGCGAGACGGGTGTCGACGTTACCGCGCAGGTCGACCACCTCGACGTCCGGCCGAGCCAACCGCAGTTGGGCCGCGCGGCGCGGGGAACCGGTGCCGACCTTCGCGCCCGGCACGAGTTCGTCGAGAGTGAATCCGATGATCGCGTCGCGGGCATCGGCGCGCTTCGGCACGGCTCCGATACGCAGGCCCGGATAGCCGTCGGTCGGCAGGTCCTTGAGCGAGTGCACCACCAGGTCGCACTCGCCGGCGAGGAGTGCTTCTCGCAGCGCGCTCGCGAACACGCCGGAGCCGCCGAGGCTGGCGAGGGAGGCCGAGGAGTGGTCGCCCTCCGTGGAGATGGGGACGAGTTCGACCGGTTCGCCGGTGGCCTTGGTGATGGCGGCGGCAACCTGACCGGACTGGGCCATCGCCAGGGCACTGCCCCGGGTTCCGATCCTCACGGAGCCACCCCGGCGAGCGCCGGCCTGAAGCCGAGGCGCACGTTCTCGCAGCATCCGGACCGGCAGACGTCGTACCACGGGCCGAGCGCGGTCACGGAGGGGCGTTCGGAGACGGGGATGCCGTCCCGTCGCTCGAGAACGAGGTCGACCAATCCCCGTACGAAGGCCGCGTGCACGCCGGGCGTAGCGACCCGCACCGCGAGGATGCCCGCCTCGTCCGCGGTCTCCATCGCCTCGGTGTCGAGGTCCCACTTCACTTCCATGTGGTCGCTCACGAACCCGAGCGGAACCATGATCACCGCCTTGATGCCCCTGGCCGCGAGCGAACGGATCGCGTCGTTGATGTCCGGCTCCAGCCACTTCTGGGTGGGCGGGCCACTGCGTGACTGAAAGACGAGGTCCCAGCCGAGCCCGCGACCGGAGGCGCCCATCACGACTTCAGCCACCGCGAGGTGCTGCGCCTGGTACGCCCCGCCCTCGCCGAAGCCGCGTTCCGTCGGCCCGCTCTTGGCGGCATCCGTCGAAGGGATGGAGTGGGTGGTGAACAGCACGTGGGTGTCGGCGAGCGCGATGCCCAGCGCCGTCACGTCGTCGAGCGCCGTCGCGAGCCCTTCGATGAACGGCTGCACGAAACCCGGGTGATCGAAGAACTGCCGCACCTTGTCGATCTCGATGGTACCGTCGAGGCCCGACTCCGTCAGGGCCAGCGCGTAGTCCTCCCGGTACTGCCGGCAACTGGAGTACGAGCTGTAGGCACTGGTGCCGATGGCGAGCAGCCGCGTGTACCCGTGTTCGCCCGCCTCGACGAGCGCTTCCTTCAGGTATGGCGCCCAGTTGCGGTTGCCCCACAGCACAGGCAGATCGACCCCGCGCCGAGCGAGTTCCGTCTCGAGCGCGGCCTTCAACTCGCGGTTCTGGTCGTTGATGGGGCTCACACCGCCGAACTCACGGTAATGGTGCGCCACCTCTTCGAGTCGTTCCTCGGGGATGCCGCGGCCGCGCGTGACATTCCGCAGGAACGGGATGACGTCGTCCTGCCCCTCAGGGCCGCCGAAACTGGCCAGAAGAATTGCGTCGTAGCGCGTCGGCTGCTCGACGAAACCGTCCGTCACCAACCCAGCACCTCCGGAACCTCATCCAGCGTGATGCGGCGCCCCGTGAAGAACGGGATCTCTTCCCGCACATGCCGTCTCGCCTCCGTCTGGCGCAGGTGCCGCATGAGGTCGACGAGATCGACCAACTCGGGGGCCTCGAGAGCAAGGATCCATTCGTAGTCGCCGAGCGCGAAAGCCGCAACGGTATTCGCCAGCACCTGCGGGTATTCGCCGCCCTTGCGACCGTGGTCGGCGAGCATCGCACGACGCTCCTCGTCCGGCAGGACGTACCAGTCGTACGAGCGGACGAACGGGTAGACCGTCACCCAGGCCTCGGGATCCTTGCCGCGCATGAACGACGGCAGGTGATTCGCCGAGAACTCGGCGTCGCGGTGCACCCCCATGGCAGACCAGGCCGGAAGCGCCTTGGTGAGGGTGTCGGTGCGGCGAAGCCGGCGATACGCCCACTGCAGCGTTTCCGGCGCACCACCGTGCAGCCACACCATCAGGTCGGCGTCGGTGCGCAGTGCCGAGACGTCGTAGAAACCGCGAACGGTCACCCCTCGCGCCTCGATCTCAGACACCGCACTGGCGAGTTGTACCACGTCGCCATGCGGCGCTCGCGAAGGATCACGCCGGAAGACTGTCCAGAGGGTGTAGCCGCTCGGGTCCGGCACGGTGCTCATGCCGTCTATCCTCTCCCGCTGCGCTGGGAGAATCCAAAGCGAGCGCTAGTCGTCGCTGCTCAGCACGGCCCAGGCGATGATCCCGCCGATCGCGATGACCGCGGCTGTCGCACCCACGATCCACGGGATCGGGTTCGAGTGGTACGAGCTCATCGCCTTCGACCGGAGGCGGCCGACCTGCTTCGGCACATTGAGCTTGTCTTCGATGGCGTCGAGGGTGGCCTCGAGCTGGGCGCGCGTGGCGTCGATGGAGTCTGTCATGACCGCTTTCCGATTCCCTTGATGGCGTTGACGTCTTTACGCACGCTGTTGATCGTCTCGGTGGGTGCCGGCGGCACCCCGCGCTTCACCTGTGCGACCCCGACGAGCACGAGGATGGCCGTGATCACCAGCAGGATGCCGGCCACGATCAGCGCCGCGAGCCAGCCCGGCAGGAAGGTGGCGAATCCCAGCACGGCCGCGGCCAGGAACACGCCGACCATGAAGAACGCGAACACCCCCGCGCCCGCGAACAGGCCGATCCCGATGCCGGCGTGCTTGAGCTTGCCGATCATCTCGTTCTTGAGCTGCTCCAGCTCCGCCTTGACGAGATTGGCGAAGAGGTGCGGCAGGTCCGCGATCAGGCCGAACACGGAACGCTTCCCGCCCATCGAGTCGTCGCTCACGACCGGCCTACTTCGCGGTGCTGGTCTTGGGCGATGCGGTGCGCGGCTTCGGTGCTGCCTTGGCCGTGGTACCGGTGCTGCGGGAGCCGACCTGGGACGCGACCTTCTTGGCGTTGTCGGTCACGAACTCCACGACATCCGGAGCCTTGTCTTTCGCGAACTGCTCAGCGTTCTTGACCTGCTTCTGCACGCGCGGGTCGTTCCACAGGCGTTGCACCTGGGCGACCATCTGGTCGTACTTCTCCCGGCCGGCGCGGGTTCCCAACACATATCCCACTGCCAGACCGACAGCGAGAAGTACTTTGCCTCGCATGGTGACTCCTGATTTCGTCGTGCCCAAATCGCGCGAAAGGATCGGGTCAAGCCCAACAGTAGCCTTCGCGACCTAGCTGTCGACCCCTCTCAACAAACGTTCAGCTTCTTTTCTCGCGCCGGAAACGACGGCGGCGAGGCCGGTGCCCGAGACGCTCTCGCCGATCAGGACGCCTGACGCCACCGGAGGCACGGCCGGCCATGCGACCAGATCGAATCCGATGATCTCGGCAAGCGTCACTCCGAGCAGCGTTTCGGCATCCGAGATCGCCGCTGCCCTGACGTCGTCCGGCGGCGTCGCATATGAGAGACGGATGACGTGACGGTGCGCCGGGACGCCCGCCGCCAGCCACGCCCACTTCGCCGTCGAGTGCGTGAGCGCCTTCGCAGACACGCCATCGGCACCCGCCGCCACCAGCAGCCCTGTGCCCCGCGGCGCCACGTCAAGGGCCGGCACGTCGACGACCAGCGTCGCCAGGGTGATGGTCGTCGCGGTGGGCGAGTCGAGCGGGGTGGCGAGCACGACCTGGCCGGCATCGAGCGCGTCGGCATCCGTCACTCTCGAGCCGAGGCGCACCTCCACCCCGAGCCGCCCGATCTCGGCGGCGAGTGCATTCGCCAGCTCGAACATGCCACCCCGGATGCCGGCGACGGCCGATCCCGCCGGCGCGGCAGCACGAAGCGTGCGCACGGCCGCTGCGAGGGACCCCTCCCGCGCCAGTGCGGCCCGCAGTCCCGGTGCGACGACGTCCACCTCGAGGTCGTCCGGGTGACGGGAATGGATGCCGGTGACGATCGGCGCGACCAGCCGTTCGAGCACCGCGTCGCCCATCCGTGTGCTCACCAGGCCGCCCAGAGTGCGCTCGTCCGAACCGGCGGACGCCGGCAGTTCAGCGTCGAGCATCGCACGTTCGGCCGCGGGCAGCCCGATGACGCCGATCACGTCTCGCGCCATGGGATCCCCTGGAATGCCGAGCAGGCTCGTCGCGGGCAGCCGAATCGGCTCGCCGGTCACCGGTTTCAGCCACGCCGGCTCCGGCCGCGGAGCGACGACCTCGAGCCCCAGTTCGGCGGCGAGCACCGCGACGCTTCCCCCACGCACCGCGAAACTCTCCGCGCCCGCGTCGAGGTCGATTCCGGCGACAGTGTGCCTTGCCACCTTGCCGCCCAGGTGATCGCTCGCCTCGAGAATGGTCACAGACATCCCGCCGATGGCGAGGTCACGGGCGATGACGAGCCCTGCCACCCCGCCGCCCACCACGATGACGCTAGGCATGAGCGAGCGCGACGATGCGAGTGAGCACGTCAGGGTCAGTGTCCGGTGGAACACCATGACCCAGGTTGAGCACATGCGACCTGGCCGCCCGGCCCCGCTCGATCACGTCACGCACGTGGGCCTCGAGCACGGGCCACGGCGCCGCAAGCAGCGCGGGGTTGATGTTGCCCTGCAGCGGCACTCGTTCGCCGAGCATGGCTGAGGCCTCGTCGAGCGGGATCCGGTCGTCGACTCCCATCACATCGGCGCCCACCGCGCGCATCGAACGGAGCAGGTGGGCCGTGCCCACGCCGAAATGGACGACCGGCACGTCGAGGTCGTGCACGTGCGCGATCGCGCGTGCGGAGAACGGAGCGACGCGTGCCTCGTAGTCGACGACCGAGAGCGACCCCACCCAGGAGTCGAACAGCTGCACCGCGCTCGCACCGGCGAGCACCTGGGCGCGGAGGAAGGCGCCGGTGACGTCCGCCGCCCAGCCGAGCAGGGCATCCCAGGTCGCAGGATCGGCGTGCATCAGAGTGCGGGCGGCCAGATGGTCTTTGGATGGCCCGCCCTCGACGAGATAGGCGGCCAGCGTGAACGGGGCTCCCGCGAACCCGATCAGCGGAGTGGACCCGAGCTCGGCGACCGTACGGGCGACGCCCTCGGCTATCGGTGCGAGCGCGAGCGGGTCGAGTGGGCGAAGCGCCGCGACGTCGGTGGCCGTCGTGATCGGGGCGCCTAAGACCGGCCCGCGCCCGGGCACGATCGCGACATCGACCCCCGCGAGCTTGAGCGGCACGACGATGTCGCTGAAGAAGATGCCGGCGTCGACGCCGTGCCGCCGCACCGGCTGCAGCGTGATCTCGCTGGACAGCTCCGGGTCGAGGCAGGCGTCGAGCATGGCCGTGCCGACGCGCAGCTCGCGGTATTCGGGCAGCGAGCGACCCGCCTGCCGCATGAACCATACCGGAAGCCGCTCAGGTCGATCCCCGCGGTAGGCGCGGACCAGGCCGGAATCGGCCGTGCGGCCGTCGATGAGCGGATGGTCGGCGGGCAGGGTCACCCTCCCAGTATGAATGAGGCTCCTTACAGCGAGCCGACGTAGGCTGAAGCAGTGCTCCTGTGCCTCACGTCAAGCCACCACAATGCGAGCTTCGACCTTCTGGAGAAGCTGTCGATCGGGGCACCCGTCGCAGCCGACCGCCTGGTGCAGACCAGCGCTTTCGTCAACGGCGTGGTGGTGCTCGCAACCTGCAACCGCTTCGAGGCCTACCTCGATATCGACGAGCCGCTGACGGCCGCGGGCGCGGTCGCCGTGGAGAACGCCATGGAGGTCGTCAGCATGACGAGCGGGGTGGATGTGGGCGAACTCCGGTCCTCCGTTCGGGTGATCCGCGGCGACGGGGTGGCCGAGCACCTGTTCGCGGTCTCCTCGGGACTCGAGTCGGTGATCCTCGGCGAAGACGAGATATCGGGTCAGGTACGGCGAGCGCTGCAGGATGCGCGCGCGGCCGGCACGACATCGTCGGGGCTCGAGCGACTGTTCCAGCAGGCGTCGCACACGGCTCGGGGCGTGAAGAACCGCACCGCGATCGCCGGCGTCGGCCGCTCCCTGGTGCGGCTGGCGCTCGAACTCGTGAGCAGCCGTATTCCGGACTGGTCCGCTGCCCGGGTACTCGTGGTCGGCACCGGCCAGTACGCGGGCACCACCCTCGCGGCGCTTCGCGATCGCGGGGTCATCGATATCAGTGTGCACTCGGTTTCCGGGCGAGGCGACGCGTTCGCCCTTCGCCACGGCGTCGGTGTGGCGGCGTCGCTCGATGACGCGCTGACCGACGCCGACGTGGTCATCACGTGTACGAGCAGCGAACTGCCGGTGATCACACCCGCCCGTCTCGCGGGCGATCGGCGCCGCATCCTGGTCGACCTCGGCCTGCCGAGGAACATCGATCCGGCCGTGACGGCGCTCGCCGGCGTCGAATTGCTCGACCTCGAGACGATCAGCGTGCACGCCCCTCTTGATGAGCTGAACGCAGCGGACGACGCGCGGGCTCTGGTGAGCGAAGCCGCGATCGAGTTCGCGGCCGCCGCCGCCGAGCAACAGCTCACCCCGGCGATCGTGGCGCTGCGCGAGCACGTCTTCGGCATCCTCGATGCGGAGATCGAACGCGCACGACGGCGTGGGGATGCGGACGGCAGCGTCGAGACGGCCCTGCGTCACCTGGCCGGCGTGCTGCTTCACACACCATCGGTGCGCGCCCGTGAACTGGCCCGCTCGGGCGATGGCGACGCGTTCACGTCGGGTGTAAGCGCACTGTTCGGCGTCGACGTTCCCGTCGACCTTCCCGTGGGCGAGCAGGCCGCCCGTGAGGACGACCTGCTCGCCTGAACCGTCGCAGCGGTTTCGGTTCTACCGGCTGCGGGGCCTTCTACGCCTGCTTCTGTTTGCGCGACCGGGCGATGAACACTCCGCTTGCCATGAAGAGCAGTGCGGATGCGGAGAGGAATCCGCCGCCGACCAGGTTGCCACCGGTGAAAGCCAGTGTCGTGAGCTGGCCACAGGCTGAAGTGGACGACGGATGCACCGTCACCGTCGCGGTGGGAGCGCCGATCGTGTAGCCAGGCACTGGCACCATGTTCACCGTGTACGTGCCCGGTGCGACGTTGGTCTTCGCGCCGAGCTGTGTTCCGTTCAGCGTGTAGTTGAGCGTCGCCGGGTCGAGCGCGACGGTGATGTAGCCGCTGACCAGCTTGCCTGCAGAACAGGTCTGGTCGACCGCCGTCACAGTGCCCGAGGTGAACGGCAGGGTCGGGATGCACAGACCCGCCTTGTCGACGACCGTCAGCGGCACAGCGCCGGGGTTGGTCAGCGTGAACCCGGCGAGCGCGGACGGTGTCACCGTGTACGAGCCGGCCGGCAGCGTCGTGGCGATGGCCGCACCACCGGTCGTACCGGTGACGACGACCGGGTTGAGCGGGTCGATGGTGCCGCCGGTGATGGTGTACTTCACACCGGTGATGGGGGTGACCGTGATGGCGCCCCCGACCTTCGTCGCGGTGTCGTTGATGGTGTCTTGCACGCAGACGATGTCGGTGGCGAACTCGTCGTGCGGCACGGTGGCGCAGGTCGTCTTGACGCCCAGGTCACCCGTCTTCACGACCTTCACCGTTGATCCGTCAGCGAAGACGTTGTTCCCCTGTGCGTATGCGGTCACCTCGAACGGGCCGGACTTGCCGTCACCCTTGGTCAGGGCGTAGTGGATGGCCGCGGTGTCGGTCCAGGTGACCGAGCCGTCGGTACCACAGGTCGTGATCACGTTCACCGTGGGCGTCACGGGGTCCACGATCGTGGTGCATCCGGTCGATGCCGGATTGAAGGTGTGCGACCAGTGGTCGGGGGTGCCGAGGGTGTACTTGGTGGAATCCGTCACGGCGGCGGTCACCGTCACCGAGCTGCTCGGCGCCGCCGGGTAGGTGCCCGCGGCCAGAGAGTAGGTGATCCCCGTCGTGGTCGGGACCGTGTATGAGCCGTTGGCCGACGTGCAACTCGGCTCTGTGAACTGGAACGTGGGCACGACGACGATGGTCTTCGGCCTGGTGCAGCCGCCGACGAACTGCGCGGACGTGATGGTGCCGCTGTCGCTGCCATGGAAGCCGTCGCTCCAGTGACCACCGAGCGTGAGCGTGATGTTCTGCGCGGCGGTGATGCCGGTCTGCTGGAAGGTCTGAATCGCGGTCGGCGTGCCTACCGGGCCGAAATTCGTGTTCAGCGGCACGACCGAGGCGAGGTTCGTGGACTCGATGGTCTCGCTGTCACCGTAGTCGTTCGAAACCGACCAGGTCACCGTCCAGGTGTAGTCGGTGGTGTTGCACGCCGCGGTCGCGGTGATGTTGTTGGCATGAGCGGAGGCGGGGCCGGCCACGGCCAGAACGGCGAGGCCGATTCCAAGGAATGCCGTCGCGAGAATGGCGAGCAACTTCTTCATTCGGGTAGATCTCCTGGTTCGGGTACAGGGGTGGTGCTGTGGTGCGCGGGTAAGGGTCAACGCCGCTGGGTACGGCGATTCGCTACTGGAGAGCGAGGAACCGGCGGGCTGGCCGCGCCGGTCGAGAAAACGTGATCGGGTTATCACCTTCTAGAAAGCACACTGTCGGGTCAGGAGGGCATTCGGGGAACCCACCTCAGGTGTCAAACCTGAAAATACCATGGCACATTCGCTGCGACAACCTTTTTGTCCCGCTAAAGGGGGACGTCCCCTCCCCGCCGAACCGGGGAAGGGACGTCACGGCCGTGCCCGCAACTGCCGACTAGGCCGTGTGACGCGGGCTGCGCGGCTTCCTGGTGAAGATGAGAGCACCTCCGAGCAGCAGCAGCACGGCCGACGCGATGAGGAATCCGCTCGGCCCCGCACCGCCGGTGAAGGCGAGCGTTGTGAGCTGCGCACAGCTGGTGCCGAGCCTCTGGATCACGACGGACATCGGGTTGGGCACCACGTTCGTGTCCACTCCGTCCTTGGGGTCGACCGGGACGGCGAGCACCGAGTACGTGCCCGGTGCCATCGGGGTCTTCGCCGCGGTGAGCCGGGTCGCGCCGATGAAGTAGTTCAGTCCATCGTTCGGGTCGATCAGAAGGTATCCGCCAGCCGAACCGGTCGAGCATGACGGGCTGATCGCGGTGACGCTCGGGGTGATCAGCGCGAGGGTCGGCAGGCAGCCGGTCGGGTTGGAGCCGATGACCAGCGGGGTGAAGGGTGAAATCGCGTGGCTCAGCACGTACGGCGCTATCGCCGCCGCCGTAACCGCGTAACTTCCCGCGGGAAGGTTCGTCTTGCCGCCCGTCACCGAGATGTCATGCGCCGTCGACGCGCCATCCGCGATGTCATGGATCGTGTAGGTGATCCCGGTCGATGCGACCACCGTGATGTAGCCAGAGGTGATCGTGCCGTCGACACCGTTGCAGACCGGGTTGTGCGCGGTCGGATCGCCGGCGATGTCGGTGCAGTGCAGGTCGCTGTCGGATTGGAACGTGTGCGACCACGAGACGACCGTGCCCGCCGGGAAGGCGAAGTTGGCGTCGGGCACGGCCGTCACCGTCACCGTGCCGACGCCGTTGGCGTCGCGATTGTCGACCGTCGTGTAGCTGTAGTGGTCGCTCGCGCCCGGGGTGGGAATGAAGACGCCGTCACTGCTCTTGCCGCAGACATCCTGGAAGGTGACCGGCGCCGGAGCGACGGTCGGGGCGTTCACCTGGTTGAAGGTGAAGTTCTGGCAGCCCGCGGTGATGCCGGAGATGACTCCGTCGCCCTTCGCGTTCGAACCGAGCGCGTAGCCGATCGAGGTGATGCGCGCGTTCGGGTACGTGGCGAGGAACTCGTTCAGCGTTCCCCACGACTTCTGGTAGCTCGGGTCGGGGGCGCTGGAATCGTTCACGCCGAGGTCCTTGGTCGCCCACCACTTGCCGGTCGACGTGGTCGTCAGGCTGGACGGGTTGGATCCGGCACCCGCCTGGTAGACCAGGTAGCCGTCGGCACCGCCGTCGCCATCCTTGTCGATGGCGATCCGAATGGTCGGCAGCGAGCCGGACGCCGAGCTGTAGCTCATGGTCGGGTAACCGAATGCCGACAGGGCGATGGAGCCGGATGGGATGAACTTGCCGGCAGCCAGGTCGGTGTTCACGTTGCTCGAGTCGACATCCGTCGATCCGTCCGTGTAGATGTGCAGCGCGCCGGATACGTAGACGTTGTGACCGTTGGCCCGGGTGTCGGTGAACGACCAGCCGTTCGGCGCCAGGTTGGTGGACAGCACCGGCCCGCTCGTCGTCGTGCAGGTCTGCACCGTCGGCGGACACGGGGCGTACGCGCCGATTCCCACCTGGAAGGTCTTGCCGCCGGCCGTGACCGTGTAGTTCACGCCTCCCGAGTACGCGGCGGCCAGTGAGATCGTCACCACCGATTTGGCAGGAACGGTACGGGTGTACGCCGGGTAGCCGGTGACGTCGAATTCGACCGGCACGTTGGACGCCGAGTTGTCGTAGGTCAAAGCGGCGGTCTTGAATGAGCCCTGCTGTCCGGCATCCCAGTAGCAGACACCACCAGCGAGGGTCGCGACGGGCGTGATCTGCGTGCAGCCGGAATCACTGTCGTTCGTGTAGGTCGGGGTGGGTCCCTTGCCGCTCAGCGTCGCGTGCAGGAAGGCCGGCTCGTACGGGTTGTTCGGGCCGAGAAGATGGGTCGGGATGGTGAGGGCGCCGAAGCCGTTCGCGCTGAAGGTCGCGTAGATGTCGTGCTGCTGGCACGTGTTCGTCACATCGGGCGCCGCATAGGAGAACCCGGTGGAACTGATCGTCGAGATCGTGAGGTCCTGCTTGGCATCGAAGGTCTGCGGCCACGACGGTGTGCCGTTGGTCGGCAGGTCATAAGTCCAGGTGGTTGACCGTACATAGAGCGGCTGGCAGAGCACGTCGCCATCGTGCGCGCCGGCCTTGGTCACCGTGATGACGCCGCTGGCCGTCGCGCTGGTGAAGGTGTACGCCCAGGTCGGCGACGAGACGCAGTTCGGGGTGGTGGAGCAGCCCGTGGTCGATGGACCGGCCAGGGTGCCCGTGATGGTGAGCGTGTTCGTGCCGGTCGACGTGAACGTGTAGCCGCTATCCGCGGTCGCCGTCACGCTGTATGTGCGCGAGCCGTCGCCCTGGGTACTGCCGTAGGTCACAGAGCCGAAGGTGGCGTGATCGACGGCCGACAGGTCGAGGGTCTGGCCGACCTGACAGGTCGCTGCGATGATCGTGGTCGCGGCAGAGGCGTACTGGGCCGTGGTCGCCGAACAGATCGGGGCCTGACCGCCCTCGCCGAAGTGCTCGTTGAAACCACCCACCTGTACCCAGACGATGCAGTATCCGGTGGTCGGGAGGTCGGCCTTGAACGCACCGTCGCTGCCCTGCACGCTGAACGGGAGGGTCGATGCACCCTCGACTCCTGCTCCGTAGCCCGCCTTGTTCTCCAGGTGGACGTTGACGTTGGTGACTGTCCAGTGGGAGCCAGGGTTGGTGTAGGTCTGGCCGGCCACGTACTGCGAACTCGGGATGTACTTGACGTTGCCGTCATTGAAGCCCGCAGCGGAGAAGACGTCGCCGCTCGGAAGCGTGAGGCTCGTCGCAGTGACCGTGTACGGCACCGGATCGTTCGAGCCGGTTGCCAGGGCCGCACTGGTGACGCCGACCGCGGCAAGGCCGACCGCGACGGCGAGCGTGGTGATGGCGGCGATGATTCGCTTCATGTGGAGCTGCTCCTGGGTGGGGAGTGGATCGCGTCCACTCGGAGCGCACGAAGGTACAGCTGGGCGCGCAGGGAAGCGCGCCCGGTTTCATGCGACGTCGAGAGACGTCAATGCGGCTGGGTGCCTGAGATTCGGGTTTTCTTCGGGTTGATGTCCTGCTCGGGGTTTCGGGTCCGGCCACAGGGCACTACAGCTAACCTATCAGTCCTCCTTTTGGGGGACATCCCCCCCAAGGGGGGTCAGGCGCGGGGGGTATCCGTGAATTCCGCCTGGTGCACGTGCTCGAGCAGGTCGTAGCCGACGATGCGCAACGCATCGAGCACAGCGAGGCGGGCGGGCAGCACGTCGTCCGCGAACTGCACGGTCACGGCATATGCCGTGCTGGTGCGCGGTCCGCTCAGGAGGCCGACCTCGGATCGCACCCCGGCATCCGTTCCCGTCTTGTTGACGAGCTGGATGCCATGGTCGGCAGAGCGGTGCGAAAGCGGGTCGAGACCGAACGCGCTCGCCACCAGGGAGAGGTCGGCGTTCTGCGCGAGCCAGCCGAGCACGCGGTGGCTGGTGACGTGGTCGACGACCTGGCCGCGGGAGAGCGCCGAGAACAGCCAGGTGAGCTCGGCCGTCGAGCCGACCGAGAGCTGCGGGGCGTCGTCGGGTCCGCGCTGGTCTCGCACCAGGTCGAGCAGAGCCGTGCGCGAAAGGCCGAGCGACTCCGTGCGAGCCCGCACCGCATCCAGGCCGATCTGTCGCAGCAGTACATTCGTGGCCAGGTTGTCGCTCGTTGCGCCGACCAGCGTGGCCAGATCCGCGACGGGAAGGGCGGGCGCCTGCAGCTGCTGCCACAGTCCGGCGCGACCGATCGCGTCGCCCGGCGTCTTGTCGAGGATGCCGTAGCCCGCGACATCGCGGGCGGTGATACGCGCCGACACCTCGATCAGCAGCAGGATCTTGCCGATGCTCGCCGTCGGCAACACCACGCGATCGTCGATCGAGAGCAGCGTGAGACCGCTTCGCAGGTCGACGATGTTGACCGAGACGCGTGCGCCCTCGTATGCCAGCTTGCCGAGCGCGGCGAAAGAACTGCTGAAGCTGTCGCCTTCCGCAGTTCCGCGATGACGGCCCTCCGGTGGGGAGTTGAGCCGCTCGCGGCGTTCGCTTGCCCTGGTCGCTGCTACCAAATGGTCACCCGGTCTTCGGGGTCGAGCCAGAGTCGATCGGATTCCTTCACGGCGAAGGCGTTATAGAACTCGTCGATGTTGCGAACGATCTGGTTGCAGCGGAACTCGTTCGGCGAGTGCGGGTCGATCGAGATGAGACGGATCGCCTCCTCGTTGCGGATCTTGATCTGCCAGGCCTGCGCCCAGGAGAGGAAGAACCGCTCGGCTCCGGTCAGCCCGTCGATCACCGGCGGCTCCTCGGGCTCGCCCGCCGAATTCTTCGGAAGGGAGAGGAGGTAGGCCTTCCAGGCGATGGAGAGGCCGCCGAGGTCGCCGATGTTCTCGCCGATCGTGAGTGCTCCGTTGACGTGGTGGTCCGGGATGGCCGCCGGTGCGAGAGCGTCGTACTGCGCGATCAGCGAGCCGGTCAGCTTCTCGAACGCTGCCCGGTCCTCAGCGGTCCACCAGTCGGTCAGCCGGCCGTCGCCGTCGTACTTCGAACCCTGGTCGTCGAAGCCGTGCCCGATCTCGTGCCCGATCACCGCGCCGATCGCCCCGTAGTTTGCCGCGGCGTCGCGCGCCTCGTCGAAGAACGGGAACTGCAGAATGGCCGCCGGGAACACGATCTCGTTGAAACCCGGGTTGTAGTACGCGTTGATGGTCTGCGGCGTCATGAACCACTCGTCGCGGTCCAGCGGCTTGCCGATCTTGCCGAGCTCACGCTGGAACTCGAACTCGCTGGTAGCGCGCACGTTGCCGATCAGATCGTCCGGGCTGGTGTGCAGCGCCGAGTAGTCACGCCACTTCACCGGGTAGCCGATCTTGGGCGTGAACTTGGCCAGCTTCTCCAGGGCCCGCCCGCGGGTAGCCTCGGTCATCCATTCCAGCCCGGTGATGCTCTCACGGTAGGCCTCGATCAGGTGACCGACGAGAACATCCATGCTCGCCTTCGCCGCCTCCGGGAAATGCCGCTCGACATAGCTGCGGCCGACGGCTTCGCCCAGTGACCCCTCCACCAGCGAGACCCCGCGCTTCCAGCGCGCGCGCAGTTCAGGCGTGCCGGTGAGGGTGCGCCCGTAGAAGCCGAAGTTCGCTTCGACGAACTCGTCGGAGAGGTAAGCGGCCGACGATCGGATGACCTGCCACCGCAGCCAGTCCGCCCACTTCTCGAGATTTCCGGCGTTGAGGGCCGCCGCGAGGCCGGTGAGGAAGGACGGCTGACGGAGCACGAGCTCGTCGAAGACTCCGGCCGGCGCGTCCATGGCGTCGAGCCAGCGGTTGAGGTCGGGGCCGTCGTCGCCCGTCGTCGAGCTTGTCGAGACCACGTCGTTCCACGTGGTCAGGTTGTAGGTCTTCTCGCTGTCGCGCGACTCGACATTGTCCCAGTGCGATGCCGCAAGCGTCGTCTCCAGGTCGAGCACGCGAGCGGCCCTGGCCGCGCCATCCGTCAGCCCGGCGAGCCCGAACATCGTCTCCAGGTACGCGACATACGCCGTACGGATCTCGGCGAACTTCTCTTCGCGGTAGTAGCTCTCGTCGGGGAGGCCGAGCCCGCCCTGCTCGAACAGGGCGATGTAGCGCTCGGGATTGCCCGGGTCGTTGTCGACGTAGAGCTGGAAGAAGCCGCTGACCCCCTTGCGCTCGAGCGCGCCCAGGGTGGAGAGAAGGGAGGGGATGTCGCTGATGGCATCCACTGAAGCCAGGTCGGCCTCGAGCGGTTTCGCGCCCAGCTCGTTGATCCGCGCCTCATCCATGAAGCTCGTATAAAGGTCGCCGAACGTGCGCTCCTCTGTTCCCGGTGCCGCCGTGCGCGCCTCCTCGATGATCTCGCGCACCGCCTTCTCGGCCTCTTCGGCGAGGATGTAGAACGAGCCGTAGCGAGCCTTGTCGGCAGGGATCTCGGTGCGCTCGATCCACTTTCCGTTGACGTGACGGAACAGGTCGTCCTGCGGGCGGATGCTTGCGTCCAGTTCGTCCGTGTGGATTCCAGAGGTAAGTGGTGCTTCGGCGCTCATGAACACCAAGCCTAAACGGAGGAGTCGGGCTCCATCAGTTCGAGTCCAGGCTGTGCGATGAGCACCTCTCCCTCGTAGACGGCGCTCGCCCGGGCCTTCGCCTCGTCGGGGGCGAGCGCGAGATGAGTGAGTGCAAGACGGGCGACCCCGGCCTCGCGCGCGGTGCGCCCGGCGTCTTCTGGGGTGCAGTGCACGTTCTCACCGAGGGCCGGTTTCGATGAGTAGCCGACTTCGCAGAGCAGCAGGTCCGTACCCTGGGCGATCTCGACCAGGCTCTCGCAGTACGCGGTGTCACCAGAGTAGGCCACCGCTCTGCCACCGGCGGTCGCGCGCAGTGCGTAGGCGGGCATGCCGTGATCGACCGGTCCCCAGGCCAGCTCGATGCCACCGAAGCCGTGCTCCGACCAGCTGTGGTGCTCATGGAAGTCGAACGCCTTCGGCAGTCCCTTCACCGCCTGGGGTCCGAGAAACGCGGCCAATCGCTCGCGAAGTCCGGGCGGGCAGAAGAGAGGTACGGGATGCGCGAGCTCGGTCTCCCCGAACCGCAGCGCGTAATAGGCGGTGAGCAGGTCGGCGCTGTGATCCGCGTGTGCGTGCGAGATCCAGATCGCGTCGAGATCGCCAAGGGCGATGTGCCGCTGCAGTTCCGCGAGCGTGCCGGTTCCGGCATCCACCCAGATGTTCGTCGTCTCGTGCTGCAGCAGGTAACCGGAGCAGGCGTTGTCGGGCCGGGGATACGGGGTCGAGGTGCCGAGCGGGGTGAATTTCACCTTCGGTTGGCCAGCCATTCGGCAGAGAGCTGGGGGAGCCGCTCGCGCACGAACGTGAAGTAGTCGACCATTTCGGCCGTGCGGGCGGCGATCGCCGACCCCTCCGGCATCGCAGCAAGACCTCGCTCGCTGAGTCCGATCAGCCGGGTGTAGAGACCGCCCTGTGAACTGGTCGCGTCGTACCAGGGGTGGTCGGCGAGTTCGTACTGGTGGCGTCGCGTGCCCGGGATGCTGTGCCTGCGCACGATGGCCATCCCCTGCAAGAAGCGCACAGCGCCCGAGATGGCCGCGGCGCTCACACCGAGCCGCTCCATCAGCTCTTCGGCCGTCGCTTTCCCGCTCTCCGTGACCATGAGCGCCATCATCACGCGAGCCGACATGCGCGGGAATCCGGCCGCGGCGAGAGTCGCGGCCAACTGCTCCGCGTATTCGTCGACGGCCGGATCGTTCATGACACCAAGTCTCTCCTGCGGGACACGGCGGTGGCGAACACTGCGACGACCACCGCGATCGCCGTCATCACGAGGAGCGGTGCCCAGTCGATGTGCGCCCCGGGCGCGGCCGGGGTGTGAGTGAACGGGCTGATATCGCGCACTGCCTTCGGCAGCTTGAACAGCGAGCCGAACTGGCCGAGCAGAAAGCCGAGTGCAAGCAGGCTCCACCCCAGCGGCACCGTCGCGCGCGGCAGCACCGCGAACACCAGTGCCGCGACGGCCGTGAAGATGGCCGCAGCCGGCAGCTGCACGAAGGCGGCGCCGACAGCCGGCCAGAAGAGCTCCGGATGCCCGGCGCCCGCCAGCGCAGCCCCTGCGGCCAGTCCGCCCACTGCCGCCACCACGAGCAGCGAGATCACGGCGATACCCAGCGCATCGGTGAGTGACCGACCCGGACCCCCGCGGCCTGCGAGCAGCAGCTCGGTGTGGCCGTCGCTCTCCTCGGACCGGGTGCGCAGTACGGCCTGCAGCGCGGCTCCCGCCGCCAGCACTCCGAGGAAGGCCATGATCGCCGCCACGAAGGTCTCGAGCAGGCTGCCGCCCTTCCCGGCGAGCGCCTCTACCGCGACAGCGACCGAGGGGTTGCCTTTGATCGCGTCGATGGCCGGCTTGGCGAGTCCGCCTGCAAACAGGCCGAGCACCGCGGCCCCGCCCGCCCAGGCGATGACGCCACCGCGCTGCAGTCGCCAGGCGAGCCCGAACGACGAGCCCACACGGCCGTGGTCGCGTCCCTGACGGTCGCCGACCAGGCCGGCCCCGAGGTCGCGTTGCCGCACGATGGCGAACGCCGCGCTCGCGGTAACGGCGAACAGTGCGAGGTCGAGCAGGAGGATCCAGGGCTGGGGTTGTCCGAAGGGGTGCGCCTGCTGCCCCCAGCCGATCGGCGACAACCACGATGGCCACGCGCTCGTCACGTGCAGGCCGTTCTTGGCCGGGGTTCCCAGGGCGTCCCCGAGGGCACGCAGCAGCCAGGCCAGGGCGACACCGAGCCCGGCGATCGTGTTGGCGACCCTTCCGGTCTTCGCCACCTGCGCGGCGAGCGCGGCGACGCCGACGAATGCGATGCCGGCGCCACCGGTCGCGAGGCCGATGAGCAGCGATCCTCCGAAGGGCAGGCCGGTCGCGGTGAAACCGAGCGTGAGCAGCACGGCTATCGCGAGGTTGGCGAGAACCCCCAGGATCACCGTCGCGGTGAGGGCCGATGCCCGTCCGATCGGGGTGGACCGCAGCAGCTCCCACCGTCCGGCCTCCTCATCGGCCCTGCTGTGCCGCACCACGAGAAAGGTGCTCATGAGCGCTGCGAGAACCGCGAGATAGGTGAACAGCTCGAACCCGATGACCGCGCCGGTGCTACTGCCGTCCGGGGTGCCGCGGATGGCGAGCAGCGCCGGGTTGAAGGCCGCCAGCTGCAGAAGAGACTCGCGTCCCTTCGCATCGCCGAACTCCTTGATGACGGCGCTGCCGCTTGCGACCCCGAACAGCGACGTGCCGAGGATCCAGATGATGAGCTGCAGGCGATCACGACGCGCCTGCGCCCTCAGCAGCCTAAGCATTCTGGGTCTCGTAGTGGCTCAGGAAGAGCTGCTCAAGCGAGGGCGGGGCCACGGTGAGCGCGGTCACACCCGACTTCGCGAGCGCCGCGAGCACGGGTTGCATGGCATCCGTGTCCACATCGAAGACGGTCTTCTCACCCTCGGTACGTACCTCATATACGCCCGGCAGCTTCGAGACATCCGCCGCCGTCACCGCCGTGAAGGTGGTCCGGGTGAGGTGGCGCAGGTCTGCGAGCGTGCCCGTCTCGACCGTCGTGCCCGAGCGGATGATGGTCACCCGGTCGCACAGCTCCTCGACCTCGCTCAGAATGTGGCTCGACAGCAGAATGGTCGCACCGTCTTTCTTCACGCGCTCGACCTGGCGGCGGAACACCGACTCCATCACGGGATCGAGCCCGCTGGTCGGTTCGTCGAACACATAGAGATCGGCCGGGCGGGCGAAGGCGGCGATGAGCGCCACCTTCTGCCGATTGCCCTTGGAGTAGTCACGAGCCTTCGTGCGCGGGTTGAATTCGAAGTCCTGAATGAGGCTCGAGCGAAGAGTCTTGTCGGCGCCACCGCGCAGTGAGGTCAGCAGATCGATGATCTCGCCGCCGCTGAGCGTCGGCCAGAGGCTCACGTCACCGGGAACGTACGCTACGCGACGGTGGATGTCGACCGAGCGCGTCCACGGGTCCAGCCCGAAGACGGCCGCGGCGCCACCCGAGGCCTTCATGAGACCGAGCAGGATGCGGATGGTCGTGGACTTTCCTGCCCCGTTGGGACCGAGGAAGCCGTGCACCTCGCCGCCGGTGACGCTGAGATCCAGACCGTTGAGCGCGTGGACCCGCCCGAATGACTTGCTGAGGCCCGAGGCCTCGACGATGATGGTCATGCGCTGACCCTACGCTAATTCACAACTTTGTGAATTATAAAAACCTAGCGAACGGCCGCGATCGTCGCACCCTCGACGAACTCGCCGCGGAATGCGGTGTCGGCGGGCGATCCGCCATTCAGCAGCTCGAGCACGGCGCGGCCGGCGGCACGGCCGCGGTCGACCGCGGGCTGCCTGATCGTCGTCAGATCGATGCCGTCGACCTCGACCCCGTCGAACCCGATCACGCTCAGGTCGGCGGGCACGTGAAGCCCGCGGTCGGCGGCGGCTCGCACGATTCCCGCAGCGAGCAGATCGCTCTGCGCGATGATCGCCGTCGGTGGCTGTTCCGAGTCGAGCAGGGCCGCTGCGCCCAGCACGCCCTCGTCGACGAAACTGCCGGCACTCGCCCACACGACCGCGTCGGGGAACAGTTCCCGCACACCGGCCAGCCGCTCCATCGCGACATAGCCCGTCGCGGCGGACTCGTGCTCCGCGGTCACGAAACCGCGTCGGTGAGACGCCTCGAGCGGCAGGGTGACGACGCCGACGCGACGATGCCCGAGCGCTGCGAGCTTCGAGGCGAGCAGCCTCGAGGACGACCGGTTGTCCAGGTCGATGGCGACCACGCCATCCAGGTGCTCGGCCTCGATCGCCACGATCGGTATGCCGCGACGCCGCAGCACGTCGACCGACACCGTCACCCGGGTGCTGCAGCCGAACAGGACCACCGCGTCGACCGGGGCCGACTCGACCTCGCTCGCGGTGTCGGCGCGCTCCGTGATGAGCAGCAGGCTCGCGCCGATCGCACCGACCTCGTCGGCGAGGCCGTCGAGCATGGCGATGATGATGGGGTCGCGAAACGCGTCACGCAATCGGTCTTCGATGACGACTCCGATGATGCCGGAACGGCCGCGGCGAAGCGACCGGGCCCGTGGATCGGGACCCGCGTAGTCGAGGGCGGCCGCAGCATCCAGCACCCGCTTCTTCGTTTCTGCGGAGACCGGACCGCTGCCGCTGAAGGCGAGGGATGCCGTGGACGATGACACGCCGGCCCGGGCCGCGACGGCGGCCAGGGTCGGTCTTGCCTCGTTGGTCATGACTTGGTAGCTTAGTCGAATCGATTCGATCGAATCGATTCGACCCGGGGCATTGATGACCACTTCGCTCACCCGTCACGCGGTGCTCGCCTGGCGCAATGCGCTCTTCGCCATCTTCGCCCTGTGCGGTGTCGTCATGGCCAGCTGGGCCTCTCGCATTCCCGCGGTGAAGCTCGCACTGCACGCGTCGACGTCGCAGATGGGCCTGCTGCTCTTCGTCATCGCGGCCGGATCGATTCTCGGCCTGCTCGCCTCCAGCCACGTCATCGCCCGCCTGGGGGCGCGACACTCGGTCGGCTGGGCGGTGTCGATCGGCGCCGTCGGGTTCGCGCTCGCCGGCGTCGGCGCCACCGTCGGCCCGACCCCGGTGCTCGTCGTCGTCGGCCTCGTGCTCTTCGGCATCACCTTCTCGATCTGCGACGTGTCGATGAACCTGCTCGGCGCCACCAACGAGCGCGCGCTCGGCCGGTCCGTCATGCCGGTGTTCCACGCCTTCTTCAGTATCGGCACGATCGTCGGTGCGGGCCTCGGTGCGCTCGCCGAGGCCGTGCACCTTCCGATCGCCGTCCACCTGGGCGCCTCCGCGGTTCTGTTCGGTGTGGGTGCCATCATCGCCGTGCGGTTCCTGCAGTCGGAGCACAGTGTGCGCGAAGAATCCGCGCCGCTCCCCGAAACCACCTGGCGCAGCCGGCTCGCAATCTGGCGTGACCCGCGCACCATCGTCATCGGGCTCATCGTGCTCGGCATGGCATTCGCTGAAGGGTCGGCCAACGACTGGCTCGCTCTCTCATTCGTCGACGGCCACGGAACCACAAAGGCCGGCGGCGCACTCGTGCTGGCCGTATTCGTGGGAGCCATGACCGTCGGGCGACTGGGCGGCGTCAGACTGCTTGACCGGTTCGGGCGCGTTCGGGTGCTGCGGGCATCCGCTGTTCTGGCCGCGGTCGGCCTTATCATCGTCATCTTCGTGCCGGTGCTCTGGGTGGCGATCCTCGGGGTCGTGCTCTGGGGGCTCGGGGCATCACTCGGCTTCCCCGTCGGGATGTCCGCGGCGGCGGACGATCCCGCCACGGCCGCAGCGCGAGTGAGCGCCGTCGCCACGATCGGCTACTTCGCCTTCCTGGTCGGGCCACCGGTGATCGGCTTCCTCGGCCAGCAGTTCGGTCTGCTGCACGCGCTCCTCGTGGTACTGGTGCTGGTGGCCGTCGCCGGGTTCGCGTCGGGGGCTGCCCGGCCTCGACGTTAAACTCGGCAGGTGCGCCTCGTCATTGCCCGCTGCTCCGTCGACTACGCCGGGCGACTCAGCGCACATCTGCCGCTCGCGACCCGGCTGCTTATGCTCAAGGCCGACGGCAGCGTGCTGGTGCACTCTGACTCGCTGAGCTACAAACCGCTCAACTGGATGAGCCCGCCCGCCACCTTCGCGACCATCGAGCCGGAGCAGGAGCAGCGCGATGCCGGCGTCACCGAGATCTGGAAGGTCGCCCAGGCGAAAACGGCCGACCTGCTCGTGATCTCGATCCACGAGATCCTGCACGACAGCGCCCACG
>JAZJYU010000079.1:0-1799 GCA_040390225.1 Actinomycetota bacterium | reverse complement strand
CGACCTTCGAGGAGATCGCGGACTCCGACGTCATCCTGCACGTCGTCGACGGCTCGCACCCCGACCCCGGCAGCCAGCTCGCCACCGTGCGCGACGTGATCGGCGAGGTCGAGGCGCGCCACATCCCGGAGATCGTGGTGTTCAACAAGAGCGACCTGCTGGATGACGACCAGCGCCTGCTGCTGCGCGGCCTCGAGCCGAGCGCCATCTTCGTCTCCGCCCGCACCGGCGAGGGCATCGACGAGCTGCTGGCCCGCATCGCGACGACCCTTCCGAAGCCGTCGATCGCGCTCGACCTGCTCATCCCATACGACCGCGGTGAGCTGGTCGCGTCGCTGCACGAGCACGCGCGGATTCTCACCACGGACTACGAGGAGCACGGCACGCGGCTCGCGGTGCTGGTCACTGAGGAGTTCGCCGCCGCACTGCGGCCCTTCGAGGTCATCCCCGTAACACTCTGAAATGCCGACGCGGATCGCGGGTTAGGCTAGTGCTGCCGTGCTCAGTGCGGCAGGACGACAGCCGAGCCCGGCATCCGCCCACCCACGTGGCCCGCCATCACACCGGCGTCGGTTACGTTCGTGATCGGTTGACGAGGGAGGTGCGTGATGCCCGACTCTGGCGTGCCATTCTCGTTCGAGCTGTACCCGCCGCGCAGCCCCGCAGCAGAAGCCGGCCTGTTTGCGGCGGTCGACCGGCTCACAGCGGCCGGTCCCGACTTCATGTCTGTGACCTATCGCCCCACCGGTCACGATCGCGCCGCGTCCCTGGCGACGCTGGGCAGACTCATCCTGGAGCACAGGGTGCACGCGATGGCGCACCTGACCTGTGTCGGCTCGAGCTACGACAGCGCACGGGAGGTGATCCGGGAGTTCCTTGACGCGGGGGTGACGAGCTTTCTGGCACTCCGGGGAGACCCGCCGCCCGGACAGTCGGAGAGCGATGTCGTTCTCGGCGACCTGGCGAGCGCCGCTGAACTGGTGCAGCTCATCCACCGTGTGCAGGCTGAGCGCAGCCCGTTCAGTCTGGAGGAGATGCCGGGCTTCCCCTCGGGCCGGCGCGTGCGCCGCGGGGAGAAGGTCACCATCGCGGTCGCCGCCTTCCCCGCAGGCCATCCCAGCTCGCGGTCGCGCAGCCAGGATATCGACACGCTCCTGGCCAAGGAGGCCGCCGGTGCGAACCTCGCGATCACGCAGCTGTTCTTCGAAGCCGACGAGTACCTCGGTTTCGTTGCGGAGGCACGCGCGGCTGGAGTGACCATGCGCATCCTGCCCGGCATCATGCCGGTGCTGAGCGCACAGCGGCTTCGGCGAACGCTCGAACTCACGGAAGTGCCTACCCCGACCGGGTTGCTCGCCGCGCTCGAAGCGGCTCCGGATGTCGAGACGGCACGCCGTGTCGGCACGGAGGCCTGCACGCGCCTGGCGCAGGACCTTCTCGACGGGGGAGTCGACGGCATCCACCTGTTCACGTTCAACACCGCGGAGGCCCCGCTTGACGTTCTGCAGGGGGTCGGCCTGATCTCCAGCACCCACCTCACCACGACAGGAACCTGATGCCCCGCCTCACCTTCTTCGCAGCCGTGCCCGTGCTTCTCGTGGCCGTTCTTGCTCTATCCGCCTGCGCGACCGGTACCCCCACCGCTCCGGCCTCCAGTCCTTCCGCGAAATGCGAGGTCACCGTCGTGGTCGACTTCGGTGTGCTGAACAAGCCCGCGCTGAAGAAGTGCGCTCCGGCGGGGGCGGCAGCTGCGGCGCTGACGTCATCGGGCATCACTACCGCGGGAACGGACGACTACG
>JAZJYU010000078.1:17634-37588 GCA_040390225.1 Actinomycetota bacterium | reverse complement strand
GCACGTCGACCCTGCAGCAGGAGGCGGCGCGCAAGCTGCGCTTCTCGGCCCGCCAGACCATGAGCGTCGCGCAGGGACTGTACGAGAACGGTTACATCACCTACATGCGTACCGACTCGCTGAACCTGTCGCAGCAGGCGATGACGGCGGCGCGCAGCCAGGCCGCGAAGCTCTACGGCCAGGAGAGCGTCTCCGAGAAGCCGCGCGTCTACACGAGCAAATCGAAGAACGCGCAGGAGGCGCACGAGGCCATTCGCCCCGCCGGTGACGTCTTCAAGACTCCGGGCGAGCTCGAGGGCACGCTGCGCGGCAACGACTTCAAGCTCTACGACCTCATCTGGAAGCGCACCGTCGCGTCGCAGATGGCGGACGCGAAGGGTTCGACGGCGTCCGTCGCCATCGCGGCAACGCTCGCAGACGGCCAGGTGGCGGACTTCGCCGCAAGCGGCACGGTCATCACATTCCGCGGTTTCATGCAGGCATACGAGGAGTCGAGCGATGAGGATCGCGACGCCCCCACCGAGCCGACCGAAGCGAAACTGCCACCGCTCACCGTGGGCCAGAAGCTGGATGTCGTCGACGTCGAGGCGAAGGGTCACGAAACCAGCCCGCCGCCCCGGTACACCGAGGCGAGCCTGGTCAAGACGCTGGAAGAGCTCGGCATCGGGCGCCCGTCAACCTACGCGTCGATCATCTCCACGATCATCGACCGCGGCTATGTCACCCCGCGCGGCACGGCGCTGGTGCCGAACTGGATCGCGTTCTCCGTCGTTCGCCTGCTCGAGGACTTCTTCGGCGACCTGGTGCAGTACGACTTCACGGCCGAGATGGAGGACGACCTCGACCGCATCGCCGACGGCGAGGAGGACCGGGTCGGCTGGCTGACCAGCTTCTATTTCGGCAGCGATCGCCACAAGGGCCTTCGCGTCGTCATCGACAATATGGGCGATATCGACGCGAAGAGCATCAACTCGATCGCGCTCGACGACGAGGTCACCTTGCGCATCGGCAAGTACGGCCCGTACCTCGAGGTGAATGACCCGCTGCTTGCCGAGGGTGAGACACCGCGCCGGGTCAACATTCCGCCGGACCTCGCGCCCGACGAACTGACCGTCGCGAAAGCACACGAGCTGATCGACGCGCCGGTCGTCGTCGACCGCATCATCGGTGTCAACCCGGAGAACGGCAAGAACGTCGTCGCGAAGGACGGCCGCTTCGGTCCGTACATCACCGAGCTCGACCCCGAGCCGGCCGAGCCGGTCGCGGAAGAAGCACCGCCAGAAGAGGTCGTCGACCCGAAGACCGGCGAGGTGAAGGTCAAGAAGAAGAAGGCCGTAAAGAAAGCGGCCGTCGTGAAGCCGCGTACGGCATCCATCTTCAAGTCGATGGATCTCGCCACGGTCGACCTTGACACCGCGCTGCGCCTGCTCAACCTGCCGCGCGTCGTCGGCGTGGACCCGGAGTCGGGCGAGGAGATTCTGGCCCAGAACGGTCGCTTCGGCCCGTACCTCAAGAAGGGCGTCGACACCCGGTCGCTCACCGAGGAGGACCAGATCTTCGAGATCGACCTCCCCGGTGCGCTCGAGCTGTACGCCCAGCCGAAGTACGGCGCCCGTCGTGCGTCCAGCGCGCTCAAGGAGTTCGAGAACGACCCGGTGTCCGAGAAGCCGATCAGGATCAAGGACGGCCGCTTCGGCGCGTACGTCACCGACGGAATAACCAACGCCACCATCCCGCGCGGCGAGACGATCGAGGAGATCGACTTCGACCGGGCCGTGCAGCTGCTCGCCGACAAGCGGGCGAAGGGCCCGGTCGTGAAGAAGACGACGACCCGCAAAGCTCCGGCCAAGAAGCCGGCGGCGGCCGCGAAGAAGTAATGCCGGGCCTCTTCATCACCTTCGAGGGCGGCGACGGCTCGGGCAAGTCGACGCAGGCGGAGCTGCTCTCAGAATGGCTGGTGGCCAGCGGGCGAAGCGTCGTGCGGTCGCGCGAGCCCGGGGGCACCGAACTGGGACTCGAGCTGCGCGAGATGGTGCTCCACCGCCGTGGGCACATCTCCGCGCGCGCCGAGGCGCTGATCTACGCTGCGGATCGCGCCCAGAACATCGCGACGAAGGTGCGCCCGGCGGTCCAGAACGGCGACATCGTCATCCAGGACCGCTACCTCGACTCGTCCGTCGCGTACCAGGGCGCCGGCCGCGTGCTTGACCCTGACGAGGTACGGGGTATCTCGCTCTGGGCGACGGAGGGGTTCCTTCCCGACCTCACCATCCTTCTCGACCTCGACGAGACCATCGGCCGTGAGCGGCTGGATGCCGGCAACAAGCGATACGACCGCCTCGAGTCGGAGCAGAGCGAGTTCCACGCCCGCGTCAGGGCCGGTTATCTGCGGCTGGCCGCAGCCGAGCCCGAGCGTTTTCTCGTGCTTCGCGCGACGGACCCGATCGAGAGCATCGCGGCGGCGATTCGCGAACGCGTCGGCGCGCTTCTGTGACGCTGTCGCGTCGGACGGCTCCTTTAGGCTGGCAGCATGAGCCTGTGGGATGAGCTGACCGGCCAGTCCGAGGCCATCGCCGTCTTCCAGGCCGCGGCCGATGCGTCGCAGTCGAGCATGACGCACTCCTGGCTCATCACCGGCCCGCCCGGTTCGGGCCGCTCGAATCTCGCGTTCGCGTTCGCCGCGGCACTGCTGAGCCCTGGGAATGCACGTGGCGACGAGGCGACCATTCGCCAGGTGGAGGCGCGCACGCATCCCGATCTCGCCGTACTCAGCACCGAGGGTGTGATCATCAAGATGGAGGACGTGAAGAAGATCGTCGCGTCGTCGCAGTTCTCCCCATCGGTGAGCCGGTACCGCGTGATGATCATCGAAGATGCGGACCGCATGCAGGAGCGCACATCCAACGTCTTGCTGAAAGCGCTTGAAGAGCCGCCGCCGCGCACCGTCTGGATCCTGTGCGCGCCGAGCGAGGCCGACCTCATCCCCACCATCCGCTCGCGGGTGCGTACCGTGCGGCTGCGGGTTCCGGATGTCGCCGAGGTGGCCGAGCTGATCGAACGTCGGGACGGGGTCGACCGCCCGACCGCTGAACGGGCGGCGCGCGAAGCGCAGAGCCACATCGGGATGGCGCACCGGCTGGCGACGAACGACGACGCGCGTCGGCGGCGCGAGGAGACGCTTCGGATCGCCCTCGGCATCCGCTCCGTCTCGCACGCCGTTCTGGCGGCGGCGACGCTGCTCGATCTGGCAGGCGAAGACGCGAAGGCGATCACCGAGGAGCGTGACGCTGAGGAGCGGGAGGGCGCGCTGCGGTCGCTCGGTGTCGAGCCGGGTGGCACGATCCCGCCCGCGCTGAGGGCGCAGTTGCGGGGCCTCGAAGAGGACCAGAAGCGTCGTGCGACGCGCAGTCTTCGCGACGGTATCGACCGCATCATGGTCGATCTGCTGTCTCTGTACCGTGACATCCTGCTGCTGCAGCTGGGCGCTCCGAGCGAACTCGTCAACCTCGCGATCTACTCGCAGCTCGTGGCGGCAGGCGAATCCAGCTCACCATCGGCTACTCTCGCCACGATGGATGCGATTGCCACGGCGCGCAAACGGATCGACGGTAATGTCGCCCCGGCGCTCGCGCTGGAGGCGATGCTGGTCGCGTCACTCGCACGCTAGGGGAGGAACACGGATGAAGCTGCGCAGAAACGCACTGGTCGCGGGCGCGGTGGCCATCGGGCTGCTGCTGAGCGGATGCGTCGGCTCATACGTGCCGCAGCCGGCGAGTTCCACATCGAAGCCGACCGGCGAGAAGGTGGCCGCCGATCTGCAGCCGTTCTACGACCAGGTGGTCCACTGGAAGAGCTGCGACAGCGGATTCCAGTGCGCGACCGCGCAGGCGCCGCTGGATTGGGCGAACCCGTCAGGGACGACCACCATCTCGCTCGCACTCATCCGCAAGCCCGCCACCGGTACGAGCAAAGGCGCGCTGCTGGTGAACCCGGGCGGGCCGGGAGCATCCGGAGTCGATTTCGTCAAGAGCAGCCTCACCTACGCTGCGGACGCGAAGCTGAGGTCGAACTACGACATCGTCGGGTTCGACCCGCGCGGAGTCGGGTCGTCGACCGCGGTGAAGTGCTACACCGCCCCGGCGCAGATGGACGCATTCCTCTACGACATCCTTCCCGGCACGATCGGGTCGACCGAGTGGATCGCCGAAGATGAAACCCAGTCGGCTGCGTTCGGCGCGAGCTGCAAGCAGCTCACCGGCGACCTGCTCGGGCACGTCGACACCGACAGTGCTGCCAAGGACATGGACATGCTTCGCGCCGCCCTCGGGCAGAAGAAGCTCGACTATCTCGGGTACTCGTACGGAACGCTCCTCGGCGCGACGTATGCCGACCTGTTCCCGAAGAAGGTCGGCCGCATGGTGCTCGATGGCGCCCTGGACCCGGCGGTGTCGAGCTTCGAGGTGACGAAGGTGCAGGCCGTGGGCTTCGAGAACAACATGCGGGCCTATCTCAAGTACTGTCTCGCTCACACGAAGTGCCCGTTCACCGGCACTGTCGACGAGGGCATGGCGAAGGTGCGCGGCATCCTCGATCAGCTGGATGCCAACCCGATCACGAACAGCGACGGGCGCCGGCTCGGCAGCGCGACGATGTTCAGCGCCATCATCCTGCCGCTGTACAGCCAGGACAACTGGCCCTATCTCAACCAGCTGTTCACGGATGTCGACAACGGCAGCGCCGCGGTCGCGTTCGAGCTGGCCGACAGCCTGAACGATCGCACGAGCGACGGCACCTACACCGACAACTCCACCGAGGCGTTCGACGCGATCAACTGCCTGGACTACAACGACATCGACTACTCGGTGGCCACCCAGCAGGCGCAGGCCGCCCAGCTCGAGGCGGCCGCACCCACCTTCGGCCGTGAGATGGCGTGGGGATTCACCTGCCAGGGCTGGCCGTACCCGCCCACTCGCACCCGCACGGTGATCCACGCCGCCGGTGCCGGTCCGATTCTGGTCGTCGGCACGACGAACGACCCGGCCACGCCCTATGTCTGGGCCCAGGCGCTGGCGAAGGAGCTCGACAGCGGTCACCTCATCACCCGTAACGGGAACGGCCACACCGGCTACAACAAGGGGAACGCCTGCGTGGACGGCGCTGTCGACAACTACTTCGTCGACGGGACGGTGCCATCCAGCGACCCGAAGTGCTGAAAAACGCGCCATCCCGCTAGGAAACTTGCAGAGAGTGCAAGAATGTAAGCATGAGTCTCGATATCGCCCAGCAGGGGCTGCGTGAGCGCAAGCGCATCGCCACGCGCCGGGCGATCGAGAGCGCGGCGCTTGGACTCGTAGTGGAGAAGGGTCTCGAGAACGTCACCGTCGACGAGATCAGTCATCGGGCGGATGTCTCGCCCCGTACCTTCTTTAACTACTTCGCCTCCAAAGAAGCCGCGATGCTCGGCGAATCGCCGGAATTGCCGACCGACGGATCCGTCGCCCGGTACGCCGGCGGGGAGCTGGGCAGCAGTGCGCTCGAAGGGCTTGGCGAGCTGATCAGCGCCGCCAGTCAGGAGTCCGGCGAAGATGCGGAGATCCACACCCTGCGCTTCTCGCTGCTGAGGCAGTACCCTCAGCTGTTCACGCTGCGGATGACGGCGATGCGAAGTTTCGAAGAGCAGCTGGCGACGGTCGTCGCCGAGCGGCTGAGGCACGACGAACCGGCGCTCGACGACGAGTCGCGCCGCAGCAAGGCGAAACTCATCACCCTGGTCGCGTTCGGCGTGATCCGTCATTCGTGGAGTTGCTGGGCCGAGAACGAGGGGGCCATGTCGCTGTCTGAGCGCATGCGGCAGTCCTTCGCGCAGCTGCCCGGCATCCTTTCGGCCGGTGCCGCCTGATCCGCTAAGCTTTCAGACTGTGCCTCGCGACTCGCGTCGCGGGCCACGCCGCCTTAGCTCAGTCGGTAGAGCATCTCACTCGTAATGAGAAGGTCATCAGTTCGATTCTGATAGGCGGCTCCGTTCTCACACGAGCAGACACCGAATTCGCGCCGCCGCACGCGCCGGCCGGTTTCGGGAGCAACGCGCCTCGATCGCATGAACCGCGCACTCGGGACCTTCGGCACTATCCGCACTGACCACGTGCGGTGTTCGCTGGGCATGCATTCATTCCGCACGAACGGAGAAGGTCATGGTTTCAACGCTCCAGCACACGGCACGATGGACGCTTGTCGTCGTCACCGTGTTCAACGCTCTGTCAGCGCTCGCGGGCGGCATCGCGATTCTCGCGACAGGGGGACTCGGCATGCCGCTGTCGATGCTGGAGGGCGGACCATTCACCTCTTTCACCGGACCGGGCCTGATCCTCCTGATCGTGATCGGCGGCACCCAGGTGCTCTCTGCGGTGCTTCTGCTGCTGCGCAAGCAGTCCGCGCTGCTATGGACGGCTGTCGCCGGGTTCGGGATGACGATTTGGATCTTCGTCGAGACGGGCATCATCTCCGGAACGTCGTGGTTGCAGGTACTGTACTTTGCTACCGGTGTCGTACAGCTTGCGCTGATACTCGCGCTGCTCGGCGTCGTACGCTGGCTGCCGCGCGAAGGGCAGACCGTCGGGGAGGCTCACCATGGCTGAACGCACGCGATTCGTGGAGCGGAACGGTCAATGGGGGTTCTTCTTCCTGCTGGCATATATCGGCGCCGCCATCTACTTCATCGGACACTCGGACGGAAGCTTCTGGGCTGTCGTTCTCGGTCTGCTGGAGGCGGCCGTCTGGCCGGTCTATGTCGTGTATCACGTGCTCGTGCTGCTTACCGCATAGCGAAGCTGACCGGGGTCGCCGGGCAGCGGGCGGGGCTTCGCTACGAGCCGCTCCGCAGCCCCGCAAGCAACAGTTGCACCATGCGCTCGGCGCGGCCGGCACTCTCGCTGCCCGACGGACCTCCGGCCTGGCACAGGTTCGCGACGGCGCCGAGGAACTCGGATGGATCCACGTCGTGAGTGATCTCGCCCGCGGCGAGCGCGGCATCCACTAGCCGCCTCAGCGTCGGAGTGAGGCGAGTCGAGAAGTATTCCGCGAGCGGCTCGTAGGTGGCGCCTCCGGAGTGGAGGGCTGCGGCCAGACCACGCTTCGTCGCGACGAACTGGGTGTATCGCATGATCCATCGGTCGAGTGCCTCGCCGGCCGGGTAGGCGGCTTCGATTTCGGGCGCGGCGTCGACACAGGCATCCATCTCCCGGCGGAATACCGCCGAGATGAGGTCGGATCGCAGGGGGAAATGCCGGTACAGCGTTCCGACGCCGACGCCGGCGCGTTCGGCGATGGATCGCACCGGAGCGTCGACACCGGACTCGGCGAAAACGGTCTTCGCGGCTTCGAGCAGAGCGTCGACGTTCTGCTGTGCATCTGCTCGCATGCGTCGATCCTACTTGCGAACGGAACATTGTTCCGCATACAGTGTGCAAGTAGCGGAACATTGTTCCGGAAAAGAGGAAACAGCATGCAGTACCGCACACTCGGCCGCACCGGCATCAAGGTCACACCGTACGCGCTCGGCGCGATGATGCTCGGCTCGCTGGGCAATCCCGATCGCCAGGAGGGCATCCGGATCATCCATCGCGCGCTGGACGCTGGCATCAACTTCGTCGACACCGCCGATCGCTACGGGGATTCAGAGCAGGTCGTCGGCGAAGCGCTGAAGGGCCGCCGTGACGATGTCGTACTGGCCACGAAATTCTGGGGTCCGGTGGATGACGACATCAATCACCGCGGAGCCTCCCGTCGCTGGATCACGCAGGCCGTCGAGCGCTCGCTGCGCAACCTGCAGACGGACCACATCGACCTGTACCAACTGCACCGGCCCGACCCTGACACCGACATCGATGAGACGCTCTCGGCGCTCACGGACCTGGTGCGCCAGGGCAAGGTCCGCGCGATCGGAACCTCGTCGATGCGCGGATCCGAGATCGTGGAGGCCCAGTGGATGTCGGAGCGCCGCGGCTACGAACGGTTCCGCACCGAGCAGCCCAACTACTCGATCATCGATCGTGAGATCGAGCGGGAGATCCTTCCCGTCGCGCAGCGCTACGGCATGGGAACCCTCGTCTACAGCCCGCTCGCCGGCGGCACCCTGACCGGCCGCTATCGCGCGGGTGCCGAGAACGACAACTTCCGCTCGACCCGCACCGGCATGCGTCACTTCCGTGACGAACGCCGCCTCGCCGCCGTGGAGGAGCTTGTCGCGCTCTCGGCCGACGTCGGCATCCCGCTGACCCACCTCGCCATGGCCTTCACGATCTCCCACCCGGGTGTCACCTCGGCGATCGCCGGCGCGCGCACCATGGAGCAGCTCGAGGACACGATCGCCGGCATGGAGGTCTCCCTGTCGGACGAGGTGCTCGACCGCATCGACGCGGTCGTGCCCCCGGGTGAGAGCATCGGGGCGATGGACATGGTCTATCGCGGTCCGGAGGTCGCTACCCCCGCGCTGCGGAGGAGGCCGATCGGCGAGCGCTCGGCGGCGTAGAGCCCCTACAGTTCCACGCCGATGTACTTCGCCTCGAGGAACTCGAGGATGCCCTCCGAGCTGCCCTCGCGGCCGAGGCCGCTCTGCTTGACGCCTCCGAAGGGCGCGGCGGGGTCGCTGAGCACCGCGCGGTTCACGCCGACCATGCCGGCGTCCAGCCGCAGGGCGGTCGAGAGTGCGAGGCCCTGGTCGCCGTAGACGTAGGCGATGAGGCCGTAGATGGAGTCGTTCGCCATCCGGATGGCATCGTCGAGGTCGTCATAGCGCACGATCGCGGCAACGGGACCGAAGATCTCGGTGGTGTTGATAGTGCTGCCGTGGGTCACACCGGAAACCACCGTCGCCTCGTAGAACGCACCGTCAGCACGCGAATGGCCGCCGAGTTCGACGGTCGCCCCCTCGGCCACGGCGGTCGAAACCAGAGCGGCGACCTTGTCGCGCTCGCCGGCCGAGACCAGGGCACCGAGGGTGTTCTGCCGGTCGAGGCCGGGGCCGAGCCGGAACTCGCCGAGCGCGCGGGACAGTGCGGCGACGAACTCGTCATGCACGGAGGCGTGCACGTAGAAGCGGTTCGCGGCGGTGCAGGCGGAGCCGCCGTTGCGCATCTTCGCGACGACCGCTCCCTCGACGGCCCTGGCGACATCCGCCCCCGGCAGTACGAGGAACGGGGCATTGCCGCCCAGCTCCATGGAGCTGCTGATGACGCCGTCCGCGGCTTCGTGCAGCAGGGTGCGGCCGACCTCGGTGGAGCCGGTGAACGACAGCTTGCGCATGGCCGGGTGCCGGAGCATCGCCTCGACGGCGGGCCCGGTGGGAACGGGGGTCACCAGGTTGACAACGCCGCGTGGAACGCCGGCGCGCACGAGGGCGTCGACGATGAAGGCGGCGGTGAGAGGTGTCTCGCGAGCGGGCTTCAGCACGACCGTGCAGCCCGCTGCGAGCGCGGGAGCGATCTTGCGGGTGGCCATCGCCGCGGGGAAGTTCCAGGGGGTGACGAGCAGAGACACCCCGATGGCCTGGTGCGTGACGACGATGTGCTTGTCGCCGCTCGGTGAGAGGCCGAAACCGCCGGGGATGCGCACCGCCTCTTCGGCGAACCAGCGGAAGAACTCGGTGGCGTAGTTCGCCTCACCGACGGCGTCGCTCCAGCTCTTGCCGTTCTCCCTCACGATGATCTCCGCCATCGTGTCCCGCTCGGCGCTGAGGATGTCGAAGGCCGTGCGCAGGATCTCCGACCGTGCCCGCGGGCTGGTCGCCGACCACGCCGGCAGCGCCGCCGCCGCCGCATCCACCGCCCGCGTGCAGTCGTCCATCGTGGCGACGGCGAACTGCGCGATCGTCGCGCCCTCGGCGGGGTCGACGACGGGGAAACGGTCGCCCGCCGAGCCGGCGGTCCACTCTCCGTCGATGAACAGGTCTGCGATGTATGGCATGCGGGGTCCTTCCGGTCAGTGGGCGAGCCGCGACCGGTCACCGGTCAGCGCGGCCTCGAGGATGCGGGTGAAGAGTTCCTGGCTCGGGTCGAGCGTCGAGTTGTTCGCCAGCCTGCGCACGGTGAGGGCGAGTTCGGCGATGCGTGGGAGCTGATCGCGGGTGATGCCGATCTCGGCCAGTGTCGGCGGTACGCCGATGTGCGCGCAGAGAGTGCGGACGTCCTCGATGGCGTCCATTGCGAGCGACTCCTGCGTGCCGCCGCTGTGACCGCCCGCGAGGGCGATCGCCGCGAGTTCGGGTGCGGTCCGGCTGAGGCCCGCCTCCATCACGTATGGCAGCAGCAGGCCGGTGCCGAGCCCGTGCGGCGTCTTGGTGAGCGCACCGATCGGGTACTGCAGCGCGTGGCTCAGATGCGTGCCCGCGCTGCCGAACGCCATGCCGGCAAGCAGGCTGCCGTATGCCATCGACTCGCGGGCGGGCAGGTCGAGCGGCGAGTCGACGGCGATGCGAAGGGTGCGCATGATCCGGGTCGCGGCTTCGAGGGCGAGCAGCGAGGTGAGCCGATTCCGGCCGGCGAACACCGGAAGGGTCGATGACCAGTCCGCGGTCCAGTCGGCGGCCGTGAACGACTCGACGGCGTGCACCAGCGCGTCGATTCCGGAGTATGCGGTGACGGGTTTCGGCGCCCCGAGCGAGAGCCGCGGATCGACGATGGCCGCGCGCGGTACCAGATGAGCACTCGAGACGCCCACCTTCAGTTCCCGCGATGAATCGGAGACCACCGCGACCGGGGTCGCCTCCGAACCCGTCCCCGCCGTCGTCGGCACCGCGACGAGCGGCACGACGTCGGGGCCGACCTGGTTCTCGCCGTAGTAGAGCGACAGGGGAGAGGGCTGGCGCACGAGCAGGCAGACGAGCTTGGCGAGGTCGATGGCGCTTCCGCCGCCGTAGCCGACCACGACATCCGGGGCGAATTCGCGGGCGACAACGGCGGCCGCCTCGACGGAATCGACCGGCAGCTCGGCCACCACCTCGCTGTAAAGGGTCACCTCGACGCCCACGGAGCCGAGCGAAGCCATGGCTTCACCGAACAGCTCCGTCGTACGGATGAATGGGTCGACGACCACGAACGCCCGGCCGCCAAGGGCGGCGACGGTCACCGCGAGGGAGTCGAGACTTCCCACACCGAACGAGACCTGTGCGGGCAGCCGCAGCAGGCCGAAGACTGGCTCTGTCATCTACTTGATCGCCATCGCGTTCGCCGGGGATCCCACGCCGCCGACGAGGTTGAGCGGCTTCGCCGAGAAGAAGAACTCGTAGATGCCGTCAGCCGCGCAGTCGCGGGCGAGATCTTCGAGGGCGAACATCTCGCCCATGGCGAGTCCCAGCATCGGGAGCATCGGGCGGTGCAGGCCGCCATTGTGGTCGACACCCTTCTCGATCTTCGGCAGGTCCGGACGGATGAGGTCGTTGTCCGGCGTATACGGGAACGCCTCGATGCCGAGATTGTCGGCGGCGACCATCGAGAAGTGGTGGTTCCAGATCCAGGCGACCGTCTCCCGGGTGCAGGCGAGGCCGGGCACCTTCATGCCGGACTTGAAGACACGGCGGGCCTCCTCATCCATGTGCGACCGGCAGTATTCGGCCCAGCCGGTGCGGAACAGCAGGATGTCGCCGGTTTCGAACGTGACGCCCTGAGCCGCCGCGGTGGCCTCCAGGTCGTCGACGGTGATGTCGGTGACCGTGGACTGGTCGATCGGCCGGCCGTCCTGGGAGAGATAACGCTCAACATCGAGCAGTACGCCGCGCCCTACGATGCCCACTTCGGCCCACTTCTGGATGCCGAGGGTCTCGTTGTCGGCCTCGATGTCTTCGCGAATCCGCCCGCCGAACCAGCCGTCGCCCGGGTTGCCGATGTGGCGGAGGGCGTCGATCTGCGTGGTGCCCTGGAGGTAGAAGGAATCCAGCCAGTCGTCGAAGTGCCACGGGTTGTTCGAGAACAGGCTGTGCCGGCTCGGGGGCCTCGTGCCCGACGGGAACGGGTCGAACTCGCTCAGCGTGTAGTCCAGGTTGATCGTGCGGCCGTTGCGGATCAGCCCGGCAGCGCGCTTGCGCACGTCAGGGGTGAGGAAGTTGATCGTCCCGAGCTGGTCGTCAGCACCGAAGTAGCTCCAGGCGGAGCCGGGCGGCGTCGCCGCCAGCAGGTCGTCGTAGCTGGGCAGCGATCGCCCATCGGGGCGCTGCGTCGTGCTCTCTCCCACGTGCCCTCCTCCTCGAGGTCCAAGCTCTATTATTCAGAATACGAACATAGCATGCACAATGTGAACACGTCTAAGCAGCGTCTCACCACGCTGCGGACCGTGCCGCAGGCTAGCTGCGAGTGGTCTTCGACGAGCGGCGGAGCAGCTGCGGCACAAGGAACGCGAGCGTGACGACCACGACGATGAGGCTCGACGCAGCGGAGATGGTCGGATCGATCTCTGACGTAACGCTGTTGTACATCTGCACGGGGAGGGTCTGGAAGGTCGGGGAATGCAGGAAGAGGGCGATGACGACCTCGTCGAACGACGTCACGAAGGCGAAGATCGCGCCGGTGACGATGCCGCGGCTGATCAGCGGCATCGTCACCCGGACGAAGGTGCGCGCGGGCGGGGCACCGAGTGACGTGGATGCGCGCAGCAGGAGCGGATCGAGACTACCGAGCGATGCGGTGACGTTCACCAGCACGAAGGGCAGCGAGATCGCGGTGTGGGCGAGCACGTACCCGATCAGGGTGCCGGTGAGATGCCACTGCAGAAACGTGATGTAGACGGCGGTCGCCACCACGATGGATGGGGCCACCAGCGGGATCATCAGCACTGTGCGCAGCGCATTCGCCAGCCTCCCGTGCAGGCGGTTCAGCCCGAGCGCCGCCGCCGTGCCCAGCACGGTCGCCACGATGGCGGTGAGCAGAGCGACCAGAACCGAGTTGCCCAGTGCCTGGAGCCAGACCGGACTGCTGAAGAAGTTGCCGTAGAGGTGCCAGGTGAAACCGATCGGCGGGAACTGGAAGGTCGTCGAATCGCTGAAGCTCATCGGGATCACGACCAGCGTCGGCAGCACGAGGAACACCGCGACGACAACGCCCACCACACGAAGCCAGGCCGGGATGCGATCGACCGCACGGGGGGACCGTCGCGGCCCGCGCACGCCCGGAATCGCCCGGGTCTCGAGGGACACGTCATCGGTGAGAGCCATGGTTTACCTTCTTCCTTCGACCGAGACGGCGCCGATGGCGGAGATCGAGCCGCCGACCCGGTTCGCCCAGGCGACGAGCGCGAGAGTGACGACGAGGATGAAGAGGCCGAGCGCGCTCGCACCCCCGAAGTCGAGCAGCTGGTTGGTCTCCGTTCCGAGCAGTTGTGCGACCAGGGACTGCTGGGGGGAGCCGACGAGAGCCGGGGTGACGTAGAAACCGCAGGCGAGGGTGAAGACCAGGATCAGCCCGGACACCACGCCCGCGCGCGACAGCGGCCAGTACACCCGCCAGAACGCGCGAGTCGGCGATGAGCCGAGGCCCTGCGCCGCCAGCAGCAGGCGTCGATCGATTCCGCCGAGCGACGCGTAGAGCGGCAGAACCATGAACGGCAGCAACACCTGGCTCATCGCGACCACGACGCCGGTCGCCGTGCCGTAGAGCACGACGTCGGGGTTGCCGAAGAAGGCGAAGAACTGCTGCACCGGCGCATGGTTGCCGAGCAGGATGATCCAGGCGAAGTTGCGGGCCAGCGCCGAGGTCCAGAACGGGATCAGCACGATCGTCAGCATGAAACCGCGGGCACGGGGTCCGACCCTGGTCATCAGGTAGGCGTACGGATAGCCGAGCACGGCAGTCACCCCGGTGACCACCAGGGCGACGACGAGAGTGCGAAGGAGGATCGTGAGGGTCGAGCTGGTGGTGAAGATCTTCCCGTAATTGGCGAAGGTGAACGTCGACGGTGTGCCGAAGGTCGACGTGCCGAAGCTCCTCACCACACTCTCGATGAGGGGGATGCCGAGCACCAGCGCGAGCAGGGCGAGTGCCGGAACGAGCAGCAGCCAGTTGCCGGTCGAGCTCCTGCGTGACGCGGGGCGAGGGGGTACGACGGTCACGAGGCTGTCCTCCTGGTGCTGTTTTGACGCGGGTGGTCGGTCATCCGCCGACCCTCTTGCTGAGCTGCATCGCCGCCGAGGTGAGTTCGGCGACGAGCGAATCGGTGGCCGGCGAGTGCCTGAGCATGGTGGCGGTGCCGATCAGCGCCATCGCCGCCTGCACGTCCCGCCCACCGAAGACCGGCGCGGCCAGAGCCGCGAGTCCGAGGTGATCGAGGTCTGCCCAGGCGACGCGTTCCTTGCGCACCCTGGTCAGCTCGGCGTTCTCCGCGCGAGACTCCGCTTCAGACATCCCCTCGACGTGACGTGAGATCGCCGACTGGTCGGACTGGAAGGCCACCAGCACCCGTGATTGCGCGGAGGTCGGGGCGAGGATGGTGCCGACCCGAACGGTGACGAGGATGGCGCGCGCGGCCGACTCCTCGACGAGCGCCACGACGGGACTCGTGCGGCCGAGCACGCTCATGACGACGGTCATGCCCGTTTCATCTGAGAGCTCCCGCATGATGGGCTGCGCCAGTGTGAGCACCTTCCGCCGCCCGGCGATGAAGGCGGAGAGCTGGTCGAGAATCGGCCCTGGTCCATTCTCGCGATCGAGGAATCCCGAGTTCTGCAGGGACAGCAGGTAGCGGTGAGCGGTCGTGCGATTGAGTCCGAGGCGCTCCGCCACCACGGCGACGGAGAGCGTGTGAGTGTCGTGATCGAACAGCGAGAGGATCTGGCCGACCCGCTCGATCGACTGGATGGCGCTCTTCTCCGAATCGGGAAACGTGGCGATGGACATGATCACGTGCTCGGCGGTGGTGAACTGGGCGGCTGCGAGAACTGCGTGCCCTCGCGGACGAAGACGTTCCTGAGCAGCCGGGACTCGATCAGCCAGGTGCCGTCTGCATCCTTCACGAAGTGATCGAAGGTGTCGGTGACGGCTAGCGTGTCTGCGTTCGGCAGGATCGGCTCACCGTTGCCGGCGAACAGCTGCAGGGTGTTGACGACATCGGCGGAGTTCTCGTCCTGCCGCACGATGTGCACGTTGCTCACGACGTGCCGGGAGAGCCGGTTTCCCTTCGCACGCTCGAGGTAGCCCTCGTGAATGGCCTGCCTGCCGTGGATCTCGCGCCCGTCGAAGGAGAGCACGCCGTCGGGCGTGAAGAAGTCCTTGACGTTCGTCGCGTCGCCGTAATCGATGTCGTACCAGATGGCCACGATGATGTCGCTGAAGACGGCCTTGCCGGCCTGCGAGGCGATCATGCCGCGACGATCCGCTGGTTTGCCGGGCGCCACCAGGCGACCAGGTCGTCGCCGATGGTGAAGTCGGTCGCACGCGAGTCGGTCCGCGCCTTGCCCGTGGTCTCGTCGTCGAAGTCGAGCAGGAGGGTACGGTACGAGCCCATGTATTCGATGTCGCGCAGCCTCGCCCGGGTGAAGTTCGCACCGGCGGGCACGTCCTTCTCACGGCGGGCGAAGTCGATCGCCTCGGGCCGTACCACGACCGCCGTAGCGCCGTCGAGATCCTTGGCCCCGGCCGAGATCGTTGCCGGATCCACTCTCCAGCTCGAGCCTTTCCAGCTGACCGATCCGGTGACCGGGCCGTGCCCCAGCATGAAGACGTTCGAGTCGCCGAAGAAGCGGGCGGCGAACAGGGTCTCCGGCATGCCGTACAGCGCCTCGGGCGTACCCACCTGCTCGATGCGACCCGCGTTGAACAGGGCGATTCGGTCGGAGAGGTTCATCGCCTCCTCCTGGTCGTGGGTGACGAACACGAAAGTCGCCCCCAGCTCGCGGTGGATGCGGCGGATCTCCTCCTGCAGCGCGGCGCGCAGGTTTCGGTCGAGTGCGCCGAGGGGTTCGTCGAGCAGCAGCGCCTGCGGCTCGAACACGATGGCTCGCGCGAGAGCGACACGCTGCTGCTGGCCACCGGAGAGCTGGGAGGGGAAGTTGTCGTTCCTGCCGGTGAGCTGAACGAGTTCGAGCACCCGAGCCACACGGTCGGCGATCTGCGCCTTGGGAATCCGGCGCTCCTGCAGCGGATAGGCCACGTTCTGGGCGATCGTCATGTGCGGGAAGAGAGCGTAACTCTGGAACAGCATTCCGAGATTGCGCTTGTGCGGGGGGAGCCGTGAGACCTCATGCTCGTTCAGCGTGATGGTTCCTGAGGAGAGGGTCTCGAACCCGGCGATGAGGTTGAGCGTCGTGGTCTTGCCCGATCCGCTCGGGCCGAGCAGGGTCATGAATTCGCCGGGCTCGACGGTGAGGTTGACGCCGTCGACCGCGGGGAGGGCTCCGCCGTAGTCCTTTCGGATGTCGTGCAGCCCGATGCGAGTGCCCCCCGGAGCCCCCTCGGCCGGTGTCGCCCGGCGCTGCCGGATCGCGGTCGTCGCTGTCATGACGCTCCTCGTTGTGCGTGGTGGGACGGTTGTCCCTCAGTAAAGCGGGTTGTTGTTCATTCTGCAATCTCAATATTCACAATCCGGATATGAGCATGAATTGTCGGGGCAGGGCGCGAATGGACATCCATACATTGCATCCATATTATGAAATCAATCACCACAATCCGAACAAGGAGGTTCACGTGTTTGTCGCCGAAGATGCGCTGACTGCAAGCGCGGCGGTGCTCGCAGTGTTGGACGGCACGGTCGACCTCCACTGTCATTCCGCTCCGAGCCCATTCCCGCGCCGCCTCAATCACGTGGACGCGTCGTGGGACGGTGCCCGCATCAATATGCGCGCCATCCTGGTGAAGTCGCACCACCACAACACCGTGATGGACCTGCTCGCCATGGCGGCGCAACTCGAGGAGGCGCCGACGCCGGTCTACGGCGGGGTCGCGCTCAATACCGAGGAGGGCGGCATCAACCCGTCGGCGGTCGCGCTGAGTCTGGGGATGGGTGGTCGCTGCGTCTGGGCGCCGACCGTGTCGTCGGCCCAGCACATCGCAGCCCACAGTCACGACGACGGCTTCCCCGCCGCCGCCCTCGACCTGCGCGAGCACGAGGTGTCGATCTTCGACGCCCACGGCGACGTGTCCGGCCAGACGATCGAGGTCACCCGGCAGGTCGCCCAGGCCGGCGCGCTGCTCGCGAGCGGGCACCTCGACGGCCGGTCGATGCTCGCCCTCTTCGAGACGGCCAAGGAGAACGGGGTGAAGCGGATGCTGCTGCAGCATCCGGACTTCATCGTCAACGACACGGATGCCGAGATCCAGGCCGCGATCGATCTCGGCGCCTTCGTCGAGCACGAGATCGCCATGTACCACCCCCAGGTGTCGGCACCGCAGTGGCCGATCGAGCGACTCGTCGGCTGGATCGAGAAGTTCGGGCCCGAGCACACCGTCATCGACTCCGATCTCGGCCAGAAGGGCAACCCGTTGCCCGTGGACGGCTACATCTACCTGGTCGGCCAGTTGCTCGATCACGGTGTCTCGGAGAAGGACATCCGCACCATGATCTGCGACAACACCGCCTATCTGCTCGGGCTCGAGGAGAAGATCTGATGCAGGACGCACCGCAGGTCATCATCAGTACTGCCGTCACGGGCTCGGTGAATGTTCCGTCGCAGAGCGAATACATTCCGCTCGCACCCGAGCAGGTCGTCGCGGCGGCTGTGGGCGCCGCGCGCGCCGGCTCGGCGATCATCCACCTGCACGCACGGCATCCCGATGGCCGGCCGGCGTTCGAAGCCGAGGTCTTCGAGCAGATCATCCCGGCGATCCTCGACCAGGTCGATGTCGTCATCAACATCACGACGGGTGGGGCGTCGTCGATGACGATGGACGAACGACTCGCCTGGGCCACCCGGTTCAGCCCTGAACTGGCCTCGCTCAATATGGGCTCGATGAACTTCGTCTACTCGGGGATCGCCGACCGGGTGACCGAGTGGAAGCACGACTGGGAGAAGCAGTACGTGCTCAACACCTACAAGAATCCGTTCGTCAACTCCTATGCCCAGATCGAGTACATCCTCACCCACCTGGCCGAGGGCGGCACGCGGTTCGAGTACGAGATCTACGACATCGGCCACCTGTACACGCTCGCCTACTTCGCCGAAAAGGGGTTGGCGAAGCCGCCGTTCATGATTCAGGGCGTCTTCGGCATCCTGGGGGGTATCGGCGCCGATCACGAGAACCTCACCCACATGGTCGCCATCGCCGACAAGCTGTTCGGCGACGATTATCAGTTCTCGGCATTCGCCTCGGGTCGTAACCAGTTCCAGTTCGGAACGCACAGCGCGTGGCTGGGTGGTCATGTGCGCGTCGGGCTGGAAGACAGTCTCTGGATCCGCAGGGGCGAGCTCGCCACCAGCAGTGCACAGCAGGTCGAGAAGATCCGGGCCGTGATCGAAGAACTGGGGCGCACCGTCGCGACCCCGGCGGACGCCCGGGCGATGCTGGCGCTCAAGGGCGCGACGACGATGAAGAACAGCGACTAGGAGACGCACGATGGCCATGTATTCGAAGGACGACATCCGCTCGCAGCTCGCGACTCCCGCAGCCACCGCGACGACCGAGATCGACCCGTCCACCCCGGTCAAGCCGGCTCAGTGGATCGAGTTCCACACACTGCCACCGACCGAGACGACCGAGCGCGGCAGCGTGACCTGGATCGCCCGCTCGTCGACCATGCTGTTCAGCTGGACCGATGCGAAGGCGGGCGACACATTCGCTCGCAGCGGCCAGGTCGACGAGTACGCGATAGTGCTCTATTCCGGCAGCGCGCCGATCCGTGTGACGGCGGACGGCTCGACCGTGGAGGTCACCGAAGAAGCCCTGGTGGTGGTGCCCCCCGGCGACAGCGTGGTGGAGGTTCTGAGCGACGGACCCCTCGTCCGCATCTTCTCGGCGCTCTCGACCGATCTGGCCGAGCTCGCGCTCAATAAGAAGGCGTATGAGGTGCCGGATGTCCGCCATGCCCCGATGGTACCGTGGCCGGACCCGGTCGGCGGCTTCGCCCTCCGTGTCTACCGCCTCGCGGACACCCCGGTCGCGCCCGGCCGTTTCGGCCGCATCTTCCGCACGACCACGCTGATGATCAACTTCCTGGCCGAGGAGCCGCAACCACGCGACCCAACGAAGCTCTCGCCGCACTACCACGACGACTTCGAGCAGGTGTCGATGGCGGTGAAGGGCGAATTCGTCCACCACATCCGCTATCCATGGGGTCCCGACTCGAGCGCGTGGCAGGATGACCAGCACGACCAGGTCGAGACGCCGTCGATCACGATCATCCCGCCACCCACCATTCACACGACGCAGGGCGTCGGGCCGCACCAGCAGCTCATCGATATCTTCTCCCCTCCGCGAGTCGACTTCTCCGCGCAGGGATGGGTGCTGAACGCCGACGAGTACCCGGCGCCGCCGGCATGAACGCCGAACGAAGGAGCTTTCTGCGCGCGGCGCTCGCCCGAACCGAAGGCCCTGCGCTCGGCACTTTCGTGAAACTGCCGTCGCAGGAGACCGTGGAGTTGATCGCGATCGCCGGATTCGACTTCATCGTCATCGACCTCGAGCATGCACCGCTCGACCTCGAGACCACGTTCAGGCATATCGGTGTCGCGCTGCATCTCGGTGTGTCGTCGGTCGTGCGCGTGCCCGGTCTGGCCGGTGGCTGGATCCAGCGCATCCTCGACGCGGGCGCGGAGGGGATCATGCTGCCGCACACCGACACGGCCGAACAGGCCGAGGAGGCGGTGCGTGCGATCCGGTTCGAGCCGTGGGGCACCCGCGGGGCCGGCTCGACGAGCCGCGCCGGCGGTTGGGGCAGTCTGCCGGTCGAGGAGTATGTGCGGTTCGGTCAGGAAGAGGTGGTCTTCATGCCGCAGATCGAGAGCGGTGATGGTGCGCGGAACGCCGCCGAGATCATGGCGGCG
>JAZJYU010000078.1:4416-17624 GCA_040390225.1 Actinomycetota bacterium | reverse complement strand
GAAGGGCGTCGACGCACTCTTCGTCGGCATCGCAGACCTCTCGGTGAACGTCGGGATGCCGCAGTCCAGCCCCGAGGTCGCGCAGCTGATCAGCGGTGTCGCGGTCGCGGCACGGTCCGCCGGGCTGCCGCTCGGGGGTCCCGCCGGCACGTCGGTCGACGCGGTGCAGTCGATGGTCGACCGGGACTTCACCTTCGTGGTGCAGAGCAACGACGCGAGCATGTTCGGCGCGGCCGCAACGGCGGCGGTCGCCGCCGGGCGGAGCGTGACCTTCAGCCCGTGAATCAGCTCAGGCGCTGAAACCGCCGTCGACCGGGAGCACGACCCCGCTGATGTGGCTGGCGCGGTCGCTGAGCAGCCACGCGGCGGCGTTCGCCACCTCGAAGCCCGTCGCCACCTTGCGCAGCGGCGTTGCCGCGATGCGGGCCTCGACTCCCCCGGGGATCGCCTCGCGGGTCTTGACGAGCATCGGCGTCTCGGTGGGACCGGGGGCCAGCACGTTGACGCGGATGCCGAGCGGCCCGTTGTCGTGGGCAGCGGTGCGGGTGAGGCCGATCACCGCGTGCTTCGTGGCCTGGTATGCCCCGAGACCCGGACTGCCGCGCAGGCCGCCGATGCTGCTGACGTTCACGATGGACCCGGAGCCCTGAGGCTTCATCACCCGCAGTTCTTCGCGCATGCACAGCCAGACGCCCTTGACGTTGACGGCCATGATGCGGTCGAAGTCCTCCTCGGTGACCTCGTCCAGTCGACCGGCCCCGGTGAGGGCCGCGTTGTTGAACGCACCGTCGAGACGGCCGAAGCGTTCGACCGCGGCATCCACGAACCGCGCGACGTCCGTCGCGGAACTCACGTCTCCGGTGACGAGTGCGGCGCTGCAGCCGTCGGCGACCAACTCGTCGACGATCGCCTCGAGGGGACCTCGGTTGCGGGCCGCCAGCATGACCGAGGCTCCATCGCGCGCGAAGACTCGCGCGGCGTCCGCCCCGATTCCCGCGCTCGCGCCGACGACCAGCACGACCTTTCCGGCAAGCGGCGCCTGGTGCGCGTCGGCATCGTGCGTCATCGTCGGCTCCTCGTTCGGTTGTTCACATTATGTAGATCAAGTTCATTATATGACCCATCCGCGTGGTTCACCCGGACGGCAGCATTGTTCGTATTATGAATCACCGGGCATCGGGAAGACGCGCGGCCAGATGTCTAGGAGAGCATGCCATGAGCGAAGACCCGAGTGACGCCATAGAGCGCGGCGATGACGCCGTGGTGTCGATGTCCGACGGTGAGCACGGAACGATCCAGTCCATCGAACGCGCGGCCAACGTGCTCTCCCTCCTCGACCAGGACACCCGTGTTCTGCGGCCCGCCTTCGTCGCTGAGAGGCTCGGCCTCAACCGCACCACCGCGTACCGCTATCTGCAGTCGCTTCAGGCCACCGGCTTCCTCAACGCGAGCTTCGGCCCTGGGCCCCTGTTCGACCAGGTCTCCGCACTCGTGTCAGAGCGGCAGGAGATCCTCACGCTCGCTCCCACTGTGATGCGCCAGCTCGCCGATACCTCGGGACTGACGACGGTGCTGAGCTTTCTCGGGCGCTCAGGCGCGATCGTCACCCTGGTGGAGGAGTCGAACGTCGGCACCATCGTGCTCACCGTGCATGTCGGCACGGTGCTCGAGCTGAAAGCTGCCCAGTCGCGCGTGCTGCTGGCCTACCAGGTGAACCCTGACATCGCGGCCCGCCTGCACAGCGAGCTCTCACCCGCCGAGGCGCGAGCCGAGCAGGAGGAACTCGCGAAGGTGCGCAGGAACGGGATCGCCTGGGCCGACCTCGGGAGGGCGGGCCTCGCCTCAGTGGCCGCCCCTGTCTTCGGTGGGCGGGACATCCAGGCGGCAATGGGAATCCTCGGAACGACGGCGATGCTGTCACCGGGGGACAGCTCGGAGGACCGCGTCGAGATGCTGCGCGCGGCCGCATCGAGCCTCAGCACGATGGTCGGTTCCTAATTCCGGCTATTTGTTCGCATTACGAACAATACTTGCGTGTATATGAACACAAATTGGTAACAATGGCCTCGTCCAATCTTGTTCTCGCTCTCGTGTTCTCGCTAGTGTTCACATAATGTGTTCTCCACACACATTATGAACAGCTGCCCGACGAAGTCGTCGTGCATCCCGACGGAAGGATGACATCGGTGTCACGATCCAGGATCGCCCTCGTGGGCGTCAGCATGGCCGCAGCGGCGGCGCTCCTCGCAGGCTGCGCCGCAGCCGGCGGTACGCCATCGGCAAGTCCCTCCGCGACGACGAGCTCGTCCGCGGCGGACGACACGACCCCCACCAGCCTCAGCTTCGTCGGCTACGGCGGAGTCGGGCAGGCGGCCATGATTCAGTACTATCAGCAGCCGTACACGGCGGTGCACCCGAACGTCACCTTCGTGAACAGCTCGCCACCCGACGTCGCACAGGTGCAGGCGCAGGTGCTGGCCGGAAACATCACGCAAGACATCGTCGCGACCTCTCCGGCCGCGGCGGAGCAGGGTTGCGGCACGATCTTCCAGCCCCTGGACCTGTCGAGCGTGGACACCAAGGACCTCGTTCCGCAGACGGTCGGCAAGTGCTACATCGGCAACTTCATCAACGCGACGCCGTTCGCCTACCTCGACTCGGCGTTCCCCGACCCGAGCACGGCGCCGAAGACGCTCGCCGATTTCTTCAACACCAAGAAGTTCCCGGGCAAGCGCGGCATGCTCACCAACCTTCAGAACGGCATCCTCGAGTACCCGCTGCTTGCGGACGGCGTGAAGCCGAGCAAGCTCTACCCGCTCGATCTCACCCGTGCCTTCAAGAAGCTCGACACCATCCGCGACAGCACGATCTTCGCGCCGAACGTGGGTGTGCTTCAGCAGGATGTCGCATCGGGCCAGGTTTCGATGTTCATGCTCTCCGATTCTCGCGACGTTCCCCTGCTCAACAGCGGCGTGAAGATGACGATCGTCTGGGACACCACCGTGGTTTCGCTGAACGCGTTCGCCGTTCCGAAGGGTGACCCGAAGGCGAAGGCGGCCGAGCGGTTCCTCGCGTCGGCGATCACCAACCCGACGGCTGTCGCCGGAATGTCGCAGTCGCTCGGTACCGCCCCGGTCAATCTCTCGGCGAAACTGGTGCTTTCGGCCAACGCCCAGAAGCTGCAGGTCTACAACAAGGCAGTGAACAAGGGCACCGTGGTGAACCAGGACGTGAGCTGGTACACGAAGAACTTCGCGGACGCGACCGCAAAGCTCAACGCCTGGCTCGCCGGATAGCGCTCAACCGGCCGACCCGAAAGGCCTCGCCCGGATCTCAGGATCCGGGCGAGGCCTTTTACCGTCCCGTCTGGTCGGCCGTGACGGTCCCGAGCCAAGCGATAGTCGACCGGAGCGCGTGCTGTGCATCTTTCTGGTCGAGGTGGAACTGATATTCATGGCCGAGCGCCGGCGTATGGCCGTCTGGATAGAACAGCTCGGTGACCGGCACCCCGAGCCCGCTGAGCTTCGCCGCGAGCGGCTTCGACTGGCCTGCGGTGAGCGCATCGGCGTTGCCGCCCGAGATCCAGGCGGCGGGGAAGGCGGCGGTGACGTCGTCGATCGTGGACATCTGGTCTCCGCCCGCCGTATGAGCCCAGTCCTTGCTTCCGAGATAGGCCCAGAGCGCGGTGCGGAAACCCCACCCTTCGATGCCGGGCGCATTCGGGATGCTCGACACGTCATAGACACCGCAGTCGAGGATGACGCCGCGCACCTGGTCGGGGGAGAGTGCCGGCCGGATGCCGACCAGGGTCGCGTACGCCGGATTCGTGATCATCGTGGCGAGCTGGCTGGCCAGCTGCGCCCCGGCGGAGTCGCCCGCGATCACGATGCGTGCCGGATCGACGCGATACCGCGCCGCGTTGTCGGCGAGGAAGCCGAGCGCGTCGTTGAGCTGCCGGATCGCGGTCGGATAGATCGCATCCGGCCCGACCGTGTAGTTGAGGGACGCCACCGTGTAGCCCTTGGCGGCGATGATCTGCGCGTACGGGTCCCGGCTCTCCTTATCGCCCTCGATCCACGCTCCTCCGTGAATCCACACCACGAGAGGCAGGGGCACGGCCGACCCGGCAGGCGAGAACAGGTCGAGCTGAGTGTCCACGCCGCCGGGCGCGTATTGCACGCCGAGGGTCGCATCGACGCTTCCCGCCGGCGGCACGTGCTTCTGCATCTCCGCGGTGGTCCGGTCGCCGAGGGCGCGGAAGACCCCGCGCACCAGCAGCGCGGACGGCCACGGGCTGACGTACGCGACGATCGCGACGACGATGCCGGCGATCAGGAAGGCGAGGGGGATCGCGTTGCGCTTGCGTCTGATCCAGGGCTTCGTCATCCTGCATGGTATCGACTCAGGTCTGGCCGGGCGCGGCGACCCCGATCAGGTTGCCCGCCGGGTCACGGAAGTGGCCCACCATCACCCCGGTACCCTCGTTGATCTGCGGAGCCAGGGCGACCTCGCCGCCGAGCACCACCGCACGAGCGAGCGTCGTCCGCACGTCGTCGACGCCAATGTAGAAGACCGTGTGCGCCTCGAATTCGGTGCCGCCCCCGATGCCACCGGCGGCCGCGCCCCAGTCGGATTCCGGCTCGATGAACGAGTACTCCGTCACCTCCGAGATGGCGGGAGCGACGGGCGCGCCCGCGGGCGCGTCCCAGTCGAACAGTTCCCTATAGAACGTGCGCAGGATTGCCGGATCGGGTCCGATGATCTCGATGTGCACTACCTGGTTGGCCATGCGTTCACTGTGCTCCCCGAACTGCCGGATGCCAAGGGGTATCCTCGGTCCCGGATGACCAACGCTCAGATAAACGTGCACTTGACGCAGACATGCAGTCGTGTAATATTGCAGAGTCTGCAAAAACAGCACGCCAATGTCGGCGCTCGCGGCGCCATTCTCCTGGGTGCGGCGGGTGACGTCCGACTTTCATTTTCGTCACTGAAGGACTCCCTTGTCTACTGCAACCGCGCCCGCATCGGCGCAACCCGCGGCATCCTCGTCGCCGGCGTCATCGCCGATCATGTCGCACCGGCAGATCCTGCTGGTCATCTACGCCCTCATGGCAGGCATGTTCCTCGCCTCGCTCGATCAGACCATCGTCGGTACCGCCATCCGCACAATCGGCGATGACCTGCACGGCCTGAACCAGCAGGCCTGGGTCACCACCGCCTACCTGATCACCTCCACGATCGCGGTGCCGATCTACGGCAAGCTCTCCGACATCTTCGGGCGGCGTCCGCTGTACATCTTCGGCATCGCGGTGTTCCTGGTCGGGTCGCTGCTGTCGTCGTTCTCGACCTCGATGTACATGCTGGCCGCGTTCCGCGCGTTCCAGGGCATCGGTGCCGGTGCGCTCATGTCGCTGCCGCTCGCGATCATGGGCGACATCCTCGCCCCCCGCGAACGTGCGAAGTACCAGGGCTACTTCCTGGCCGTCTTCGGCATCTCCTCGGTGATCGGCCCGCTCATCGGCGGCCTGTTCGCCGGTGCCCCGTTCATCCTGTTCATCGCCGGATGGCGCTGGGTGTTCCTCATCAACGTGCCGATCGCGATCCTGGCCCTCGCCATGGTGCTGCGGTTCCTGCACCTGCCGAAGTTCCACAAGGCCACCGCGCCGCGCATCGACTGGTGGGGCGCGGCCACCGTCGTCACGACCCTCGTTCCCGTGCTGCTCGTTGCGGAAGAAGGACGCGACTGGGGCTGGACCTCAGTGGGAGCGATCGTCTGCTATGTGGTTGCCGCCGTCAGCCTGGTGGCGTTCATCCTCATCGAACGAGTGATGGGAGCCGACGCGATCATTCCGCTGCGCCTGTTCCGGTCGCGCACCTTCTCGATGGCGACCATTCTGGGTGTGCTGGTCGGGTTCGGGATGTTCGGCGCGCTGCTGACCCTGCCGCTCTACCTGCAGATCGTGTTCGGCCTCAGCCCGACGAACTCCGGTTTCGCGAGCCTGCCGCTGATGGCGGGCCTGCTGATCGCGTCGATCGGTTCCGGCCAGATCATCTCGCGCACCGGCCATTACCGCATCTTCCCGGTCACGGGCACGATCTTCCTCGCCGGCGGCTATCTCACGCTGACCTTCCTCACCTACGACAAGCCGCTCTGGTTCATCTTCATCGCGATGTTCCTCATCGGACTCGGCCTCGGCCAGATGATGCAGACGCTGACCCTGGCCAGCCAGAACGCTGTGGAGCCGCACCAGATGGGTGTTGCGACCGGTGCGTCGACGTTCTTCCGTCAGATCGGTGGAACGCTGGGAGTCGCCGTGCTGCTGTCCGTGCTGTTCGCGGCGCTGCCGGGCAATATCATCTCGTCGAACGAGAACACCTCGACGCTCAGCTCCGGTCTGAACGCCGCACTGACGCCGAGCGTCGCTGACGCCTCGAACAACAAGGCGATCATGAAGCAGCTGTGGAACCCGATCGTCGACCCGCTGAAGAGCAACATCCAGAAGGAACTCACCGCCGCGGCCACCAAGGCGACAGCTGCGGCTCCGCCGGCCGCCCAGCCCGTAGTGCTCGCCGCGGTGGCGAAGGCCGCTCACGCGAGTGTCGTCGGCAACGGGGTCTCCGTGGACTGGTCGAACGCCAGCCAGCGCGGCTACTACGTCGACAAACTGACCCCGACCATCGTGAAGGAGCTGAAGAAGGGCACCACGGCAAGCTCGAGCAATGCGTCGACGAGCGACACGTCGTTCCTGAACGGTGCCGACCCTCGCCTGACGAAGGCCTTCAAGGTCGGATTCAACACGTCGGTCGTGTCCATCTACTGGATCGGTCTCGGGGTGATCCTGCTGGCCTTCGTGCTGAGCATCTTCTTCCGGGTGCCGCCGCTGCGGAAGACCTCGGCCCTGCAGCAGCGGGCGGACGAGGCCGGACTCAGCGAGACCGGAAGCATCCAGACCCAGCAAGCCTGATCCGAGGGCTGGCGGTCGCCACACGGCGACCGCCAGCCACCGGTCAGAGCCTGGATCCCGCCCATGACCACACTTCCCGAAGAACACCCAGAAGACGTCGGTCTTCGCGAGCGCAAGAAGCAGCAGACCCGACTCGCCATCCATGAGGCCGCATACCGCCTCGTCGACGCACAGGGTCTCGAAGCGACCACCGTCGAGCAGATCTGCCAGGAGGCGGATGTCTCGGCGCGAACCTTCTTCAACTATTACCCGTCGAAGGCGGCTGCCGCACTCGAGATGCGCGGCACCGCGGTGGACCCACTCGTTCGTTCGACGTTCCTCTCCGCCCGCGGCGGACTCGTCGCCGCACTGTGCACGGCCATCGGCAGTACGGCTGAGCTCGGGCGAAGCCAGGCCCGGATGAAGCACCTCATGGCCCGGCATCCAGAACTCATGGTGACGCTGTCACGCATGATGATCGAGGTGCGCGGCCAGTTCGTGACGCTGGCGGCCGAACGGGCCGCCGGCATCGAGCAGGCCGAACTCGCGGTCACGCTCGTGATGGCCGCGCTCGGGCGGATCATGCACGACGACGACCGTTCCGACAGGAGCGTGGCCGAGCAATTGATGGAGACCGTCGACTGCCTCGTCGCTGTTGTCAGCGAGAAACTGCTGCCCGCGCGAACTGACATTCCGCTCGGGTTGTGAAGCCCAGCGAAAGGGTGGTTCCGGCCTCGAGCGCTATGGGTTCTCCGGTGTGGCGGCGGCTTCCCCTGCGCCACGATGCCGGCCACGGTTTCGTTCAGGCGGGGAACTAGGCGCGCGGAGCGACTGTCGCGAGCAGCATCCCGTCAGCGCCCTCCCACCGGCCGATGAGGGCTGGAGCGTCCGCGTGGCGGCCGGGTTCGGGCGTCCGCACGAGATCGATATCGAGGTCATCGGTCGCGGGAACGACGGTGCCCGTGCTGCCGGTGCCCGTCACCGTCGCGTCGGGTTCGCGCTGAACGAGTCCCTGTCCTTCGTCGATCCAGAGTTCGACCTGAGTGCCGCCGGTCAGTACGGCGAGGGTCTGCAGGTAGACAGGATCGCGCGGGCCGTCGTAGACCCAGCGTGGGCCGAGAGCCGAGTGCTGCATGGTGCCGATCAGGGCGTCATCCCGGTCCTCGAGCGGCGAGCCGCGGTAGGTGAGTGGAACCTGCAGCACGGGCCCTGCACCTGCCCGGATGAGCAGCGTCTCAACTCCGACCTCGCCCTCGGGGTCGTCGAAGCGGAAGTACGCGACGCGCTCCAGCTCGCCTTCGCCCCGGAACCAGTCCTGTTCGGGCAGCCACTCGGCGAGCAATTCGAGCTTCGACGGCGTGAGAGTCGCCTGGTGCAGAAGGGCCATGGACCCGATGATATGCGGGTCACCGCAGGGGAGCGAGCCTCAGGCTGAGTGGCACCGCGACCCCGATCACGACGACGTGCATGATCATGAGCGCGACGACCGCGGTCGGTGATGCGCCGGGGATGAATCCCGTCGCCAGCAGCACGGAGTCGGGAACGAACGACAGCACCGAGAGCACCGGTACCAGCACTCGCAGCACCCGTGCCGGGTGGGCGGCGCGGGAGCGGATGATCGACCAGCCCAGGTAGGCGATGACGACCCCGACCACCGAGAACGGTCCGTACAGGGCGGTCATGAGCGGCGGGAAGGCGGCGTTCGCACCGGCGGCCACCGCGGCGATGGCGACGATGGAGTTCGCGGCAAGGGCGACGAGTGCGCCGGCGCCGACCAGCAGGGACACGGTGAGGCGGCGGGCCGGAGTTGCGCGGGTGATTGCGGTCATGATGAAATTCCCTCCATTCAGTACGAGTCTCGTACTAATTTCGAAAGTAGTACGAGATGCGTACTTAATCCAGGGCTGCGGACCGAAATACTCCGAGCGTCGTATCTTTGACGAATGGTGGATACGCCCCTGGCAGCAGGTGCCGCGCTCATCCGCGTCTCGACGGCCGTCGGGGAGCGGGTGCTCGAGGCCCGAGCCGAATCCGGCTGCACCGCACTGCAACTGCAGGCCCTCCGCGTCGCGCGACTCGGTCCGACGATGACCGGGGTCGCAACCCGGCTCGGCGTGACCAAGTCCACCGCGACGAGCGTTATCGATCAGCTCGTGTCGGCGGGACTCGTCGTGCGCAAGGTCGACCTGCGGGATCGCCGCCGCCAGGCGGTCTGGCCCACCGAGGAGGGCGACGAGCTGCTCGACAGGTTCGACTCGCGAGTGCGGCAGAGTGTGCACGAGATCGTCGACGGGCTTTCGGCCCGCCGGCGCAAGCGATTGCGCGAGCTGCTGGCGGGGATCCCGGACCCGACGGGACTTCTACCCCTCGCCTGACTCCGCGTTCTTCAGCACGGCAGTGAGAATGCCGGCGAATTCGGGATCGTCGGGAACGATCGCCGAAACCCGGGCGGCGAGCTCCGCCGTGAAGGCAGTGGCGACCTTTCGGCCCTTCGCTGTGGGGTTCGCGACGAGGTGGCGCCGATCGGCTTCGCCGCGATCGCGGGTGATCAGCCCCGCGGATTCCATACGGGCGATGAGCCCGGTCAGCGTCGACTTCGGAACGTTAAGGGCCGAACTGAGGCCAAGCATGTTGCTCGGCTCTGTGGTGAGGATGAACAGCAGCCGCGCCTCCTGCACCCCGAGTCCGACGAGCGCCGCGCTGGCGTAGTAGTGCTCGCCGACGGTGGTCGTGGCGCGGATGAGTTCGTCGACCAGTTCGTCATCCACGTGACCACGCTATCCCGTGCCTTGACTATGACGGTCGTCATAAGCCATCATATGATGGCCGTCATAATTCTTCTAAGGAGTCCGCCATGCCCATGATCGACGTATACGCGACTGAAGGCACCTTTGCCGACAAGCACCAGCTCGCCATCGACCTTGCCACCACCGTGATGGCGATCGAGGCAGTGCCGAACCTTCCCCTGTTCCGCCAGAACACCGCCGGCTTCGTTCACGACCTCCCCGCCGGCGATCTCTCGAATGTGAATGGCGACACGAACTACGTGCGCGTCCAGGTGCTCACGAACGCCGGTGCGCTCGACCGCGACAAGCAGCTCGCCGTCGTCAGGCATCTCACCGACCTCATCGCCACCGCATCCGGCGACCCGGCGATCACCGGCCGCACCTGGGTACTGTTGACGGAGGCCGTCGCGGGAGGCTGGGGCCTCGACGGTCACGCCAACACGAACGACGAGCTCGTCACCGCCGCCCGCGCCCAAATCGCCGAGCTGCAGGCGAAGCAGCAGTAAAGGAGGCCGGGATGGCCGGTGAGAGTCGCACCCGAATGATCGAGGGCGCGACGCGCCTGCTCGCATCGAAGGGTCTGCAGGAGACGTCGTTCAGCGAGGTGCTGAAGCTCACCGGCGCACCGCGCGGATCGATCTACCACCACTTCCCGGAGGGCAAGGACCAGCTCGTCGCCGCCGCCGTGGATCACGCGGGAGCCATCGCCACCGCACTGATCGAGCGCTCTGCCGGCCAGCCGGCCCGGGTGGTCACCGCGAACTTTCTCGAGGCCTGGCGCCAGGTGCTGCTTCGCTCCGACTTCCACGCCGGATGCTCGGTGCTGGCCGTCACCGTTGCCACCGACTCCCCGCAGCTGCTCGAGCACGCGGCATCAGTGTTCCGCACCTGGCGTCTTCGCCTGGGCGAGTTGCTCGCCGAGGGCGGCATGACCGCCGATGAGGCGCAGAGCTTCGCGGCACTCCTGGTCTCCGGTGCCGAGGGTGCCGTGGTGCTCAGTCGCGCCGAGCACAGCATCGAGCCCTTCGAACTGGTGTCAGGCCGGCTGCTTCGCCTCGTCGGCGACCCGAGCTGAGGCACTGCCGCCGCGAGTGAGGTAGCCGATGAGGAACGCCGCAAGCGACACGAGCACGGCCGCGCCGCCGACGAGCGGAACATAGGCAGAAGATCTGCATCTTGCCGACGTGCTGCACCGCCTGGCCGACCCAGGCCGGATGGAGATCCTCATCACGCTGGCCGGTTTCATCGGAAGACGGTGGACACCTTCTCGCTCGACGTGCAGAAATCGACACTGTCGCACCACCTGAAGACGATGCGCGAGGGTCCGAGTGCCGTCAGGACCTGGAGAGGGAAATTTCGTGATTTCGGGGGACACCGGGTTCGGTCTAGCCCTCGAACGGGGGGCGGCCGATTCGTGCTGAATGCCCCCCATTCGCGGGACTCTTTGGGGTCGAGGGTCGTTAGTCCCTTGTTGAGCAGCCCTGGAGGGCATAGCTTTAGGTCACAGACGCGACAATTCGGGGTACGCGGCTACGGGTTCGGGGGAATCTGAAATGAAGCGCTTCGCTCTATTCACGACCATATTGACGGCCGTTCTCGTATTGGTGCTTCCCTTCATCGGAGGCGGGGGACCGGCGCTCCAGGCGTCGGTGTCGACGTCCGCCGTGGCCGACGAGACCGGCCTCCCGATCTTCGCCACCACCCCCACCACCCCCACGACTACCTCGGCAGCGAGTGATCCGACGGATGCCGGGATTGCCGCCATACACGAGAGCGACGCGCAGATAGCGTCGGCCAGCGCGGTCACGACATCCGCGATCACCACGGACACCGAGCACATCGCGCAGAAGCCGGTACCGGTGCCGGTACCCGTCGACCCGGCCACCGCCGCCACGCAGACCCCGTCGCAGCGCGCGGCAGCCCGCGCGGCTGCAGGCCAGTCCTGCCCGAGCGGCGCGAGCGGTGGCGGGAGCGCCCCGAGCGGCTCTGATGGCCGCGGAGTCAGCGGTACGACCACCGGCGACATCCAGTCGTTCTCGGCGCAGTTCAACGCGATCCGCGTCGCCAACTGCCTCGATCCGATTCCGTCGGGAAACTTCCGCTACGACTCGTGCATGGAGCAGCGCCTCTACTGGATGGCGGAAGACCCGAGCGAGGACCCGGGCAACACCTGGGGCCACGCGGGCGTTCAGAGCCTGGCTCCCGGCCCCGATGGCCAGCTGTATTCGACCGAGGTTCCGAGCTACGGCTGTGACGGCAACCTCGCCGGCGGCTCTGGCAACGACGGCGCGACGGTCGCCCAGAAGTGGTGGGACTCGATGGCGCATCGGCTAGCGCTGTACAAGCCGAGCTACGCCGGCAGCACCTCCGGCATCTGCATCTACTTCGCAATGACGCACGGTGGGCTTCCGGACGAGCCGTACAGCTTCACCCGTGCGGCGGCACGCTGGGCTCCCTGCTAACGTCGGAGTCATGGCTGGAGAGATTCGCTGGGGCATCCTCGGTACGGGGTGGATCGCAGGTGAGCAGACCAACGATCTGCTGAAGAACGGGTTCACGGTGACGGCCGTCGGGTCGCGCACCATCGAGTCGGCTGCGGCGTTCGCGTCGAAGTTCGGCATCCCGAACCCGCACGGCAGCTACGAAGAACTGGTGGCAGACCCAGAGGTCGACATCGTCTACGTCGCGACCCCGCATCCGATGCATCATCACGACGCGCTTCTCGCACTGAACGCGGGCAAGCACGTGCTCATCGAGAAGCCGATCACGCTCAACGCCGCGGAGGCGAAGGAGCTCGTCGACCTGGCCGAGGCGAAGCATCTCGTGCTGCTCGAGGCCATGTGGACCCGATTCCTGCCGCACATGATCCGTATCCGCGAAATCATCTCCTCCGGCCTGATCGGCCAAGTGCGCACGCTCATCGCCGATCACACGCAGTTTCTGCCCAAAGACCCCCAGCACCGCATCAACAACCCCGACCTCGGCGGCGGCGCGCTGCTCGACCTCGGCATCTATCCGATCTCGCTCGCCTGGGACGTCTTCGGTAAGCCGGCCACCATTCAGGCGAACGCGGCGAAGACCGCGTCGACCGGGGTGGACCGGCAGACCGCAATCATTCTCGGCTACGACGACGGCCAGCAGGCGCTGCTCTCCTGCGCGCTCGACACGGCCGGACCGAATACCGCCACCATCATCGGCACCGAAGGATGGATCGACATCGAGTCGGTCTTCTACACGCCGACCACCTTCACGGTCAGAGACAGCCAGCAGAAGGTGATCGAGACGTTCCAGCAGCCGGTGTCGCAGCGCGGGATGCAGTTCCAGGCCTGGGAGGCCGAGCGCCGCATCCGCGACGGGCTCACCACCGCATCGGTCCTCCCTCCGTCGGAATCGGTGCAGATCATGGAAACGCTGGACGAGGTGCGTCGCCAGATCGGCCTCGCGGGGCAGTCGGCCCGACACGATGCCCTGGCGC
>JAZJYU010000078.1:0-4406 GCA_040390225.1 Actinomycetota bacterium | reverse complement strand
ATGACCCAGAGCCGCATCGAAGCCACGTCGGCTAACATGGCGGGGTGACGGACCCCTTCGACTTCGGCCAAGGCCAGCCACCCGCTGAGCCGCCTGCGGAGCAGCCACAGAGTCGGCGTGCCGCGCGCGGATCCGGTCCGAAGCGCGGCCGGGGCACGGCATCGAGCGGCAAGCCGAGCCCGGCCGAAACCGACCGCAAGGGTCTTCTGGCGTCGTTCGCCGCGCATCCGAACGCCTGGCTGTTCTCCGCGATCGGCGTCGTGTTCCTGCTGCTGGCGACCGGTTCCGTGTTCGCCGGTATGGCGATCGGTGCCACACCCTCCGCCGCGATCACTCCTGTTCCGACAACGGCAGCACCGCGGGCGACGCCCAGCGGCATCTCGACCGCGACCCCGCTGCGCACCTGCTCGGTGGCCGGGCAGGCCGCGAACACCGCCCTCGGCTCGTTCAGCGGCACTGTCATCAACCCGACGACGGGCGAAGTACTGTTCGACCGGAACGGCAGCACGGGTGTGGCGACGGCCAGCGTGATGAAGCTGCTCACCTCGGCGACGGCGCTGTACGACCTCGGTCCCGACTACACCTTCAAGACCACGGTCTACGCGGGAACCACGCCCGGGTCGGTTGTGCTCGTGGGCGGCGGTGACCCGACATTGCACGTCGCCTCCTCTGGTGGAACCGTGTACAAGGGCGCACCCACCATCGAGGATCTCGCCGGCCAGGTGAAGAGCGCCATGGGCAGCCAGCCGATCACCTCCGTCGTGCTCGATGCGACGATGTGGAATCCGGCGGACAACTGGGACCCGAGCTGGCCGGTGACCGAGCGCACTCAGGGCTACCAGCCTCTGATCACCGCGCTGATGGTGGACGGCGATCGCGCGGACCCGTCGGCGCAGAACAGTCCGCGCAGCACAGACCCGGTGGGTGCCGCGGGCGCCGCCTTCCTGCAGGCCCTCGGTCTGCCGGCCGATACGCCGATCTCGAAGGGCAGTGCGATCGGAGGGTCCCAGCAACTCGGCCAGGTGCAGTCGCAGCCCATCTCAACACTGATCGGCCAGATGCTCCCCGTGAGCGATAACACGCTCGCCGAGATGATGGCCAGGGTCTCGTCGAAGGTCAGCGGGCGCGACGGGTCGTCTGGGTCGCTCACTCCCACTTATACGAGCGCGCTCACGAGCTACGGTCTCGACGCGACCGGCCTGATCATCAAGGACGGGTCAGGTGAGAGCAACCTCGACGCGGTCGCTCCCTCGCTCGTCGCGAAACTGATGGTGCAGGTGCTGGCCAATCCGGCCGGCAAGAATCTCGACCTCATCTACAACGCACTGCCGGTCGCGGGCAAGACGGGAACACTCGCAAGCCGCTTCAGCGGCCCGAATGCGGTCGCGCGCGGCGCGGTCAACGCGAAGACGGGGTCGATCGCCACGGCATACGCGCTGGCCGGCATCGTGCACGCGGCAGACGGCACCGCGCTGTCTTTCGCGTTCTTCGCCGAGGGCAAGCTCAACGCGAACTCGGCCATGACGGCCCTCGACACGATCACCACCGCCGTCTTCACCTGCGGGAACAATCTCTCGAATAATTAGTCAGCTAGCGTACTAATATTGGGTCATGACCCGTGCGCTCTTCATCATCGACGTGCAGAACGACTTCACCGAGGGCGGTGCGCTCGGGGTGGAGGGCGGCGCGGCGGTCGCGGCGGGCATCTCACGCTATCTGGCTGAGCATCCTGGTCGTTACGACGCGGTGTTCGCCTCACGTGACTGGCACGACGCGGCGAACGACAACGGCGGCCACTTCGCCGTCGACGGAGCACCCGACTTCGTCACCACCTGGCCGGTGCACTGCGTCGCCGGCACCCCTGGAGCCGAGTACCACCCCGACCTCGACATCGACGACGTGACGATTCACGTGCGCAAAGGACAGGGCGCGCCGGCGTACTCCATCTTCGAGGGGACGACGGATGACGGCGAGACCGTGCCGCGAAAACTGGACGAGCTTGGTGTCACCGACATCGACGTCGTCGGCATCGCGACCGACTACTGCGTGCTCGCGTCGGCGCGCGACGCGCTCGATTCCGGCCGTAAGGTGACCGTGCTCACCGACCTGGTGGCCGGGGTCGCCGCGGAGTCGAGCGATCGGGCGCTCGCCGAACTCGCCGCCTCGGGCGCGACGATCGTCCGCTCGTGAGGCGGGCGCTGCGGGCCATCATCCCGGCCGTGCTCATCCTCGCCTGGCTGGGCATCGGCGGCGTCGGCGGGCCATACTTCGGCAAGGTGAGCGAGGTCTCGTCGAACGACCAGACCACCTACCTGCCGGCGAGCGCCGACGCGACGAAGGTGCAGAAGCTGCTCGCTGACTTCTCCGACACCGCGTCGCTGCCCGCCGTCGTGCTCTTCACCCGCACCGGGGGGATCACGGCGGCCGACCGGGCATACGTCGAGAGCGCCATCAGCACGATAGCCGCGACCTCCGGCGTGAACTCGGGCGTCTCGCCGGCCATCCCCTCGAAAGACGGAGAAGCGCTCGAGGTGGTGGTGCCGATCGGCACCAAGAACGCCGGCACCACGGTGGCCACGGTGCGCACCGAGCTCGGCGATGGCGCGAGACCCGGCCTCGGGCACTACGTCACAGGACCGGCAGGCTTCACCGCCGACCTCGTCTCCGCGTTCGCCGGAATCGACGGCATCCTGCTGCTGGCCGCCCTCGGTGCCGTCTTCCTCATCCTCGTGATCGTCTACCGGTCGCCACTGCTGCCCATTCTGGTGCTCGGCAGCGCCGTCTTCGCACTCTGCGCGTCGATCCTCACCGTGTGGTGGCTGGCAAAGGGCGGGATCGTCACGCTGAACGGACAGGTGCAGGGCATCCTGTTCATCCTCGTCATCGGTGCGGCGACCGACTATTCGCTGCTGTACGTCTCCCGCTACAAGGAGGCGCTCCGCGATCACGAGAAGCGCTGGGACGCCACCTGGGCCGCGCTGCGCGGCAGCGTCGAGCCCATCCTCGCCTCAGGGGGAACCGTGATGGTGGGGCTGCTGTGCCTGCTGTTCTCAGACCTCAACTCCAACAAGGCGCTGGGGCCGGTCGGGGCGATCGGGGTTGCGTTCTCGGTGCTCGCCGCGCTCACCCTGCTGCCGGCGCTGCTGCTCGCCTGCGGCCGCGCCTCGTTCTGGCCCGTGCGTCCGACGTTCGGCTCTCCGCATCCGCGGCTGGTCGGACCATCGGCAAAGGGCCTGTGGGCAGGCGTGGGCCGGCTCGTTTCGACCCGCTCGCGCCCGGTCTGGATCATCGCCACCGTTGTTCTGTTGGCCGCAGGAGGCGGTCTGCTGGGGCTGCGGGCGACGGGTGTGCCGCAGAGCGATCTCATTCTCAGCCACTCCGAGGCCCGTGACGGCCAGGCGGCGCTCGGAAAGCACTACCCGGGCGGGTCGGGCAGTCCGGCCGTGATCGTCGGCCCGGCGACATCCCTCGACCGGCTGGCGGATGCCGTGGCCGGCGTGAGCGGTGTGCAGTCGGTGGCCATCGTGGCGACCGGCAGCCCGACCGGAACGCTGCCGACCGGCAGCGCGGCGAATGCGCCGCTGTACGCGGAAGCGACGCCGAAGGTGGTCGGCGGCCGGGTGATGCTGCAGGCCACGCTCGACCATGCGGCCGACTCCGCGGCCGCGGAGAAGACGGTGGTCGCACTCCGATCCGCGACGAAGACGGTGTCGTCGAGCGCACTGGTCGGGGGCGTCACAGCGACCGCCATCGATACCAATCAGACCTCCATCGACGACCGCAACAAGATCATCCCGATCGTGCTCGCGGTGATCCTCCTCATCCTCATGCTCCTGCTCCGGTCGATCCTGGCGCCCGTTCTGCTCATCGCCAGCGTGATCGTCTCGTTCGCCGCGGCGCTCGGGGTCTCGGCTCTCGTGTTCGACGGCATCTTCCACTTCCCCGGCGCCGACCCCAGCGTTCCGCTCTACGGATTCGTCTTCCTGGTGGCCCTCGGCATCGACTACAACATCTTCCTGATGACCCGGGTGCGTGAGGAGAGCAAAGTCTATGGAACCCGCCAGGGCATCGTGCGGGGTCTTGGACTCACCGGTGGTGTGATCACCTCTGCCGGCATCGTGCTGGCGGCGACCTTCTCGGCACTCAGCGTGATCCCCGTGCTGTTCCTGGTGCAGATCGCGTTCATCGTCGCCTTCGGGGTGCTTCTGGACACGCTCGTGGTGCGCACTCTCCTCGTGCCGGCCCTCGCATCCGACCTGGGCAAGCGCATCTGGTGGCCGTCGCCCCTCTCCCGGCGGGCGGATAACTAGACTCGAAAGCATGACCTCGGCAACGGAGATCGACATCTGCCGTGAGGGCGGAGTGGAGGGTCGCTCGGAGTGCCCGAAACCGTGTACGTGTTCACT
>JAZJYU010000077.1:0-7934 GCA_040390225.1 Actinomycetota bacterium | reverse complement strand
CTTGCGCACCTTGCCGGTCACGGTCATGGGGAACTCATCCACGATGTGCACGTAGCGCGGGATCTTGTAGTGCGCGAGCCGGCCGGTGCTGAACTGTTTCAGGCTGGCGGCGTCGACCGGCATCGTCTCTGGTTTCATCCGTACCCAGGCCATCAGCTCCTCGCCGTACTTCGCGTCAGGCACGCCGATCACCTGCACGTCGAGGATGTCGGGGTGGGTGAGCAGAAACTCCTCGATCTCCCTCGGATAGATGTTCTCCCCGCCGCGCAGCACGAGGTCTTTGATGCGTCCGGTGATACGCACGTTCCCGTCAGCATCCATCATCGCCAGGTCGCCGGTGTGCATCCAGCCCTCGGCGTCGATCGTCTCCGCTGTCTTGTCGGGCTGGTCCCAGTAGCCGAGCATCACCGAGTAGCCGCGCGTGCAGAACTCCCCGATCTCACCGCGCGGAAGCACCGCGCCGGATTCGGGGTCGATCATCTTGATCTCCAGGTGCGGGTGCACGCTGCCGACGGTCGCCACGCGCACGTCGAAGCCGTCATCGAGCCGCGTCTGCATCGAGACCGGCGAGGTCTCGGTCATGCCGTAGCAGATGCAGATCTCGCTGGCGCCCATCCGCTCGATCACCTGCCGCATCGTCTCCGCCGGGCAGGGCGACCCCGCCATGATGCCGGTGCGCAGACTCGACAGATCCCAGCTGTCGAAGCTCGGATCGTTCAGCATCGAGATGAACATCGTCGGAACGCCGTAGAGGGACGTGCAGCGCTCCTCCGCAACAGCGGCCAGCGTGAGCACCGGGTCGAATGCGGGCGCGGGGATGATCATGGCCGCACCGTGGCTGGTCGCGCCCAGGTTTCCCATCACCATGCCGAAGCAGTGATAGAACGGCACCGGGATGCACACCCGGTCCTGCTCGGTGTACGCGATCAGCTCGCCCACGAAGAAGCCGTTGTTCAGGATGTTGCGGTGCGACAGCGTCGCCCCTTTCGGAAACCCGGTGGTGCCCGACGTGTACTGGATATTGATCGGGTCGTCGGGCCGGAGTGCTGACCCGATCTCGGCCAGCCGGGATCGGTCACCGGCACGACCGGCGGCGACCAGGGACTGCCAGGAGGGGGCGCCGATCAGCACGACGTCGATGAGGTCGGGAGACTCGGCCCGGATCGCGTCGATCATGTCCGAATAGCTCGAGCCTTTGAACTCGGGTACTGCCACGAGCGCGCGCAGGCCGGACTGCCTGACGACGAAGGCGAGTTCGTGCGTTCGGTATGCCGGGTTGATGTTCACGAGCAGGGCGCCGATCTTCGCGGTCGCGTACTGCACGAAGACCCACTCGGCACAGTTGGGTGCCCAGATTCCGACGCGGTCACCCGTGCCGACGCCCAGCGCGAGCAGGCCGAGCGCGACGGCGTCCACTTCCGCATCCAGCTCGGCGTAGGTCCAGCGCCGGCCCGTCGCCCGCTCGACCAGGGCCTCCCGATCGGCGAACCGCGCGACAGTCGCCGAGAAGTCGGCGCCGATGGTGCGATCGAGAAGGGGCTGCTCCGTACCGCCCCTCGCGTAGCTGTCGGTGAGCATGAACGATGATTCCTGCATTGGGTTCTCCACACTGAGAAGGTCCGCGTGAGCGGTGAGTAATCGATTTCTCAATCGTAGGCGGGTGCCGCGTCGCCGTCAACGACGATCCGGTCAGTGCCGGATCGAGCTCTCCCGGATCCGCAAGGTCGTGCCGAGCGATACCGCGCGGGTGCCCTCGGGGGCTGTGCCTTTCATGCGCTCCAGCAGCAACTCGGCGGCGCGGGTGCCGATCTCGTAGGCCGGCTGTGAGACGACTGACAGCGGTGGATCGATGAGCGTGGCCCAGGGCGCGTCGTCGAAGGTGATGACACCGATGTCGCGCCCCATCTCGAGTCCCCGGCGTTGCAGCTCGGTCATGACACCGAGGGCGAGCTGGGTGTTGCCGACGAAGAGCGCGTCAGGAGGGTTGGCCGAGTCGAGCAGTTCGGCGGCGGCCGCCGCCCCGCCCTCGGCGCGGAACGGGGTGTGCACGAAGATCTCGTCGAAGCCGTGGGCGCGTACGGCGTCACGGTAGCCCTCGAGCCGGCTTTCGGCGGTCGCGACGTCGTCCGGTCCGCTGATGCACGCGGGGCGCACCCAGCCGGAATCGATGAGGTGCTCGGTCGCGGCGCGCGCGCCCTCGCGCGACTGCACCATCACCGAATCGAAGGGTTCTTCCAGCGGGCGGTCGATGACGACGATGGGAATGGATGCCGCGCTCAGCCGCGAGACGTCGCTGCCGGCCTGGTGGGGCGCGAGAATCACCCCGGCCACCTGCTGCTGTGCCGCGACGTCGAGATAGGTGGCCTCCTTCGCGGAATCCTCGTCGGAATTGCAGAGCAGCACGGAGTAGCCACCGAGCTGCGCGACGTCCTCGACCCCGCGGGTGATGGCCGTGAAGAAGGGATTGCTCACGTCGGTGATGATGAGGGCGAGCACGTTCGTGGTCTGCCGGCGCAGGCTGCGAGCGATGCCGTTCGGACGGTAGCCCAGCCGGTCGGCCGCGGCACGTACGCGTTTGACGAATTCGGGCCCGACGGTCGGATGGTTGTTGAGGGCGCGGGAGACCGTCGCCTCGGAGACACCCGCTTCGCGTGCGACGTCGCTGATCTTCGCTGTGCCCAGCGGCATCGGTCCTCCTCGTTCTGTTTTTCCAGAGTACAGCCGCGAGAGCCCGCGTCAGGGAAATCGATTGCTGTGGCGTTCGCGCCGCTCTGTGTTTTTCAGTTATGACTTGCTAACCTGACTACACAGTTAGCAATGCCTAACTGAAATCGTCGAGCGGGAAAGAGCGCGAGTTGACCCAGCACCTGACCACGAGTGACCTTCCCCAGGACTACCGCGAACTCGCGGGCTCCGTAGCGGACTTCGCGCGGTCGGTCGTCGCGCCGGTGGCGGCACAGCATGACGCCGAGCACAGTTTCCCCTATGAAGTGGTCGCCGGCATGGCGCAGATGGGGTTGTTCGGTCTGCCCTTCCCGGAAGAGTACGGCGGAATGGGAGGCGACTACTTCGCTCTCTGTCTGGCGCTCGAAGAGCTCGCGAAGATCGACCAGAGCGTGGCGATCACCCTCGAGGCCGGCGTCTCGCTCGGCGCGATGCCGGTGTACCGGTTCGGCACCGAGGCTCAGAAGCAGGAGTGGCTGCCGCCGCTGACCAGCGGGCGGAACCTCGCGGCGTTCGGTCTCACCGAACCCGGTGCGGGCAGCGACGCCGGAGGCACCCGGACCCGGGCCGAGCTCGATGGCGGCGACTGGCTGATCAACGGGAACAAGCAGTTCATCACCAACTCGGGCACGGACATCACGTCTCTTGTCACTGTGACCGCCGTGACGGCGGCCGGGCAAGATGGCAAGAAGGAGATCTCCGCCTTCCTGGTGCCGGCCTCCACTCCGGGATTCACCGCCGAGCCCGCCTATAACAAGGTCGGCTGGAACGCCTCAGACACCCATCCGCTCAGCCTGGTCGACGTGCGCGTGCCCGCGAGCAACCTCCTCGGCGAGCGCGGCCGCGGGTACGCCAACTTCCTCAGCATCCTCGACGAAGGACGCATCGCGATCGCAGCCCTCGGCGTCGGAGCCGCACAGGGCTGCGTCGACGAGAGCGTGAAGTATGCGAAAGAAAGAGAGGCCTTCGGCCGGCCGATCGCCGCGAACCAGGGAATCGCCTTCAAGATCGCTCGCATGGAGGCCCGGGCCCACGTGGCCCGAACCGCGTACTATGACGCGGCCGCGCTCATGCTCGCCGGCAAGCCGTTCAAGACCCAGGCGTCTATCGCGAAACTGGTCGCCTCCGAGGCGGCGATGGACAACGCCCGCGACGCCACGCAGATCCATGGCGGCTACGGATTCATGAACGACTACCCTGTCGCGCGCCACTACCGCGACAGCAAGATCCTCGAGATCGGCGAAGGCACCACCGAGGTGCAGCTCATGCTGATCGCCCGCAGTCTCGGTCTGTAGAAGCCTGGCTTCAGTAGTACAGCGTGTTCACCGCGGCCGAGTAGCGCTCGCGCAGCGCGATCGCCCAGCCGCGGTCGGATGACGGCTCGATGCTCCGCTCGACGCGCCGCGCCCAGGTGGGCGGCTCCGCGTCACCCGAGAGCACCCATGCCGCCTGCCGGGCCGCACCGAATGCCACATATTCGGCCTGCTCCGGCACTTCGACCGGTACCCCGAGCACGTCGGCCGCGGCATCCTGCAGGCTGCGCGACTGCGCTCCCCCGCCGATCAACAGCACCTTGGTCACCGATACCCCATGACCGCGCAGGCTTTCGAGCGCGTCGGCGATGCCGCAGAGCAGGCCGAGCACGGCAGAGCGCGCGAGGTTCTGCTGCGTCATGTTCGCCCTGGTCATGCCGACGAGGCTGCCTGTGGCGTCCGGCAGGTTCGGCGTGCGCTCACCGTCGAGGTATGGCACGAGGGTTAGCCCACCCGCATCGACGGCTCCCTCTGACGCGAGCCGGTCGAGTCCGGCGACGTCGGTTCCGAGCATCGCCGCGGTGGCGACCAGGGTGCGGGCACCGTTCAGCATGGCGAGCAGGGGCAGCTGCCGGCCGGTGGCGTCCGCGAACCCCGCGATCGCGCCAGTCGGGTCGACGATGCGGGTATCGGTCGATGTGAACACGGTCGCGCTGGTGCCTACCGAGACGACGACCTCTCCCTCGCGAAGCCCGAGACCGAGCGCCGCGCCCGCGTTGTCGCCCGCGCCCGGCCCGACCACCGTGCCGCCGATGCGCCCGGCCGGTTCACTCGGCCCGAGAACCCGGGGCAGCTCGACCGCATGCCCGAAGACCTTCTCGACCAGCTGCTCGCGATAGCGCTCGTCCGGCACCGACCAGTACCCCGTTCCCGAAGCATCGCTGCGGTCCGTCGTGGGCGCGTGGCGCTGGCCGAGCAGTCGCCACGTCAGCCAGTCGTGCGGCAGCATCAGCCGGGTGACCCGCGCAGCCAGTTCAGGATGCTCCTCCGCGAGCCAGGCGATCTTGCTCACCGTGAACGAGGCGACCGGCACGACCCCGATCTCGGCCGCCCAGGTCTGCGGGCCGAGCTCGGCGGCGAGCCGCTCCGCCTGCGAGGCGCTCCTCGTGTCGTTCCAGAGCAGAGCGTCGAAGACCGGAGCGTTGGACGCGTCGAGGGCGACCATGCCGTGCTGCTGGCCGCCGACCGCGACCGCGGCGACGCCATCCAGCTCGGTGCCGCCCGCGGCCACCAGCGCATCCCACCAGCGTTCGGGGTCGACGGCGGTGCCGTCGGGGTGCGGAGCGGATGCGAGGGAGAGCACCTCCCCGGTCGCGGCATCGACCCGAACGACCTTGGTGCTCTGGGTCGATGAGTCGATGCCGACGACGATGACGCGGGTGTCGGCCATCTAGCCGCGAGCACTCATGAGCGGGCGCCGAGCAGGTGCTCGAGGGCCAGCTGGTTGAGCCGCACGAAGCCGAAGCCCTTGCCCCCGAAGTACGACGCGGTGTCGAACTCCTCATACGCGCTTCTGTCGGCGAGCAGGTCGTCGTAGGTTTCGCCTGCGCCGAGGGTCGGTTCGAGGATCTGTGCGACACGGGATGCGGCGAGCGCCTCCTGCACCTCGGGATCGGCACGGAAGGCCGCCGCGCGCTCTTTCAGCAGCAGGTAGGTGCGCATGTTCGCTGCCACCGAATCCCAGACGCCGGTGAAGTCCTCGGTACGGCTCGGCTTGTAGTCGAAGTGGCGAGGTCCGTCGTAGACCGGTCCGCCATTCGGGCCGCCGTTCTCGAGCAGGTCGACGAGCGCGAAGGCGTTGGCGAGGTCGCCGTGCCCGAACACCAGGTCCTGGTCGTACTTGATGCCGCGCTGACCGTTCAGGTCGATGTGGAACAGCTTGCCCTGGTAGAGCGCCTGAGCGATGCCCGAAGCGAGGTTGAGCCCAGCCATCTGCTCGTGACCGACCTCCGGGTTCACGCCGAACAGCTCCGGCCTCTCGAGCGTCGAGATGAACGCGATGGCGTGTCCGACGGTCGGCAGCAGGATGTCGCCGCGCGGCTCGTTCGGCTTCGGCTCGATCGCGAAACGGATGTCGTAGCCCTTGTCGGTCACGTACTGAGCGAAGGTGTTGACCGCCTCGCGGTAGCGCTCGAGGGCGCCGCGGATGTCTTTGGCCGCATCGTATTCCGCACCCTCACGACCGCCCCACATGACGAAGGTCTTCGCCCCGAGCTCTACGCCGAGTTCGAGCTGGCGCATCGCCTTGCGCATCGCGAACCGGCGGACGGCGCGATCGTTGGAGGTGAACCCGCCGTCCTTGAAGACGGGAGCACTGAACAGGTTCGTGGTGACCATCGGGATGATCATGCCGGTGTCGGCCAGCGCCTTCTTGAGCCGATCGATCTGCTTCTGGCGATCGGCATCGCTCGACATGAAGGGGAAGAGGTCGTCGTCATGGAAGGTCAGGCCGTACGCGCCCGCCTCGGACAGTTTCTCGACGACCTCGACGACGTCGAGCGGCGGGCGGGTCGGGCCGCCGAACGGGTCCGTGCCGTTGTAACCGACCGTCCAGAGCCCGAAGGAGAACTTGTCGTCGCGGGTGGGCGTGGTCGCCATGGCTATCCTTTGGTCAGCGTCGTCGGTGATTTGTTGTTGCGTTGAACATATTATCCATGCACATCATCGCGCGCCATTCGGGAGTCAGGCATGGGAACGAGAACGAACTGGTCGGGTAACTACCGCTACGCCGCGCGCGAGGTGATCGAGCCGGCGACCATCGACGAACTCGTGCGGATCGTCACGTCCGCGAACTCCGCGAAGGCCCTAGGCAGCCGCCATTCTTTCAACGGCATCGCGGACACCGCGGGGGTGCAGATTTCGCTGGCCGGACTCGTGCAGCCACCGCGACTCGGGGACGGGACCGTCACCGTCTCGGCGGCGACCCGATACGGCGAGCTCGGGCAGATGCTCAGCTCTGAAGGCCGCGCTCTGCACAACCTGGCTTCGCTCCCCCACATCTCGGTCGCGGGCGCGATCGCGACGGCGACTCACGGTTCCGGTCTCGCGCTCGGCAACCTGTCGTCCGCGGTGCGAGCACTCCGCATCCTGCGAGCGGACGGCGAGTTCGCCGACCTCGATACGGCGCAGCCCGACTTCGCCGGAGCCGTGGTCGGGCTCGGCGCGCTGGGCGTCGTCACCGAACTGACTCTTGCGACGGAACCTGCGTTCGACGTATCGCAGACCGTGTTCGACGGCCTCGGCTGGAGCGACGTGACGACTCACTTCGGCGAGATCATGGCCTCGGCCTACAGCGTGAGCCTGTTCACCGACTGGGGCGAGAGCGGCGCACAGGCGTGGCTGAAGAGCCGAACGGGTGCCGTCGGCGAGTTGCTCGGCCGGTCCGCGGCGCGGGAGCAGCGGCATCCCGTGCCGGGAAACCCCGCCGACTTCACCACGCGTCAGCTGGGCGAACCCGGGCCGTGGAACGAGCGCCTGCCGCATTTCAGGCTCGAGTTCACTCCGAGCAACGGGGAGGAGATCCAGAGCGAATACCTCATGCCGCTCGAGGCGGCACCCGCCGCCATCGAGGCGATGCGGGCGGTCGCGGACGCCTTCCGCCCACTGCTGCTGGTTTCGGAGATCCGCACCATCGCGGCGGACGATCTCTGGATGAGCACCGCGTACGGGCGGGACTCCGTCGCCTTCCACTTCACCTGGCTCCGTGACCAGGCCGGCGTCGAGGCGGCACTCCCCGCGATCGAGCGGGCGCTCGCCCCGTTCGACCCGCGCCCGCACTGGGGCAAGCTGTTCGGGATGACCGCGGCACCGCCCCGGCTCGACGAGTTCCGCGCGCTCGTCGCTCGCTGGGATGCGCGCGGCGTCTTCCGCAACGCCTACCTCGACAGGGTGCTCGGC
>JAZJYU010000076.1:31031-31634 GCA_040390225.1 Actinomycetota bacterium | reverse complement strand
ACCGAGTCAGGTGGGGACCGCTGGTTCACCGACACCGCGCACCTGGTCTTCTTCATGCACGACGAAGTCGTTGTGCACTGCCCGGCGGATGCGGCTGCCGGCGTCGAGCGCGCGGTGCGGCACGCCGCGGCGGACGCCGGCCGGCTGCTGTTCGGCACCATGCCGGTGACCTTCCCGTTGACTGTGGCCGTGGTCGACGACTACGGCCAGGCTAAGTAGCGCTGGGTTTGCGGCCGCGCTTGGGCCGTGCCTCGCTCAACCCGCGATATGAGTCGTAGTCCGACAAAGCGGCGATCGCGGCCCCCAGCCAGGCGATCGCGGCCACAGCCCCCGCTTCTCGAGCCACTAACGCGAGGTGGGCCTCGGTGGTGAACGACCCCTCGATCACCGGCGTTCGGGTCTGCCGCAGGTCGTCCTCCCACCATCGGCGATACTGTTCGGCGATGCTCTTCGCGACGACCGGGTCGATCGGGCTGGTGACCAGCACCTGGTCGGCCATTTGCGCGACCGCGCCCATTTGCGGCCGCTTGCCGGGGTCGCGCTCGCCGCCGCAGCCGAACACGCACCAGAGCCGGCCGCCGCGCTCGCGCGCCACCGGGCGCA
>JAZJYU010000076.1:17632-31021 GCA_040390225.1 Actinomycetota bacterium | reverse complement strand
TACAACGGGAGGGCGTCCTCGGTGAAACCCGCCGGCTCGATCAGGTGCTGTTTTACGAGGCGGTCGAGGGTGCCGTAGATCTGGCCGACATTCACGGGCTTGCGGTGCGGAGCACGGGTCGTCAGTTCGGAGTGGAGCTGCAGGCCGTAAGCGGGCCCGAGCGTGAGAATCGCGAGCAGGCCATCCCGTACAGACATGGAATCACCTCCCGATTGGTATACCGAGCATATGTTCATACTCGGCAATTACACAGTTGTGATTCGACGTGTCCGTCGGGGATAATGTCCATGAAGTCCAATTTCATATGCAGTGCACGCCGTTCCGAGGTCGATGGGGAAGTCGCACCTCAACGGAATGGGAGATCTATCGTGGCTGCTTCACAACAGGCGTCTGCGCGCGGAGTTCTCTACGTGCACTCGGCCCCTAAGGCGCTGTGCCCACATATCGAATGGGCGGCTGGGCGTGCGCTCGACCGTGCCGTCAACTTCGACTGGAACGATCAGCCGGTACTCAAGGGCGCCATGCGCACCGAGTTCTACTGGGATGGCGTGCAGGGTACCGGTGCGGCGCTCGCGTCCGCTCTTCGCGGCTGGGAGCACCTGCGGTTCGAGGTCACCGAGGACCCGACGCCCGGCAGTGACGGCGGCCGCTGGCTGCACACGCCCGATCTCGGCATCTTCTTCGCCCAGACGGACACCGTCGGCAACGTCGTCATTCCCGAGGACCGCATCAGGTACGCGATGGAGATCGCCGGCTCCGACGCCTTCGAGCTGCACCGGGAGCTGCGGCTGGCGCTCGGCCAGGCCTGGGACGACGAGCTGGAAGTCTTCCGTCACGCCAGCGACGACAACGCCGTGGTCTGGTTGCACAAGGTTGGCTGACTAAGCGGGTCGAACTGGTCGAGACCTCACCGACCGGTTAGTCGCTGGTGAGATTTCGACAAGCTCGATCTGCCTTGCTCGTAGATCGCCACGACCTTTTTCACGTAGCCCGCGGGAGCGAACGCATCGCGGTCGATGGCGGCGCCTCCCGAAAGCTTGGGGAGGAGCGCTGGGTCGGTGACGAGCGCGACGATCGCCGCCGCGAAGCCCTCGGCATCCGGGGTCGGCGACAGGTAGCCGGAGTTCACCAGGCCCTCGCTGAGCTTGGGATCGCAGTAGAGCACGCCCCGCTGACGGCTCACCGCCTCCGCGATCGTCATCGGCTGGTTGTCGAACCCGAGCGATGACACGACCACCGCCGAGGACTCGTCGATGAGCTGCAGTACCGTGTCGTGCGACTGCACTCCGCGCACTCGCAACTGCGGATGCCCGGCGACCAGCGCGGTCAGCTCGGCGAGGTCGGCGCCCTCGCCCACGAAGTCGACGCTGAAGGCGTCGCCGGTCTGCTCGAGCGCGGCGATCGCGCCCCGCGCGAACACGAGCGGCCGCTTGATGGGCTCGCAGCGTGCCACCCACAGGAACGCCGGACGGATGCCCGATTCGAGCGGCTGCGACGGCGTCGCCGAGGTCGCCACCGGGTTCGGCAGCACCGCGATATCGCCGGTCACGCCTGCGGCGGCCAGGTCGGCGGCCTGGTGCGCGGACGGCGAGATGACCCGGTCGGCCCGCAATGCCATGTCGAGAGTGAGGTTGCGCAGCAGGTTGTCCGCGGCGCGCGGGGTGAAGGTCTGGCGTGAGATCTTCGACTTGGTGACCACCTGAAGGCCCCAGCGCAGGAACCACGCGATCGAGGCCTGCGGACCGGTGGTGCTGGCCCAGTAGAAGGTGTGAACGGTGTGGACGACGGGGATCCCCATCGTCGCCGCGACATCCGCCGCAGCGTGCGCGAGACTGAACTCTGTCTGGATGTGCACGACGTCGATCTGCTCGTCCGTGAAGTATTTCCGCAGCTTCGCGCGCACCCGCGAATTGTTCGGCACCACCGGGAGCTGAAGCCCGGGAATGGTGAAATTGGGCTGCATCCGCACGCCGTCGGCGACGTGGCTGAGGCGGCGGCCGAGCAGCGATCGCTTCGCCGACACCATCACAACTCGGTGCCCGGCCTCCTCAAGGGCGAGCTGCTGCTGTTTCATCGACGTCTGGGCGCCCCCGACGTAGTCGAGGAAGTAGTCGCTGACTATTGCAATACGCATGGGGGCACCTTCGCCGCGTGGGCTGCTATACGCTCCTGATCGCGAGCACGGAGTTGTGCCCGCCGAATCCGAACGAGTTAGAGATGGCAAGCAACGGCCCGGTACCCAGCGGGCGTGCTTCTGTGACCACATCGAGCGGGATCTCGGGATCCTTCTCGGTGAGGTTGATCGTGGGGGGAGCGATGCGATCCCTGAGCGCGAGGATGGTGAAGATCGCTTCGAGCGCGCCCGTGCCACCGAGCAGGTGGCCGGTCGCGCCCTTCGTGGCGGACACCGGGATGTCGTGCACGCGATCTCCGAAGACGGCGAGAAGCGCCTTGTATTCGGCGATGTCGCCGACGGGGGTGCTGGTGGCGTGCGCGTTGATGTGGATCACGTCATCCGTGGTCGCACCGGCCTGCTCGAGGGCGGCGAACACGGCACGAGCGGCCCCACGGCCTTCGGGGTCGGGCGCTGTCACGTGGTACGAGTCGCTCGTCACGCCACCGCCAGCGATCTCGGCGTAGATCTTCGCTCCGCGGGCGAGCGCGTGCTCCTCGGTTTCGAGCACGATGCTCGCCGCGCCTTCACCCATGACGAAGCCGTCCCGGCTGATGTCATAGGGCCGTGAGGCGGTGCTCGGGGTGTCATTGCGCTTGGAGAGCGCCTGCATGCCGGCGAACGCGGAGATGGTGAACGGGTGGATCACCGATTCGGTTCCGCCGGCGACGATCACGTCGGCGAGACCCTGCTGCAGGTGGTCGAAGCCGTTTGCGATCGACTCGGTGCTGGACGCGCAGGCCGACACGACCGTGCGGGCGAATGCGCGGGCGTCCAGGTCCATGCTGATCGCGGCGGAGGCGGCGTTCGGCATGAGCATCGGAACGGTCATCGGCAATACGCGACGGGGACCCTTCTCCCGCAGGGTGTCCCAGCCGTTGAGCAGCGTCCATAGTCCGCCGATTCCCGTGGCGTAGTCCACGCCCAGCCGCTCCGGCTCGACTTCGGGCGAGCCGGCATCTTTCCACGCCTCGCGGGCCGAGATCAGGGCGAGCTGCGCGGACGGGTCGAGGCGCTTGGACTCCTGGCGTTCGAGGAACTCTTCCGGCCGCGCGATGGCCTCTGCGGCGAACGTCACGGGCAGGTCGTACTTCTCGACCCACTCGTAGTCGAGTGAACGGCCGCCCGATGCGCCAGCGAGCAGGGCGCTCCAGGAGTCGGGTGCGGTGGCACCGATCGGTGAAATGGCTCCGATTCCGGTGACGACGATCTTCTTGGTCATAACGGCATCTCTCTTGTGGATCGCACACGGGCAGGGCCAGTCCGCCCCATTCTCATAGGCACGGGTCCAGACTGGCCAGCCACGTCTGTCGGGCTAAGCAGCCCTGTGTTGATTAACCCTGTGCGTTGACGATGAAGCCGACAGCGTCACCGACGGTCTTGAGGTTCTTGACCTCTTCGTCGGGGATCTTCACGTCGAACTTCTCTTCGGCGTTCACGACAATGGTCATCATCGAGATGGAGTCGATGTCCAGGTCGTCGGTGAACGACTTGTCCAGCTCGACCGAGTCGGTCGCGATGCCGGTTTCGTCGTTGATGAGTTCCGCGAGACCTGCCAGAACTTCTTCGGTGGACAATGCCATTGTGTCTTCTCCTCTTGGGGGTGTCGTTTGACCGTTGATTATCTTACGGGAGGACCACAACCTGGGCGCCGAAGACGAGCCCGGCGCCGAAGCCGATCTGCAGGGCGAGCCCTCCGCTGAGTTCAGGATGCTCCTCGAGCAGGCGGTGTGTCGCCAGCGGGATCGACGCGGCAGAGGTGTTGCCGGTGGTCGCGATGTCGCGGCCGATCGCGACGGACTCGGGCATCTTCAGCTGCTTGGCGAGTTCGTCGATGATGCGCATGTTCGCCTGGTGCGGGATGAACGCAGCCAGATCCGTCGCCTTCACGCCGGCGACCTCGAGCGCCTCGCGCGCGACCTTGGCCATGTCCCAGACCGCCCAGCGGAAGACCGTCTGCCCTTCCTGACGCAGGGTCGGCCACGGGGCCGTGCCGTCGCGGAACTCGGTGATGTTCGCGTTCATTCCCACCGCATCCGCCTTCGACCCGTCCGAGCCCCAGACCACCGGTGCGATGCCGGGGGTGTCGCTCGGCCCGATGACCACGGCACCCGCGCCGTCGCCGAGCAGGAACGAGATGGAGCGGTCGGTGGGGTCCACGATGTCGGAGAGTTTTTCCGCTCCGATGACGAGCGCGTAATGCGCGGCGCCGGAACGGATGAGCGCGTCGGCCTGCGTGACGCCGTAGCTGAACCCGGCGCAGGCGGCATTCGAGTCGTAGGCGGCCGCGGGGTTCGCGCCGACCCGGTCGGCCACCACGGCTGACATCGACGGCGTGAGCCTCACATTGCTGATGGTGGCGCAGATGACGAGGTCGATCTGGTCGGCCGGAACGCCAGACTTCGCGATCGCCTCGCGGCCCGCCTCCGTGGCGAGGTCGACGGCGAGCACATCATGGGATGCCCTGGTGCGCGTGATGATGCCGGTGCGCTGCTGGATCCACTCATCGCTGGAGTCGATCGCCTCGATCAGGTCGTCGTTCGGCACCACCAGGTCGCCGCGTGCGGCGCCGTAGCTGTAGATGCGGGTGAACTGCGCCCCTGTGGTCTGTTTCAGGACTGGCTGGCTCATGAGATCCCGTCGATGAGGTCGTAGGCCGCGGCGAGATCGTCGGGCGTTTTCACAGCCACGGTCGGCACCCCTTTCAGCCCGCGCTTGGCGAGGCCGACGAGCGCGCCCGCGGGGGCGACCTCGATGATGCCGGTGACGCCCGCCTCGGCGAACGATTCCATGGTCTTGTCCCACCGTACCGGCGAGGAAACCTGCCCCACCAGCAGGTCGATGAACCTTCCGCCATTGTCCACGGTCGAGCCGTCGCTGTTCGTCCAGATCGTCAGTCTCGGGTCGTGCTGTTCGAGCCCGGCCACTATCTCGCGCAAATGGTCGACCGCCGGCGCCATGTATCGGGTGTGGAACGCTCCCGCGACCTGCAGCGGTATGACGCGCGCGCCGGCCGGCGGGTCGTTCTTCAGCGCGTCGAGGGCTGGCAACTCGCCGGCCACCACGATCTGACCGCCGCCGTTGAAGTTCGCGGGGTAAAGGCCCAGGGCGTCGAGCTTCGCGAGAAGTTCGGCTTCGTCGCCGCCGACGACCGCGCTCATGCCGGTGCTGACCAGTGCGGCGGCCTCGGCCATCGCTCTGCCGCGTTCGCGCACGAGCGTCATGGCGTCATCCTCGGCCAGGATGCCTGCTGCGGCCGCGGCAGTCACCTCACCGACCGAGTGTCCGGCCACGCCGCCGATTCGGTCGCGGCGCCCATCGAGCAGTGCGGAGAGTGCGAGCAGTCCGGCGGCGACGATGAGCGGCTGTGCGATGGCGGTGTCGCGGATGGTGTCGGCGTCGGAGACCGTACCGTGCTTCACCAGGTCGATGCCGGCCGAGTCTGAGATCGACTGCAGATGTGTGCGGAAGCGTTCCTCCGCAATCCATGGCGCGAGAAAACCGGGGGTCTGGGAGCCCTGCCCTGGGCAGACGACGACGATCACCTGTTCAGTCTCCTCTGCCACGGCATCCGCGGCGCTGTGGATCAACCCTAAGAACTGGGCAATCCTTTGGAGTTCTCCACCATCCCCTCCGCGTTACCCCACCGGAAATTCAGGACTTTCGCCGTGGATGTCGCGAAGTTGCCGATACCCGGCACCGCGCGACGACCACAGTCCTGAATTCTCGGAACTGCTGTATGTTAATGAGTATTCACAAATGAGGAGTGACATGGGCTGGGCCATTTATGGGGCGACCGGCTTCACCGGGGGAATGATCGCGGCGGAGGCTGTCGCGCGCGGACAGCGCCCGCTGCTGGTGGGACGCTCGGAGGGTCGGCTTCGTACCATTGCGGAACCGCTCGGCCTCGACTGGTCCACGAAGCCGCTCGATGACGTGGAACTGGTCGTCAACGCAGCCGGTCCGTTCTCTGTGACCGTCGCGCCCGTTCTCGATGCCTGTATCGCGATGGGCGCCCACTACATCGACATCTCGAACGAGCTGTCCGGTGCGGCGCACGTGTTCGCGCAGGATGCCCGCCTCAGGAAGGCCGGCATAGGAGCGATCCCCGCGGCCGGTTTCGGAACCGTCGCGACTGACGCCGCCGCCGCAGCCGCGGTTGCGGCCCTTCCGTCCGCAACGGCACTCGAACTCTGCATGTTCGGCGACAATCTGATCGGGGGCCCGGGCACCGCGTCGAGCGTGGTGGATGTGCTGGTGCAGGGCGGGGTGCGCCTCGAAGGCGGCCGGGTGGTGCACGCACGACTCGGCTCCGGTGCGACGAGAGTGACGACCCCGCGCGGGTCTCGCACGATGGTTCCGGTCGCGACCGCGGACATCCTGGTCACGCATCACACGACAGGGGTGCCTGACATCGCCGCCGGTGTGTCCTTCGGAGCGCCGGCAGCCGCGTTGGCGGTCGCTCTCCCCATGCTGTCGCTGCTCGCACGAGCGAAGATCATCCGCTCTCTGCCGGAGGGCAGGCAGAGTGCCGAGCATGTCTACCACTCGTCGGCGTGGGCGAGAGCGACCTCGGGGAACGAACAGGCCAGCGTCTGGCTGGAAACCGGCGAAGGCTACGCATTCACTGCGAGTTCCGTCGTACACGCCGTTCTGGCGACCCTCGCGAGCCGTCCCGTCGGAGCGACCACCGTGGCGGCCGCTTTCGGTGCCGACTTCGCCTTGCGCGTACCCGGCACGACGATCGGGCTGCAGCATGCCGCGCCCCAGCCGTAAACGACAGGTGGCCGACGCGGCACTGGCCGAGTTCGCCGAACGCGGGTTCTCGGTGACACGGGTGCACGACGTGGCTGCCAGAGCCGGGATGTCGGACGCTGCCCTCTATCGCCACTACCCGTCGCTCGCGACGCTGGGAGCTGAACTGTGGACCGAGAACTTCACGCTGTACTCGAACCGAATCGCTGGCGTGATCTCGCCTGACGTCGAGGCGAGCCTGCGAGGTATCGTGCGTGAAACGCTCGCGGTCTACCGCGAGAATCCCGACGGGTTCCTGTTCTCGCTTCAGCTGCTCCCCGCGTTCATCAGGGATCTGCCCGCCGGATTCGCCTTTCCGCTGGAACGGATCGAATCGGTGATCCGGCGCGGTCAGGCCGACGGCACGGTGAGACGCGGTCGCACCAACATACTCGCGGCGATGTTTCTCGGAGCGCTGCTGCGCCCGATCGAATTGACGAAACTGGCGGCGCCGGGCGCCCTCGACCTGCTGAACGATCGATCGAGCGATTCCCTGATCGAGGACGCCGCACGTGCCGTGCTAGCGGCGGCGTAGCGGACCGTCCGGCTCGGCGATCGATCCCAGGATGAGCGCGGCCTGCAGAATCAATGATTCACGTGCGCCCGTGGCGTCCCAGCCGATCACCTCGGTGACCCGCTTCAGCCGGTACCGCACGGTGTTCGGATGCACGAACAGTTCCCGAGCGGTCGCCTCCAGCGAGCGACCGTTGTCGAGATAGCACCACAGCGTGGTCAGCAGCTCGGTGGAATGGGCCTGCAGCGGCTTGTAGATGCGGTTGATGAGGGTCGCTCGTGCGAGTCCGTCCCCGGCGAGGGCGCGTTCCGGCAGCAGGTCGTCGGCGAGGGTGGGCCGGGGGGCGTTGCGCCACGACCGGGCGACGGCGAAGCCGGCGAGGGCCGCTTTGGCGCTGCGTGATGCCTCCACGAGGGAGGCCACCTCGTGTCCGAGTACCAGGTGCCCGTCGCCGAAGCCCGGCTCAAGCGCGGTCGCGATCTCGAGGAACGGCACCAGATGCCCGAGAGACGGTTCATCGTCGGCGGGCGTGGGGTGGGCGCGCCCGATGACGAGCACGAGCCGACTGCCCTGCACCCCGATGAGCACGTCGGCGTCGAGGTGTCGTGCGGTGCGGCGGAGCATATCCACGTCGAGCATCTTGGGGGCCGTGCCGACGAGCACCGAGACCTCGCCGTGCCCGTGCCAGCCGAGTGCGGCGATTCGGGACGGCAGCTCGTCGTCGTATTCGCCGCTCAGGATGGAGTCGACCACCAGTGCTTCGAGCCGGGCGTCCCAGAGGCCGCGAGCCTCCGCCGCCCTGGCGTAGACATCCGCCGCGCCGAACGCGATCTCGCGGGAGTAGAGCAGGATCGCCTCGCGTACCGACTCGTCGGCACCCTTCACCCGCTCTTCCACCACCTCGACCGTCACCTTGATGAGCTGCAGCGTCTGAGTGAGGCTCACCGACCGCAGCAGTTCACGTGGCGCTGCACCGAACACGTCAGCCGCGATCCACGGGGTCGATGACGGGTCCTCGTACCAGTGGATGAACGAGGTGATGCCGGCCTGGGCGACCAGCCCGACGGCCGACCGACGACCCGGCGGCATCTCGCCGTACCAGGGGAGTTCGTCGTCCAGACGCTTGAGCGTGGCCGACGCGAGTTCGCCGGAGAGCGACCTCAGCCAGGTGAGGGTCTGCTCCTTCGTTCTCGCGACTGCCATCGGTGCGCTGTGCCGCTCAGCTCTCGCCGCCGGCCGAGCCGGTGGTTCCCGCATTCACGTCGTGCAGCGCGTACTTCTCGATGGCCTCGAGCGGGATGCGCGAGTCGAGCTTGCCCTGCTTCACCAGCAGTTCGAGCGTCTTCACCACGAGGGACGGTCCGTCGATCTTGAAGTAGCGGCGGGCCGCTGCCCGAGTGTCGGAGAAGCCGAAGTCGTCGGCGCCGAGCGTCGCGAAATCACCGGGGATGAACGGTCGCACCTGGTCCGGCACGGCGTGCATGAAGTCGGTCACGGCTACGAAGGGGCCTTCGGCGCCGGCCAGCTTCTGGGTGATGTACGGCACCTCGGTCTGAGCGCCGGGGTTGAGGAAGTTGTGTGACTCGGCGGCGAGGCCGTCGCGGCGCAACTCGGTCCATGAGGTGACCGACCAGACGTCGGCGGAGACACCCCAGTCGTTCGCAAGCAGCTCCTGTGCCTCGAGAGCCCACGGGATGGCCACGCCGGAGGCCATCAGCTGGGCCTTCTGGCCGTCGATGGTGCCGCTCTTCAGTCTGTAGATGCCCCGCAGCAGGCCGTCGACATCCAGGCCCTCCGGTTCGGCCGGCTGCACGATCGGCTCGTTGTACACGGTGAGGTAGTACATGACGTTCGGATCGGGATGCGAGCCGCCGTACATGCGCTCGAAGCCCGCCCTGACGATATGGCCGATCTCGTAGCCGTACGCCGGGTCGTACGAGACGACCGCCGGGTTCGTGGATGCCAGCAGAAGGGAGTGCCCGTCGGCGTGCTGTAGGCCCTCGCCCGTGAGCGTGGTGCGGCCGGCCGTGGCGCCGATGATGAAGCCGCGCGCCATCTGGTCGCCCGCCGCCCACATCGCGTCGCCGGTGCGCTGGAAGCCGAACATCGAGTAGAAGACGTACACCGGCACCAGCGGCTGGCCGTGGGTGGCGTACGCGGTGCCGGCCGCGGTGAATGCCGCGAAACCGCCGGCCTCGTTGATGCCGACGTGCACGATCTGGCCCTGGGGACTCTCCTTGTAGGCCAGGAGCAGCTCGCGGTCGACCGAGGTGTAGTTCTGGCCGTGCGGGTTGTAGATCTTCGCCGTGGGGAAGTAGGCGTCCATGCCGAAGGTTCGCGCCTCATCCGGGATGATCGGAACGATCCGGTTGCCGAAGTTCTTGTCTTTCAGAATGTCCTTCAGCAATCGCGCGAAGGCCATCGTCGTGGCGATCTCCTGCTTTCCCGAACTCTTCTTGGCGATGTCGTACGCAGCGTCGTCGGGGATCGTCACCTGGCTGTACTTCGACCGGCGCTCGGGCACGTAGCCGCCGAGAGCACGCCGACGCTCCTGCATGTACTGGATGGCCTCGTCGTTCTCGCCGGGGTGGTAATACGGCGGCAGGTACGGGTTCTCCTCGAGCACGGCGTCGGTGACCGGGATGCGCATCACGTCGCGGAACTGCTTGAGGTTGTCGAGAGTGAGCTTCTTCATCTGGTGGGTCGCATTGCGGCCCTCGAACGACGGCCCGAGACCGTAGCCCTTGACCGTCTTCGCCAGGATGACCGTGGGCTGCCCCGTGTGCTCGGACGCCGCCTTGAAGGCCGCGTACACCTTGCGGTAGTCGTGCCCGCCGCGCTTCAGTCCCCAGATCTGATCGTCGGTGTAGTCCTTGACCAGTTCGAGGGTTCGAGGGTCGCGGCCGAAGAAGTTCTCGCGCACGTAGGCGCCGCTCTCCGCCTTGTAGGTCTGATAGTCGCCGTCGGGGGTGCGGTTCATCAGGTCACGCAGTGCACCGTCGGTGTCGCGGGCCAGCAGCTCGTCCCATTCGCGGCCCCAGACCACCTTGATGACGTTCCAGCCGGCACCGCGGAAGAAGCTCTCCAGCTCCTGGATGATCTTGCCGTTGCCGCGCACCGGCCCGTCGAGCCGCTGCAGGTTGCAGTTGATGACGAAGTTGAGGTTGTCGAGGCCGTCGTTCGCCGCCAGTTGCAGGGCTCCGCGGCTCTCCACCTCATCCATCTCGCCGTCGCCGAGGAAGGCCCAGACCTGGCTGTCCGACAGGTCTTTGATGCCGCGGTTGGTCAGGTACTTGTTCGACTGCGCCTGGTAGATGGCATTGATCGGACCGAGACCCATTGAGACGGTCGGGAACTGCCAGAACTCTGGCATGAGCCGCGGGTGCGGGTACGACGAGAGACCGTTCGGCGCGTGCGACTTCTCTTGACGGAAGCCGTCGAGCTGGTCGGAGGAGAGCCGCCCTTCGAGAAAGGCGCGAGCGTACATGCCGGGGGAGGCGTGACCCTGGTAGAAGATCTGGTCCCCGCCGCCCGGGTGGTCATGGCCGCGGAAGAAGTGGTTCTCGCCGACCTCGTACAGGGCGGCGGATGACGCGTACGTCGAGATGTGGCCGCCGACGGCGATGCCCGGTCGCTGGGCGCGGTGCACGGTGATGGCCGCGTTCCAGCGGATCCAGGCGCGGTAGCGGCGCTCCAACTCTTCGTCGCCAGGAAACTGCGGCTCGTTCTCGGGGGCGATGGTGTTGAGGTAGTCGGTGGTGGGCACCATGGGCACACCGAGATGCAGCTCCTTCGACCGCTTCAGCAGGCTGAGAATGATCTCGCGACCTCGCTCATGGCCCTGCCGTGCGACGAGCTCGTCGAGCGACTCGTTCCACTCGGCCGTCTCTGCCGGATCCTGGTCGGTGTGATTCACCGAGTATGGATCCTGGTCGTTTACCGTCAACGTCAACCTCGCTCGTGTTCGCGGATTCGTGTCTGCCGGGCCGGTGACGAACGGGTTGCGATCGTCCGGGCGGCGGCCTCAACGATTCTAGTTCTCGGTCGGCCGGTGTTCGCGCGCTCGCGGGCGGCGCCGGGCGAGCGTGCGGGTCATGCGCGGGTGGTGCGATTCCTTGAGCGCAGGTACCGCACCAGCACGAAGATCGCACCGACGACCGCCATCAGCCAGCCCGCCGGGTAGGGCAGGACGAGCAGCCCCCACCAGATCGAGTGACCGCTGTCGCCTCCTATCCCGCCGACGAGACTCAGCACGATCATCGCCGCCACCCCCACCGCGATCAGCGCGAATACCCACACCGAATACATGACCGCTCGGCGGTCCCGTCTGCCGGTGAGCAGCCCGAGCAGGATCAGCCCGCTGCCGGCGAGAACGAACAGGGACCAGTCAACGGGGTCGACCGTGCCGACCGCCATCGCGATGCCCCCGACGATGACGAGGATCCGATGCCAGAGTGTTCGTGCATCCATGTGGGCTCTCCCGTTCGAACCGGCGTCGCCACCGGTGCTGTCGTCTCCGCGCACGCGGAAGCCACAGCATGGCGCGCACCCGGCTGATTCGCCAGGGCCGAAAGGCCCACGCTGGAGCGAGGACCGGGGACGGCGATACCCGTTCTGGGGAGGGCTGAGCCGACCCCTCCCCGTGTAGGTTCGTCCCCATGGTGTCCAGCATCCTCGACAACGGCAGCCTCCGGGCCGCCATCAATCCCGTCGGCGCCGAGCTGAACTCGCTCACCGACCGCAAGGGCCGCGAGTACCTGTGGCAGGGCGGAAAGTCGTGGCCGCGACGTGCGCCGATCCTGTTCCCCATCGTCGGGCGGATGCCGGAGGACGAGCTGGTCGTCGACGGCCGCAGCTATCGCATCCACCAGCACGGATTCGCCCGCGACATGGTCTTCGCCATCACGGAGGAGTCCGTGACCAGCGCGCTGTTCACACTCCGTGACACGCCCGAGTCGCTCGCCCAGTTCCCGTTCCCGTTCACGCTCGCTGTGCGTTACTCGCTCGAGGGCGAACGGCTCGGCGTGCTCACGACGGTGACCAACTCGGGGACGGAGGCGTTCTCGGCGTCCCTGGGCGAGCATCCGGGATTCGCCTGGCCGCTCGTCGCCACCGTTGCGCGCGACTGGTACACGCTCGAGTTCCCCCACGACGAGGCGGAACCGATTCGTCGCCTCGGCAGCGGTGGCCTGCTGGCCGATCAGACCTTCCCGACACCGGTGGTCGGGCGCACCCTCACCCTCAACGATGCGCTGTTCGACGATGACGCCGTCATTTTCGACCGGCTGCGCAGCCGGTCGGTGCGCTACTCGGCACCCGAAGGGCCGTCGATCACGGTCGATTTCGACGACTTCCCGTTCCTCGGGGTGTGGTCGCGCACACCCGGTGACTTCCTCTGCATCGAGCCGTGGTTCGGCATGGCAGCACCCGAGGGGTTCAGCGGCGACTACTCAACGAAGCCCGGCCAGTTCACGCTCGCGCCCGGTGATGTTCTGTCGTTCGCGCACGGCATCACCGTGTCTTCGTCGTAACGCAGTACCGGGACGATTCAGGCGTATCATTGCCAATCGTGTTCACCGGACGTTCATGTCGTCCGGCGCGAAAGGACGATGACCGTTATGGCTCTGGAGAATGACACCCAGGCACCCGACTTCGAGCTCCCCAACCAGTTTGGCGAGCACATCCGGCTGAGCGAGTTCCGCGGCAAGAAGCCCGTGGCACTCGTGTTCTTCCCACTCGCCTTCTCGAGCACCTGCACGACCGAGCTGTGCGAGTTGCGCGACAACCTCTCGCTCTTCGCCGACAAGAGCATCGAACTGCTCGGCATCTCGGTCGACTCGAAGGCCACCCAGCGCGCATTCGCCGAAGCGGAAGGCTACGAGTTCAACCTGCTCGCAGACTTCTGGCC
>JAZJYU010000076.1:0-17622 GCA_040390225.1 Actinomycetota bacterium | reverse complement strand
GGAACGCCTCTGGCAGGACCTGCAGAACGCCCTGACGGCCATCAAGGCGAACCGCGACGCGGCGCTGCTGTCGCTCAGCTCTGCGACCGCGATCGTCACTGAGAGCGGTGGCGCCGCCCCGGCGAATCTGGTGTCGCAGACCAACGCGCTCAAGGCGAAGGTCAACGAGAAGGAGTACGGGGTGTTCCTCGAGCAGAAGGGGTTCGCCACCCGCGCGAGCTTCCTCATCGACACTCAGGGCATCATCCGGGCGAGCTTCATCAATGAGCCCGGCCAGGCGCGCTCCATCGACGAATACCGCGACGCTCTGAAGGAACTGTCGCCCGCGCTCGTCTAGCTCCCGGAGCAGGTGTGCGGCCGCAGTCAACAGCCGAGACCAGTCCTCTCGCAGCCGTATTCCTCGCCATGCACGCCGGCATGCGGTCGTGAAGGAGCGGCCCTTGTACAATTTGGGCAGCGGACTCTTAGCTCAGTTGGTAGAGCGCCACGTTTACACCGTGGATGTCATCGGTTCGAGCCCGGTAGGGTCCACTGTCACGAATGCGTCAGTTCTTCTTGTCGAACGCGGTCAAGAACCGGTCGCGGAAGTCGTCCATCGGCCAGACCGGGGCGCCTGGCGTGGGGCGCAGCCCGTTCACCCAGTGCCAGCCCGAGATGGCATGGAACACGCTCGGGTCTTTCGAGATGATCGAGATCGGCACCTCGTGATCGGCGCCCGTGCCGCTGACGATGGTGGCCGGCTGATGGTCGCCGAGCGCGATGACCACCAGGTTCGGGTCATCGGAGTTCCGCAGGAACGAGAACATCGCGTCGAGCGAGTACTGGATCGACTGACCGTAGGCCTGCTGCACGAGTTTCGGATCCTTCCAGACGGATTCGGCGGAGCGGCCTTCAGCGGGCTGCGGTTCGTAGATCGACCCGTCACCCACCTGGGCAGGCGGAACCATGGTGGGCAGGGGAGCCCACGGCGTGTGGGATGACACGAGGTCGATCTCGGCCATCACCGGCTGATGCGGGCCTGCGAGTTCGTGATCGGCGAAGTACTGCCAGGTGTACTGATCGGGAATCTGTGCGTATCCGAACTTCGGCCCCTGGTATCCCACGTTCGTCGAGTTGTAGAGGGTCTGGTAGTGGTAGAACGACGTCCCGAACGGCCACGGCTTGGTGTCTGAGGGAACGTCGCTCACCGTCCGCCAGCCGGCGTTACGGAAAGCATCGCTGAGAGTGAAGCGATCGCTTCTGATCAGCGAACTGTAGATCGGGGCCGTGTTCGCCCACACCCCGGACTCCAGGGTGGAGTGGGCGAGCCAGCTCAGTCCACCGAAGGTGGGGGAGTTCAGCCAGGCGCTCTGCGAGCTGTACCCGGCCGCGGAGAGTTCGGACTGGCCCTGCTCGAGCACGGAGTCGACGCCATCCGAGAAGCCGGTTCCCTGCACCGCCACCTGGCCGTAGCTCTCGATGAACGCGATGATCACATCCTTTCCGCGCAGTGAGGTCAGCAGGCCGGATGCGGGAATCGCACTGTACGGGTCAGCGCGGACCTTCGAGGACAGGCCCGCCTGCGCCCCCAGCGACAGCTCCGCGCGCGACGCCGCCGAGCCGATGGCTCCCGCCGACGCGGATGCCGCCAATGGGGCTCCAGACACCAGCTGCGCGCCCGTCAGTGCCAGCACCGCCCATGCCGCAGTCGCGGCCGTCACGGTGATCGCTCCGTTTCGGCGGCGTCGCCTGATGGCGCCGTCCACTCGCAGGGCAGCCCAGGCGAGCGCAGCCATCGCCGCAACCGCGACGAGTGCGACCACGATGAGCACGAGCATGGCCGCAGTCGGGCCGATCGAGTCCTGCACGACGCCATAGCCGTCATTGACCTCGGGCCAGTCGGTCGGATCGAAGTGGATGTCGAGCGCGTACTCGAAGGCGGCGTCCAGCCCGGCGAGTGCGAGCGCGCTCACCACCACCAGCGCGAACACGACGGCTATCGCGATTCGCGCAGGGCGCCATGGCAGCACGGCCAGTACGAGGATCGCCACGATCGACTCGATGGGCAGCCGTAGCAGCCCGAACGGTGATCCCCCTGCGATGGCATCCGGCACGAGCGGTATCACGACCAGGAGCACGATCGCGACGACGACGGTGACCCGGCTCCGCCGTGGGAACCTGTTCATCGATAGTCCGACGCGACGGCCGCCCCGAGCGCGGGCTCAGCCTGTTCGCCGCGTTCGAATCCGTCGAAGCGGTCGGACAGGGCATAGCGCAGCAGCATCACGTCCCCGATCTGTCGGCTGCCGGCGAGCACGGCGCGCCGGGATGCAGTCCACGGGAAGGTCGCCGGGCCGACCACCCTCGGCGCCCTGGCCTCGCCGACGAAGAACGGTGCCACCACCAGCTGCAACTCATCGGCGAGGTCGTCGGCGAGGAACTGCGTGAGCAGGTTCCCGCCCCCCTCGACCATCAGTCGCTGCACAGCCCTGCGGCTCACCAGGTCGTCGAGGACACCCCGCATCGTCACGCGTTCACCCAGCCCGATGACCGTCGCGGCCACACCGAGTCGTCCGGCCAGTCGCCGCGCCTTCGCCTGCGGCGTGTAGACGAGCTTCTCGACCTCACCCGCGATGAAGAAGGACGCATCGGGGGGGAGCTCGCCACGGGATGTCACCGTGACCTTCGTCGGAGAGGCCGGAAGGCCGGCTGCCACCCGGCGCAGACGGCGTTGCTCGCTCCGTACCAGTAGCCGCGGGTTGTCACGCCGCACAGTGGATGCACCGACCATGATCGCATCGTGCTCCGAGCGCACCCGGTCGACCCGGTCGAGGTCGGCTGGGTTGGACATCGCGAGCCGTCGCGGTGCCGCACTGTCCAGGTAGCCGTCGATCGACATCGCGCAGCTCAGGGTGACATATGGCCGGTCTCTCATGCTGTGGTCTCCTCGCGGATGATGGAAGCGGTGGGGTGGATGCGGTCGGCGACCAGCACGATCGCGCCCGGCAGAAGGGCGATCATGGTCAGCACTCCGAAAGCGGTGGATGCCGCGAGCCCGGCGGCCGCGCCGAGGCCGGCGAGCGCGAATGCGGCCGCCGATCCCGCCTCGCGTGGACCCCACCCCCCGAGGCTCAGCGGAATCGAGCCGGCCGTCAGTGCGACCAGCGCCAGCGCGACCAGTTCGCGCGGTGTCGCCCGAACGCCGGTGGCGAGACACGCGACGACGAAGGTGGTGGCGTGGCACGCCACGATCACGACCGACGAGGTTACGATCTGCAGAGAGCGACGACCGGACGAGAAGACACGTCGCAGCAGGTCCAGCTCCCGCTGCAGCATCCGCCGCCCGCGTGCCGTCGCCGCGAGCACTGCCAGCGTGATGACGAGCAGTGTCACCACGCCGACGACCACCCAGGCGATCGCCCGCAACGGCGATGTGATGCCGAGCGTGCCCAGCACGATCGCGACGATCGCCAGCTGCACGACCTGGCCGGCGATCCGTTCCATTGCGACGGCACGAGCGGCGAGGGCGACTCGGCCGGCTCGCCGCCCGTGGCGATATGCCCGGTGAACGTCGCCGATCACGCCACCCGGCAGTACTGAATTGAGGAACTGCGAGCGGTAATACCCGGTCGCTGCAGCGAAGAATGGAAGCCGGAGGCCGAGCCCGGCGGCGACCGTGCGCCATCTCCACGCGGCAGCGGCAGTGGCCAGGGCGGCGAGGAGGACGGCGATTCCGATGGTGGCGGCGGAGAGGCTCGACAGACCCCTGAGGAACGCGCCGGTGCCGACTGTCGCGATCGTCGCCCCCAGCACGAGTGCGCCGGCGAGCGCGCCGAGCGCGCCACGCGTTCGCGCTGAGAGCCCGCTCAACGCGGCCACGCGATCACATCCTCGTGATCGACGACGACCGACAGCACGTCGTCTGCGATCTGAGCGCGACGCCGTCCGAGATAATCGTGCGCGGCAGCGCCGAGCGAGGGTTGCTGTTCGATGGCCGCGCCGACCCAGCCGTCGAGCCAATCGCCGATCAGTTCGGATTCGCCGGTTCCGAGGCGCCACGGGGTCGCCACCGTGCGCACGGTCCACCCGGCCGCCCCGAACATTCGCGCGACGACTCCCGCGGCCTCGGGTCCGAGCAGGCGACGGCCGGCCGAGTTGCGGCGCTGGTGATCGTTGAAGGCGGCGCCGAAGTCGGCATCCGCTGGATCGGCGGGGTCGAGTTCGACCCGACCCGTCACCGAGAGGCTGAACAGTGCCGGGCAGGCCGCGGCGACGCAGGCGTCGACGATGATGCGTGTTTCGTCTGCCGTGATCACGTCCAGCAGGGCGGATGCGGTGACCAGCGAGGCGCCGTGGAATGCCCCCTGCGGCAGGTCGGCGAGCTGCTCGACACTGGTCAGCGTGCGGATCGGGCGTCCCATCCCGTCGGTCACGGGTTCGGGGTCGATCTGAGTGAGGATGCCCGCGTCGGCATCGTGAAGCACCCATTCCTGGTGGGCGTCGAGCATCGGTGCGAGCCAGCGTGGCATCGCGCCCGATCCGCTTCCCAGGTCGTGCACCACGATGGGTCCCGGTCCGAGCCGATGCACGAGTTCGCCGACCAGCTCGCGGGAGCGCGTGCGGGAGTCCGCCTCGCTGCGAAGCGCGAGCCAGCCCGCGAGCGTGCTCACAGCCTCACCAGCGTCTCGTGAATAACGTCGATCGTGTCGGCCCAGCGCGGCGCGGTGCTTCGCCCGCGAAGCGCTCCTGAGCGGAGTGTGTCGCGAAGCGCCGGTTCGGACATCCAGCGGTGCAGAGCGGAAGAGAATCCGTCAACGTCGCCTCGTCGCACGAGCATGGCACCACCTTCCGCGACCGCTTCGGGGATTCCGCCCACGTCGGTCGCGATGACGGGCAGGCCGCGCCGCCGGGCGTCGGCGATCGCCATGCTGTAGCTCTCCGTTCGGGAGGGGGCGACGAGAAGGCCGGCGCGGGAGTACGCGGCGTCCAGTTCTGTGCTGTTCAGCACGCCCGGCATCCTGATCTGCTCTCCGAACGGCTCGGCCTGCTCGGCCACCCGCTTCGCGAACTCCGGATCGGTGGTCAGTGAGCCGGCGAGAGTGCAGGTCCAGCCGTCGTCGGGAAGGGCGGCGAGGGCACGCAGCAGCACGTCCTGGCCCTTGTGCGCCGAGATCACCCCGACGCAGAGCAGTTCGCGGTGGTCGGCTTCGCGGGTGGCCGTGTCCCCGTCGAGCGACCCGGGCACCGCCACAGCGACCGCTGCGGGGTCAACCAGGTACCGCCTGGCCACTTCCATCCCCGTCCATTCGCTGGTCACGATGATCCGCGACGCCGCGCGGAGAGCACGACCTTCCGCCCGGATGGCATTCGACGCGACCTCGGAGAATGCCGCCATGACCATGTGTGCGATGATCACGACAGTCAGGCGCCCGGCAGCAGCCTCCACGGCCGCGGGAGCCCAGGCGGCGACCATACCGTCGACGAGCGTGATCGCCCCTCGGGGCATTGCAGCGAGCGCCGCTGCCACGCTCTGGTCGTCGCTCACCTCGGTGATTTGAATGGCCCACCCGCGTCGAGCGAGTCCGTCACGCAGGTGGCGGTCGTAGACATTCCCGCCGCTGACCCGAAGCGGGTCGTCGAGTCCCTCTGGCGCGAGAAAGCGCAGCGCCCTGTCGTTCGTCACAGCTCTACCTCGTACGAGGCCCACGCGATGTGCGACTCGTGCAGGGTCACGACTATCCCGGTCAGGCGTGATGGCGAGAAGACCCCGGCGGCGGCCGAGGTGGCGAGCCGGTCGCCGATGTGGCGACAGAGCTGCTCCGTCGTCGTGTTGATCCCCGCGAGCTCCCGCACGTCATCCAGGTTGCGGTAGGTGAGCGGCTCGATGATGTCGCGCAGCGCACGTGACGCGAGACCGATGTCGATCACGATCCCGTCGGCATCCAGCTCGGCCGCCCGGAAGGTCGCGTCAACGACGTAGGTCGCGCCGTGGAGTCGCCGCGCCGGACCGAACACGTCGCCGTGCAGGCTGTGGGCGATCATCATGTGGTCACGGACGGTCACGCTGAACGTCATGATCGGCTCCAGTCGATGGTGTGGCAGAAACTGCCCCCGGCGGCTGAGGCGATCCCCGCCATGATGCCCGGCAGCTCGGTCCACGGCGAGTCGTCGCCGAGCAGAGCGTCGAAGGCCGGATCGTCGAGCAGGCGCAGTGCGAGCATCAGGCGTTCGCGCGTCGTTCGCCGGCCCCTGCGAGAGGTGGCGACAGCACCCACCTGGCTGGAACGGATCGAGAGACGTCTCGAGTGGAAGTCCGCGCCGAGCTCGAGCTGGACCGGCCGAGAGCCGAACCAGCTCGCGACCACGACCTCTCCATCGGTGGCCACCGACCGCAATGCCGTTTCAAGACCGCTCTGGGTGCCGCTGGCCTCGATGACGATGTCGTAGTCCGCGCCGGGCGCATCGGCGAGGGCGAAGCGCGTGCCGAGCGATCCGGCGACCTCACCTCTCGCAGCATCGACGTCCACGAGGGTGACCTCGGTACCGGGCACTCTCTGTGCCAGCCGGGCGATCGCACCGCCGATCATGCCAGCACCGATGACCGCGATCCGGTCACCCATCATCGGCCCGGCGTCCCAGAGCACGTTCACCGCGGTTTCGACCGCCCCGGCGAGTACCGCCCTGCGCGGCGGCACCGAGTGCGGCACGGGCGTCACAGCGGATGCCGGCACGACGAACGAGGACTGGTGCGGGAACAGGGTGAAGACGGTGCGGCCGAGGAGGTCCCTGGCACCGTGTTCGACGATCCCGACATCCAGGTAGCCGTACTTCACCGGGAACGGGAACTCGCCGGCCTGGAACGGGGCGCGCATCCGCTGCCACTCCGTCTCGGGCACCTCGCCGCGCATCACCAGAGCCTCCGTGCCCCGGCTGATGCCGCTGAACAGCGTTCGCACTCGCACTTCGCCGTCGCCGGGGTTCGGCAGGCGCTCCGACCGGAGTTCGCCGTGGCCCGGCCCGGTAGCCCAGAACGCGATGGCATCACCCGGTTCGCGATGAACCGAACGCACTGCGGGCAACGTGTTCTGAGTGATGGCCATAACGAGTTAACGGGGGCAGGCATGGCAAAGGTTCAAATCACGGCATGGTGGTGGGTGCTCGGGGCGCTCGCCGCCCTGCTGGCAACAGCCTCGGTCATGCCGCTCACGCTGGAAGGCTGGGCCGCGGGTACGTTCTACCTCGTGGCGTCGAGCGCATTGATTTCGGCCGGATTACGTCGTCACGGGGCGGCGCGGTTCGGCCCGGCGAATGCTGTGACCGCGACGCGCTCGGCGCTGGTCGGCATCGTCTGCGCGCTTGTCGTCACCTCGTTCACCCGGCCGGTGGCCGTGCTGGGCGTCATCGCCGTGGTGGTGCCGGCCCTACTGCTGGATGCCGTCGACGGCTGGGTCGCGCGGCGTACCCGGAGCGAGTCCGCGTTCGGCGCGCGATTCGACATGGAGGTGGACGCGTTCCTGTTGCTCGTGCTCAGCATCGCCGTTGCGCCCGCTCTCGGGTGGTGGGTGCTCATGATCGGCCTGATGCGCTACGCCTTCGTCGCCGCGGGCTGGGCGCTGCCCTGGATGCGGGCACGACTTCCTCCCCGTTACTGGCGCAAGGTCGTGACCGCGGCATGCGACATCGCCCTGGTGCTCGCGCTGTCACGGCTCGCACCCGTGCCGATTGCGATGGTCGCGGTCGTGGTCGCGCTCGGCCTGCTCTGCGAATCGTTCGGTCGCGACGTGATCTGGCTGGTGCGAACCCGGCGACCTGTCGTGGATACGATTCAATCAGATGTCTGAATCCGGCCTGCCCCACACACGACTTGGAACCGGCGCACCTCTCGTGGTGTTCCCCGGACTCTTCGGGCGACGCGGCGTGCCCGCGCCATTCGTACGGTGGATGCAGCGCTCCGAGATCATCGAACTTGCCGTGGACCGCGAGGTCTGGAGCATCGATCGCCGTTTCGGTCTCGAGCATGGCATCACATTCGGGATACTGGCTGCCGAGCATGCGGAGGCGATCAGGCAACGCTTCGACGGACCCGTGGACATCGTCGGCATCTCGACCGGCGGCAGTATCGCCCTTCAGCTCGCTGCGGACTTTCCCGAACTGGTCAGGCGGCTGGTTCTCGTGTCGTCCGCGTACCGGCTGAGTGACGTCGGCCGAGAGGCCCAGCGGCAGATCGCCGGCTTCCTGCGGCAGAACCGCTCGCGCTCAGCTGCCGCGCGGTTTCTGGGTGACACCGGGGCAACACCGCTGACCCGCGCGTTCCTCGCTCTCGCGGGACGAATCGCACCGCGCCTGGTCGTCGGGCACCGCGACCCCGACCTTCTCGTGCTGTTGGAGGCGGAGGACGGTTTTGATCTGGGCGGCCGAATGGCCTCTATTCGGGTGCCGACTCTGATCGTCGGTGGCGGCCGGGACCGGTTCTATACGCCGGAGCTGTTCGAGGTCACCGGCGCCCGGATGCCGAACGCGAGCGTGAAGATCTATCCATCGGCCGGCCACATCAGCACCTTCGGCAACCGCAAGCTCGCCCGGGAGATTCTCGGCTTCTTCGCACAGCAGTAGCCTCAGCCGGAGCGATTCATCGTGCGGATGAACTTCAGCCCTTCGCGCATCGACATCGAGGGAACGTACGTTCGTGCGAGAGCCAGGCCGATCGTCGGCAGCGAGAGCGAATCCGGATACGCCATGTAGACGGGTGAGAACTGAGGCTTGAACTTTCGCTTGAAATTGAACAACGACTGGAACCCGTACACAGGTTCCAGCCGGTTCCCGATATAGCGCAGCATCCGGGCCATGGTCGTCAGCTCCGGCGCAGATGACGAACTCCGCGTGAGTGGTGCCGTCGACAGGCTCATGAACTCGATGCCGTCTGCACGAAACTGTTCGGCGGCACGTGCGATCAGAAACTCCATGACACCGTTCGGCCCATCGGGTGTGCGGCGCATGAAGTCGAGAGTCCAGCCCACCTGCCTGCCGCCGATGAAGGTCGGCAGCCAGCTGGTGATTCCGACCACCTCATCGGATGCGCCGATCGCGACCATGAGCCGGACATCGTCGTCACGGAGCTCCTCGATGCCTCCGAGCGTGAAGCCCATCTCCGGCAGGCCTTTCTCGGCGACCCACAGTTCCGATATCTCCTCGATCTGCAGTCGATGACGGAGGGTCAGATCGGAGAATGTGGTCCATCGTGCGATCAGGCCATCGCGTTCGGCGCGGTTGATCGAGGTGCGGACATCCTGCCAGTGCTTGCCGGTCGTGCTCCACTCGGCCGGATAGACGATCGTCTCGTCGCCGATGATGTTCGCAGCCCAGCCCATCTGCATGGCCGCCTCGGCGAACTCCGAATGAATGCCGTAGTAGAACACGATCCAGCTGTTGTCATCGCAGTAGCGCGCGAACTCCGCGATCGCTTTGAGCGCCGATTCGCGCGCCCCGAACGGCTCTGATGTCGTGACGGCGATGCCATTGACGACCCGATACGCGACGGCTGCGCGACCGTCTGCCGAGAACCAGTAGTGGTTGCCCTTCCACATCGACCAGTACGAGAGCGATCCGCCTCCCGCCCGCAACAACTCGCTCGCATGCGCGTGCCCCCATGCGATCCGGTGCAGCGGCCGCAGTGCGACAACCAGCGCACCGACCACGACCATGATCCAGAACAGCGGCCCGACCCAGTCGTAGAGCAGACTCGTCCAGACACTGGCCGGTGCGAACGCCAGTGGCTCGACCCGGAGGAATCCCACGGGAGCGAACCTGTCAGGGAGGTCAGACAGCAGGTCGGCGATACCGACGTGCGGAGTGAACTCGTCTCGCAGCAACCAGCCCGCACCCACATACAGCCCCGCGCTCGCGAGCAGGGCGATTGCGACGCCGGTGAGATACCGGCGGATGACGCGGCGGGACATGCGCACGGCGAAATGCTTGAGGTTGGCGAACACGACGATGGCGATCACGAGCGGCACGATCGTGCAGATCGTCAGGTCGAGGTGGAGTTCCCAGGTGGCGATCGGAGGAAGGCGGGTCGAGCCTTCAGGCGGGACCAGCGGTACAACGCCGTAGAACAGAGCGGCAAGCGCCGACATGGCCAGATTGACCACGATCGCCAGCCAGGCGCCGAAGCGCTGGCCTCGCAGCACAGCGATGGCGGCGACGAGAAGAGCGACGAGGGGCAATACCGTCAGCAGGATCGGGCCGGCACCGTCGATCCTCTGCAGAGCGATCGTGTGGAAGCACCCATGGGCGAACAACACCGACGACTGACACTCCTCGAGGCTCGGGCGGGGTGTTGACGGGTGGTTCGCCATTATCAGAAGGCCGAGGGGCGCGAGGGGGCCGAGACGCACCCGGTTGAATACCGTCAATGCCGGTCCGAGAGCCGAGATCGCGATGACGACGGAGACGAGCACACGGGTCTCGTGGTGCGAGCTGCGCGGCCACAGCGGCGAATGATCCTTCGGATGCAGCAGATACCCGAGCGCCAGTCCGACCAGTGCGGCGAACAGGCGATAGACGTCGGCCGGTTGCCCCGAGTACAGCACGAAGACCAGCACTGCCGACATCGTCGCAACGCGAATCCTCCCGCGCCAGAAACGGCCAGAGAACGCGCTCGCCGCCATCAGCGCGCCGACCACCGGAGTCATCGGGTCTATCGCCAGGGCTTCCGAGACCCGTACCGACCATAGTTCGCCGGCTGCGACCCCTGCCGCCTGCACCGCGATCCCGAGTCCGACGCCGAGCACGCCGGAGACCACAAACGCGAGGATCGTGCGGAGCGACCCGAGTGCCCGTTCGGCCACACCAACCAGCAGCGGTGCGGCAATCGCCACCAGAACCAACTCGAGCCCGCCGTCGGTGAGGAAGGCAGAAGTCAGTGGGGTCCACCAGCGGCCCTCTACGACGACCTGCCGATATCCGGTGGCGAGCGCCATGCGGGTGGCACCATCGGGTCCGCGGAATCCGCCCGAAACGATGGCGACCGCAACCAGGGTGACGAACACGACGATCGTCACCGGGCTTCGACGCAGAGTGCGCCTAATCATGCATGGTCCGCCAATAGGTTTCGCGACGCCGAGTGTGCGTAGCCAGTTGTCGATGTCGGCTTCAGTGACGACACCTCGAACATTATGGAGGCTCGACGGGTCAATCGTGATGTGCACCGCATACATGACTCATAGAATTCATCGAAGAGAGCGAATCCGGATCCCCGGAGCGACCTGTTCATTCCGGAGGATCCTCGCACCATGGCCGACGACCGCCGCATCGAAGCGCCCACTCCCGGGCAGGGTTCCGGCTTCGTGCCGCCACCGACCCGGCGCTCGCTCGCCGACGAGCTCGAATCGCGGGACCGTCGGCATCGCAAAGTGGTGATCGCGCGACGGGCCGTCATTGGTGGCGTCGCCGCGCTGGTCGTCATCGGGAGCGTCGTGTATCTCACGAGTCTCACGTGGACGGGGATTCACCAGTCCGCGGTGGCCCTGGCGATCCTGCGAATTCAGATCATCGGCGGAATGGTGCCGGTGGTCGTGAACCTCCTTGCCGGCATCGCCGTGCTCTTCCTGCTGATCCGCAGGCCGACCAGGGGGCGGATCATCGCGGCGGGGGCTGGAATCGGCGCGGGCGCGATCGTCGCGATCGCCATCGTGTGGATACTGGATGCCACGAATGCATTGAGCGTGCCGCTGGGAACGGCAGCGACCGCATGGTCGATCGGCGGCCTGGCAGCGATTGGACTGGCCATCGCGAGCTTCTGGACCTCGCGCGGCTGGCGGATCGTGGGAGCGGCCGTCTCTATCGTGGTGGTGGTCGTCGCGGCCACGATAGGTGTTGACACCGACTTCGGGCTCGATCCGACGGTCGGTGCGCTGGCGGGGGTCTCAACCGAGAAAGTGCTCAAGCTTGCGCAGGTGGACCCGACCCCGACGGCGGCCTCCACACCGAAACTCTTGGCTGGCGGCGCGCTGTGGGCGAACTGGCTGCCGTCGGGCCCGATGCAGGCTGTCGGCAGCGTGGGCCAGGTCGACATCCCGAACACTGTCTCCGGATTCAACGCGAGACCGGCGGGACTCTATCTGCCGCCCGCCGCACTGGTCGCGAACCCGCCCGCGCTTCCGCTGGTCATCATGATGATGGGCCAGCCAGGAAATCCGGACCCGGATTTTCAGGAGACAGCTCTCGATCCACTCTCGGCTCGTCACAATGGGCTTGCGCCGATCGTGCTCGTTGCCGACCAGATCGGAAATCCGGCAACCGACCCACTGTGCCTCAATACCCCGAACTATGGGAACGCGGAGACCTACATCACACAGGATGTCGTCGGCTGGGCGCGCACCCACTTGCACGTGCTTCAGGACGCCGCGCACTGGACGATCGCCGGCTACTCGAATGGCGGAGAATGCGCCGTGTCGTTCGGCGCGAAGTATCCCGCGATCTGGGGAAATGTGCTCGACATCTCGGGCGAGAAGTACCCGGGTTCACAGAATCCGTCCGCAACTCTGGCGAAGGTGTTTCATGGAGATTCGGCCGCGTACCAGGCGACCTGGCCTATCAACCTGCTCGCGAAGGATGTCTATCCAGACACCGTCGGCATTTTCACCGTGTCGTCGAACGACTACGGCTACCTCCAAGCGGCAAAGGACGTCAACGCTGCGGCGCAAGCCGCAGGATGGACGACCACATATTTCGAGGTGCCGAATGGTGGGCATGTACTGGGGGCACTCAACGGTGGCCTTCAGGAGGGCTACTCGATCCTCTACCCACGGCTAGGACTCTCACAGCCCGGCACCGTGCCCTAGACCGCTACCAGGCGCTCGGTGGCGCCGTGACCGTCTCGACGGGCGTGTAGTGCCAGTTCGCTCCGTTGCCGTAGTGGCCTGATGCCCACGGCGACGCCCAGATGGCGGCCTCGATCTCCGCTGACGGGGCACCTGCCTTGAGCGCAGCGACAATGCCGCTCATGCCGGCGTTGCCGTTCAGCATGTTGACGGCCTGCTGCGCTGCGATGTCGAGGTTCGCGTAGCTGCCCGTTCCGCCGCCGCCGCCCGAACCCCACCCGTTGTTGAGGGGGTTGTCGCGGTTCCACCAACTGGCGGCGCCGTTCTCCTGTCGCATCCACCGCACCATGACGGTGACACTGTCTTCCGTCATCGGCCAGCCGCCGTAGAGCAGCACGAGCTTGGCCCAGTCATAGTTGGTACCGCCGCTGATGAGGGTCTGGATGCCGGGGGTGGCCGAGTACGACTCCCGCGTGATCACCGCGGTCGGCACGTATGGCGAAACCTTGAGCGTCTGGGCGTGCGAGTCGATGTACGCCTTCAACTGGTCCGCGGATGACGGGCCGGTCGGGACGATCAGGAAGGTCACCAGCCCGAAGGCCGCGACACCCGCGCAGAGCGCGAGACGTTCTTTGGTGAGACCAGGTTTGCGCAGCGACTTCAGTGCTGGAGCGATGGGCTTGAGTATCGAGTTCGTCGGTTTCATATGTCTGGGTGGGCGCCCGGGGGGTTGGACCGGGTCACCGAGTAGAGGCAATAAGTCAGCGACGATACCATCCGTTTCTGGCAGAGTCGCACCCTCCAGCCCAGCATGTCTAAAACGCGGCGACGTTCCCGGGCCTGCCGGAGATGCGTTTGGGAGCCTTTCTCGACCGCCTCGCATAGATCCTGGCGCGATCGCTGGAGAGGGCCATCACGAGCAGAACGTCGAGGCAGACCCCTACCAGGTTCCTCTTCAGAGTGACTTCGGGACCACCGGTCGCCACCGAAATCGCCTGTGCGGCGATTGCGATGGTACTGAAGAACATCGCCGTGACCCTGGCCCAGTTCCGGCCGAGGAACACCTGCCAGGCCAGCAGCACGTCCGCGATCACGAACAGGGCGATGACGCCCACGACGACCCACACGATCGGCAGCAGCTGCGGCGACGCAAGGTTCGGATCGATGCTGCGGAGACTCCCGGGATCCGCAAGGACACCGAGCACGATCGAGCCGGCCAGGAGCACCGACGCCAGTGAGCGGAAGGCGAGGAGAACCGAGCCCACGATGGTAGCGGATGGCCGCTTGTCGCGGCTGTCGGTGGGATTCCGCTGTTCCGCGCCGCGTGGAATCTTTACGGCGACCAGGTCGACGACGGGAAGGTCGCCGTCGGTGGCGATCGAGTCGCCACCGCCGTTGCGAGCGTGGTAGCCGGTCGAGAAGTCACGGATGACGTGCACCGTCACCGACGGACTCGCGGCCCTGATCGTGTCGACGACGTGATCGCGCTCGACGTCGGTGTTCTCCTCGATCTTGTGGGTGATCTGCAGGGTGAACAGCGAGAAGCCCACGCTCCTGTCGTAGGTGCCGGCCGCGAGCCACTCGACCGCCCTGCCGCCGGGCAGTCGCCAGTCCGGCGGACAGCGCCAGAACCGCACATGGTGCCGTTTGCCGGGCGTGCCATCCACCTCCTGCTGGTACGCGAAGTCCTGCTCGCGGCCGAAGAGCAGCAGGGGGCTCACCGGTGCCTCCAGGTAACTGGTCCGAAGGAGGGTGGATCGCACGATGCGCAGCCCGCTTCGCAGCGTCACGTCATCGGCCATGGTCCACCCGGCGGTGGTCATCACCTCGTGCAGCTGGGCTTCCGAGCCCACCAGCGCCAGGTTCACGGGGTCGCCGAGCAGCCCGTCGCTGGTGCGCGCGCGACCGATGAAGTAGTTGGGCACGTAGATCCTCGCAAGGATGCTGTGCAGCCGTGGCAGCACGAGGTAGGCGAGGAGCACCCAGAAGACGATGGAGAACACGAGCTGAAGCCACCCGAAGCGAAAGCTCTCCCTGACAAGCAGCACGACCAGCCAGATCGCACTCGCGCCGCCGAGCACGAAGAACATGTAGTCCAGTGCCGTGTCGGCAACGGGCCCAGGCCGGACTATGCGGGCCAGCGGCCGCCGACGAGTGTTCACACGCCACTATCCCACCCGATTGCCGTCGAATGACGGCGCCCCGTCGTAGTGTGCGGAACGGGAGGATTCGGGCATGCCGGAAAGCGTCGAGGCCTGGTGGCGCCGCCGCCGCTGGTCCAAGGGGGTAGACGTGCCATACGCCGTAGGCACGTACCGCGCAGACTGGGAGCGTTATCCCGTGCTGGTGCGCCAGTATCATCCCGACCTCAACGCCGGCGTGACGCTCACGCAGGTTCCTCCGGCGGCTGAGGTCTACCTCCAGTGGCAGTGCGATGCCGGCCATGTCTTCGTCGCCACCCCCACCGAACAGCGGAATCGGCCGGGTGGCGGGCAGCGAAGGCGGTCCACGTGGTGCCCCGAGTGCACCGTGCTTGCGACAGGGCGGCCGGCGCGCAAGACCCGACCCAGGGTTCGGCGCGCGATCGACAGCCCGACCGCGACGGCGGGCGAGGCATTCTGGAGTGCGAAGGCCCCACGGCCCGCGTCGGCGGCGGAGGCGAGGCTACGCCAGTTGCTCGGCGAGCGGCTCGCCGTAGACCCGCACCCGAACGCCGTGCGTGTGCGGAACCCGTTCTTCGAACGTTTCGAAGTGTGGCCAGACATCGTGATCGAGGAACTTCGTGTGGCGATCGAGTACGACACCGTGGGAAGCATCGGCGTCGAGCACGTCGGCCCGCGCGAGGATCACGATCGCCGTAAGGATCGACTGCTGCGTTCCGCCGGGTGGGAGGTGATTCGCATCCGTTGCGGCAAGCTCCGGCCGATCGGGCCGTACGACCTGATCGCGGCCGGGGTGAGTGCTGCTCTCGCCGATCGAGTGCTCGACCGGCTGGGGGAGATCAGGGGCGAACTGATCGTTCGCAGCTTCGCGCGAGCTGGAACAGAATGAGACATGGCATCCGATTCCCGTTCGACCTTCTTTCTCGATGACATCTCCGTCGGTGACACCGTGACCACGGGCGACTACACCGTCACGAAGGAGGAGATCATCGAGTTCGCGACCCGGTACGACCCGCAGGTGTTTCACACCGATGAGAAGGGCGCGGTCGACACGTTCTTCGGCGGCCTCGCGGCCAGCGGCTGGCACACCGCAGCCATGACGATGCGGCTCCTCGTGACGACGGGCTTCCGTTTCGACGGCGGCGTGGTCGGCGCCGGCGGGGAGATCAGCTGGCCGAGCGCGACCCGGGCCGGCGATGTGCTTCACGTCGAGTCGACAGTGGCAGACGTGACCCCGTCACGCAGCCGCCCCGACCGCGGCACCGTTACCTTGCGCTCTGAGACGAAGACGGCCGATGGCGAGATCAGACAGGTGCTGGTGGCGCGTCTTGTCGTGTTCAGGAAGCCGGAGTGACTGCTTAGCAAAGGCAAACATGTAGGGCACTGCCCCGTCGTTGTCAACCCTTTGCAGGCTCGTCACGCCCCGACCTAGGCTCGGACGTAACCAGTTTGGGGGTCAAGAAATTGATTAGTGCAGCATCCGAAACCAGCGATCGATCCACAACCAGTTCTCCGTCATCCGCCCGCCGCACCAGTGAGGTGTCAATCGATCCACTGCGTGACTACCTGCAGCGCATCGGCCGGGCCCAGCTTCTCGCCGCCGAAGAGGAAGTGGAACTGGCACGGCGCATCGAGGTCGGTGTTCTCGCCGGCGAGCGTCTCGAGAATTCCACCGGCCTCAGTGGCAAGGAGCAGCGCGAGCTGCTTTACCTGCAGCGCGATGGGGCATCCGCATACGAGCACTTCGTGCACGCGAACCTCCGCCTGGTGGTCAGCATCGCCAAGCGATACGCGGGCCGCGGTCTGCCGATCATGGACGTCATTCAGGAGGGCAACCTGGGTCTCGTTCGCGCGGTCGAGAAGTTCGACTACATGATCGGCAACAAGTTCTCCACATACGCGACCTGGTGGATTCGTCAGTCCATCCTCCGCGGCATCGCCGACGCGAGCCGCCTCATCCGCATTCCGGTGCACACCGTGGAGAAGATCGAGAAGCTCGACCGGATCCGCCGGGATCTCGCTGGTGAGCTCGGGCGTGTCCCCACCCTGATCGAGCTGGCGGATGCCGCCCAGATCAGCACAGAAGAGGTGCTGAAACTCCAGCGCACGGAGCACGACACGGTCTCACTCGGCCTGCCGGTGGGTGAGGATGGTTCGGCCGAGCTCGGCGACCTCATCGAGGACACCCACAGCGCTGAGCCGTTCGACGCGATCGAACTGGACTTCCGTCACGACGACATCACGCGCAGGCTCGACACGCTCCCACAGCGGGACGCGACCGTGCTGCGCCTGCGCTTCGGCCTCGATGGCCGCCAGGCGATGACGCTGGACGAAGTGGGCGAGCTCTACGGCATCACGCGCGAGCGGGTACGCCAGCTGGAGACCCGGAGCCTGAAGAGATTGCGCAGCGACGAGCTGCACTCCTACCTCGCGTAGTCCTCCGCTGTACCACTTCTCGGTGCCGCTTACTCTTCGCTGGTCTGGCCGAGGGCTCCGACCTCGTCGGTCAGTTGCAGTCCTTGGGCGCTGTTCGACGAGGTCGTGAGCACCTCGAGCCAGTCGCGGTTGATCTTGGGCATCCGGCCGCCGTTATACCGGAACACCAGCGGGATGGACGGGTCGAGCCAGATCACGCTCCGCCCGTCGCCGACGCCCTGTTC
>JAZJYU010000075.1:14578-16250 GCA_040390225.1 Actinomycetota bacterium | reverse complement strand
GCTACGGAGCGAAGATGGACAAGAAGTAATGCCTCGTAAAGGCCCAGCACCCAAGCGCCCCGTCGTCGCAGACCCCGTCTACGGCGCCCCGATCGTCAGCCAGCTCGTCAACAAGATTCTCCTTGATGGCAAGAAGGGCCTCGCCGAGAAGATCGTGTACGACGCCCTGGAAGGCGTGTCGACCAAGAACGGCGCGGATGCCGTGGTGACCTTGAAGAAGGCGCTCGACAACGTCCGTCCCACCATCGAGGTCAAGAGCCGCCGCGTCGGTGGCTCCACCTACCAGGTGCCGGTCGAGGTCAAGCCGCACCGCGCAAACACCCTCGCGCTGCGGTGGCTCACCACCTACGCGAAGGCCCGCCGCGAGAAGACCATGACCGAGCGCCTCACCAACGAGATCCTCGACGCGAGCAACGGCCTCGGCGCCGCGGTGAAGCGCCGTGAAGACACTCACAAGATGGCCGAGTCGAACAAGGCTTTCGCGCACTACCGCTGGTAGAAGTTTCGCGGATCGAGCTTGTCGAGATCTCACCGTCGAGGTAACTCGTTCGGGAGGTCACGACAGGCTCGACCCGCTCTAACACCACTCACACTTCCAGAAGTAAGGAACCCCGTGGCACAAGACGTGCTCACCGACCTGAACAAGGTCCGCAACATCGGCATCATGGCTCACATCGATGCCGGCAAGACAACGACCACCGAGCGCATCCTGTTCTACACCGGCATCACCCACAAGATCGGTGAGGTGCACGATGGTGCAGCCACGATGGACTGGATGGCGCAGGAGCAGGAGCGTGGCATCACGATCACGTCTGCTGCGACCACGTGCTTCTGGAACAAGAACCAGATCAACATCATCGACACCCCCGGTCACGTCGACTTCACCGTCGAGGTGGAGCGTTCGCTCCGCGTGCTCGACGGTGCCGTCGCCGTGTTCGACGGCAAGGAGGGCGTCGAGCCGCAGTCCGAGACGGTCTGGCGCCAGGCCGACAAGTACGACGTGCCGCGCATCTGCTTCGTCAACAAGATGGACAAGCTGGGCGCCGACTTCTACTACACGGTCGACACCATCATCAAGCGCCTCGGCGCGAAGCCGCTGGTCATCCAGCTGCCGATCGGGTTCGAGAACAGCTTCGAGGGTGTCGTCGACCTGGTCGAGATGCGTGCGCTGACCTGGCGAGGCGACTCCAAGGGTGACGTCGAGATGGGCGCCAAGTACGACATCGAGGAGATCCCGGCAGACCTGGTCGAGAAGGCCAACGAGTACCGTGCGGCTCTCATCGAGACCATCGCCGAGACCGACGACGCGCTGCTCGAGCGTTTCCTGGAGGGTGACACCGACTTCTCGGTAGCCGAGATCAAGGCGGCAATCCGCAAGCTCACCGTCTCCTCGCAGATCTACCCCGTGCTGTGCGGCTCCGCGTTCAAGAACCGCGGTGTGCAGCCGATGCTCGATGCGGTCGTCGACTACCTGCCCAGCCCGCTGGACGTTCCGGCGACCGAGGGCCACGACATCCGCGACGAGGAGAAGGTGGTCGAGCGTCACCCCGACCCGAAGGACCCGTTCGCGGCTCTTGCATTCAAGGTCGCCGTGCACCCCTTCTTCGGTCGTCTCACCTACATCCGCGTGTACTCGGGTCACCTCGAGTCCGGCGGCCAGGTCATGAACTCG
>JAZJYU010000075.1:13232-14568 GCA_040390225.1 Actinomycetota bacterium | reverse complement strand
AAGATCTTCCAGATGCACTCCAACAAGGAGAACCCGGTCGACTCGGTCACCGCCGGCCACATCTACGCGGTCATCGGCCTGAAGGACACGACGACGGGCGACACACTCTCCGACCCGAACAACCAGGTCGTCCTCGAGTCGATGACGTTCCCCGAGCCGGTCATCCAGGTGGCGATCGAGCCGAAGACCAAGGCCGACCAGGAGAAGCTCGGTATCGCCATCCAGAAGCTCGCTGAGGAGGACCCGACGTTCCGCGTCGAGCAGGACATCGACACCGGCCAGACGATCATCGCCGGTATGGGCGAGCTCCACCTCGACATCCTCGTCGACCGCATGAAGCGCGAGTTCGGCGTCGAGGCGAACGTGGGCAAGCCCCAGGTCGCGTACCGCGAGACCATTCGCCGCACGGTCGAGAAGTACGACTACACCCACAAGAAGCAGACCGGTGGTTCCGGCCAGTTCGCGAAGGTGCAGATCTCGCTCGAGCCGCTCGAGGTGACCGCGGAGAAGACCTACGAGTTCGTGAACGCCGTGAGCGGTGGCCGCGTACCGCGTGAGTACATCCCGTCGGTGGATCACGGCATCCAGGACGCCATGCAGGTCGGCGTGCTGGCCGGATACCCGACCGTCGGCGTCAAGGCGAGCCTGCTCGATGGAGCATCGCACGATGTCGACTCGTCGGAGATGGCGTTCAAGATCGCCGGTTCGATGGCGTACAAGGAAGCCGCCCGCAAGGCGGACCCCGTGTTGCTCGAGCCGCTGATGGCCGTCGAGGTGCGCACGCCCGAGGAGTACATGGGCGACGTCATCGGCGACCTGAACTCCCGTCGTGGCCAGATCCAGTCGATGGAGGACGCGACCGGAGTCAAGGTGGTCACGGCCAAAGTCCCGCTGTCGGAGATGTTCGGCTACGTGGGCGACCTGAGGTCGAAGACCTCTGGGCGCGCCGTGTACTCGATGACGTTCGACAGCTACTCCGAGGTGCCGAAAGCGGTCGCCGAGGAGATCATCCAGAAGAACAAGGGCGAGTAGCCCGGGTTCTATCCCCGTAAGATAAACCGGTCGTAATTCTTCGACCGGAAAATACAGCAAGTCCTGAGGAGGACCCATTGGCGAAGGCAAAGTTCGAGCGGACTAAGCCACACGTCAACGTCGGTACCATCGGTCACGTCGACCACGGTAAGACCACGTTGACGGCGGCTATTACGAAGGTGCTGCACGACAAGTACCCCACGCTGAATGCGTCATACGCATTCGACCAGATCGACAACTCTCCTGAAGAGAAGCAGCGTGGTATCACGATCAACATCTCCCACGTGGAGTACCAGACCGAGAA
>JAZJYU010000075.1:0-13222 GCA_040390225.1 Actinomycetota bacterium | reverse complement strand
GACCGCGGCCATCACGCACGTCCTCTTTATGAACGGCCTCGCCAAGAAAGAGGAGGGCGTAGACCAGATCGACAACGCGCCGGAAGAAAAAGCCCGTGGTATAACCATTGCCCTTCACCACTCTGAATACGAATCAGCCAAGCGCCACTACGCCCACATCGACGCTCCGGGCCACGCTGACTACATCAAGAACATGATCACCGGTGCCGCCCAGATGGACGGCGCGATCCTGGTGGTCGCGGCAACCGATGGCCCCATGCCCCAGACGCGTGAGCACGTGCTGCTCGCCCGCCAGGTCGGCGTGCCGTACATCGTCGTCGCGCTCAACAAGACCGACATGGTCGACGACGAGGAGATCCTGGAGCTCGTCGAGCTCGAGGTCCGCGAGCTGCTGTCGAGCCAGGAGTTCGACGGCGACAACGCTCCGATCGTGCGCGTGTCCGCTCTCAAGGCCCTCGAGGGTGACGAGAAGTGGGCTGCGACCGTCGCCGACCTCATGGACAAGGTCGACGAGTTCGTTCCCGAGCCCGTTCGCGAGACCGAGAAGCCGTTCCTCATGCCCGTCGAGGACGTCTTCACGATCACCGGTCGTGGCACCGTCATCACCGGTCGTGTCGAGCGTGGAATCCTCCACCCGAACGACGAGGTCGAGATCGTCGGAATCAAGGAGAAGTCGTCGAAGACGACTGTCACCGCGATCGAGATGTTCCGCAAGACCCTGGAAGACGCTCGCGCAGGCGAGAACGTCGGCCTTCTGCTCCGCGGCACCAAGCGCGAAGAGGTCGAGCGCGGCCAGGTCGTCGTCAAGCCGGGTTCGATCACGCCGCACACCGAGTTCGAGGCGAACGCCTACATCCTCTCGAAGGATGAGGGTGGCCGTCACAACCCGTTCTATGCGAACTACCGTCCGCAGTTCTACTTCCGCACCACGGACGTCACCGGCGTCATCGCGCTGCCCGAAGGCACCGAGATGGTCATGCCCGGCGACACCACGGAGATGACTGTTTCGCTCATCCAGCCGATCGCCATGGAGGAGGGCCTCCGCTTCGCTATTCGCGAGGGTGGCCGCACCGTCGGCGCCGGCACGGTCGTGAAGATCATCAAGTAGTCTCAGCATCATCGAGAGGGCCGCATCCCGCGAGGGGTGCGGCCCTTCGTCGTTCGTATCGTCATCGGCCGCAGACAGCTCTCCGATAGCGTTGGAGGATGCCACGCCGACCACTGCTTCCCGTTGATCATCACTTCATAGCGGGATTGCTCATACTGACCGCGTCGACCGGCTGTGTCGACGCGGTCAGTTACCTCGCCCTCGACAAGGTCTTCACCGGCAACATGACCGGCAATGTGCTGTTCATCGGCTTCAGCCTCGTACATGCCGGCACCGCACCGCTTCTCAACAACATCATCGCGTTGCTCGGGTTCGCGCTGGGGTCCATCGTCGGCGGCCGGATCGTTCGGCGCGATCCGACCACGGGTCTGCCGTGGACGAGCCGCAGCATCCTCATCGGGGGAGCGGCGCTCATGATCGCGCTTGCCGTCTTCTGGGTGATCGTCCACACGCTCGCGTTCCCCGCGCTTCTCACGGTGACCGCTCTGCTTGCCGTCGTCATGGGCGCGCAGGTTTCTGCCGTCAAGCCGGTCGGCAACACAGACGTGACCACCATCGTGGTCACCAATACCCTCGCCAATCTGGCCCGCGACAGTCGCCTGGCAGGCGGCACCGGCAAGAACTGGTTTCCGCGACTTGCTGCCATCCTCTGCATGGGCATCGGTGCGGCGATCGGTGCGGCCCTTGTGACCTACATCGCCGGCCCGGCGGGCCTGGTCGGCGCGGCGGTCATCTACACCTCGGGCACTCTCACGCTGGTGACCGCGCATCGCCGCCTCCACGCGGCACCACCCCAGTCGTAGTCGTGGCGGGGGATGCGCCGGCTCGCGGCGGCGATGTGACGCTGCGGAGGGATTCACAACCCCCGCCGCCGTGCCGGAACCCCCGCCGCGGACGAATCGGGTTCGCGACACGCCGAAGGGCGACACGCCCGGGTTGCAGGTGCGTGCAACGTATGGCAGACTCTTCTAGTTCAAGAAATCCGGCCTGCGCGCCGGGTTCACTGCCTGAGTTGGTTCATATCCAGCGCTGTGAATAGGTTCGAGGGCTGTGCGTCTTTAGACGCGCGAGTCTCGCCTAGGCCGCGGGCAGCAGAACAGACTTAATCGAAACCTACGCCTGTGTAGCTTCGTGTCCGAAAGACACGCGACACGCCCGAGCGCGGGGGTCGGTGACAGAGCAGTAAGAACTTGACACGAAAACAGTGGTGCGAAGCCGAAGGGCCGAGCTGACCAAAGGCATCCAATAGCCGTGCGCGGCCACGATGCACCTAGAGAGAGATGAGTCACACATGGCGGGACAGAAGATCCGCATTCGACTTAAGTCGTACGACCACGAGGTCATCGACAGCTCGGCGCGCAAGATCGTCGACACCGTGACCCGAGCGGGCGCGACCGTCGTCGGCCCCGTGCCGCTGCCCACGGAGAAGAACGTGATCGTCGTCATCCGTTCCCCTCACAAGTACAAGGACAGCCGCGAGCACTTCGAGAAGCGCACCCACAAGCGACTCATCGACATCATCGACCCGACGCCGAAGGCCGTCGACTCGCTCATGCGACTCGACCTGCCTGCCGACGTCAACATCGAGATCAAGCTGTAGGACCACCACCATGACTCACACGAAAACTAGTAAGGGACTGCTGGGCAAGAAGCTCGGCATGACCCAGGTCTGGGACGCTAACAACCGGCTCATCCCGGTGACCGTCGTCGAAATCACCCCGAACGTCGTCACCCAGGTGCGCACGCCCGAGGTCGACGGCTACAGCGCCGTGCAGATCGCGTTCGGCGCGATCGACCCGCGCAAGGTGAACAAGCCGTCAGCCGGCCACTTCGAGAAGGCGGGCGTCACGCCCCGCCGCCACCTCACCGAGGTCCGCACCTCCGACGCAGCCGACTACACGCTCGGCCAGGAGATCGCGGTCGACATCTTCGAGGCCGGCCAGAAGGTGGATGTCGTCGGCACCAGCAAGGGCAAGGGCTTCGCCGGCGTCATGAAGCGCCACAACTTCAAGGGCGTCTCGTCCAGCCACGGTTCGCACCGCAACCACCGCAAGCCCGGTTCGATCGGCGCATCCTCGACCCCCAGCCGGGTCTTCAAGGGCATGCGCATGGCCGGCCGCATGGGTGGCGACCGCGTGACCGCGATGAACCTCACCGTGCACGCCGTCGACCTCGAGAAGAACCTCATTCTCGTGAAGGGCGCCGTTCCCGGTGCCCGTGGCCGCATCGTGTTCGTCCGCAACGCAGTGAAGGGGGCGTAGTCAGATGGCTGCCGCAACTCTCGACGTCAAGTCGTTGAACGTCATCGACGCGAAGGGGAAGACCGTGGGAACGGTCGACCTGCCCGCAGAGACCTTCGACGTGCAGACCAACATCCCGCTGATCCACCAGGTCGTCGTCGCCCAGCGCGCCGCGGCCCGTCAGGGAACGCACAACACGCTCCGCCGCGGCGAGGTGTCCGGTGCCGGCCGCAAGCCGTTCAAGCAGAAGGGAACCGGTCGCGCCCGCCAGGGCTCGATCCGCGCCCCCCAGATGACCGGCGGTGGCATCGTTCACGGACCGCACCCGCGTGACTACGCTCAGCGCACTCCGAAGAAGATGATCGCCGCAGCACTGCGCGGCGCCCTCTCTGACCGCGCTCGTGGCGAGCGTCTTCACGTCGTGGACTCGCTGTCTGTAGGCAACGTTCCTTCGACCAAGGCGATCGTCGCCCTGCTCGACAGCATCGCGTCGAGCAAGCATGTTCTCGTCGTGATCGAGCGTGACGACGTGCTGAGCCAGAAGAGCGTGCGCAACGTCAAGACCGTGCACGTGCTCACCTGGGACCAGCTGAACGCGTACGACGTGCTGGTGAGCGACGACATCGTCTTCACCAAGGGCGCGTTCGACGCGTTCGTGGCCGGCCCCAAGGCGCAGCCGAAGGCCGTCACCGAGGGCACCTCGTCCGCTTCCAACAAGAAGCGCATCAGCCCGGAGCGCTCCGCTGCTCTCAAGACAGAGAAGGTGTCAGCATGACCGCCACCAACAAAGACCCGCGCGACGTCATCCTGGCGCCCGTCGTCTCCGAGAAGAGCTACAGCCTGATCGACCAGGGCAAGTACACCTTCCTGGTCGACCCGCGTTCGAACAAGACCGAGATCAAGCTGGCGATCGAGAAGATCTTCGGCGTCGAGGTCGCGTCGATCAACACGCTCAACAAAAAGGGCAAGGCTCAGCGCACCAAGTTCGGGATCGGTCACCGCAAAGACACCAAGCGCGCGATCGTGACCCTCAAGTCCGGTTCCATCGACATCTTCACGGCTGTCGGCTAGGGAACATAGGAGAGACAGATGGCTATTCGTAAGTACAAGCCCACGACCCCTGGTCGTCGCGGTTCATCGGTGGCGGATTTCGCCGAGATCACTCGCTCGACCCCGGAGAAGTCGCTGCTGCGCCCGCTGCCGAAGACCGGTGGCCGCAACAACGCCGGCCGCATCACCACGCGTCACATCGGTGGCGGCCACAAGCGCCAGTACCGCGTGATCGACTTCAAGCGCAACGACAAGGACGGCGTGAACGCTCGCGTCGCCGAGATCGAGTACGACCCGAACCGCACCGCGCGCATCGCGCTGCTGCACTTCGTGGACGGAACCAAGCGCTACATCATCGCCCCGAACAAGCTCAACCAGGGTGACATCGTCGAGTCGGGTCCGGGCGCTGACATCAAGCCCGGCAACAACCTGCCGTTGCGCAACATCCCGGTCGGCACTGTCATCCACGCGATCGAGCTGAAGCCGGGCGGAGGCGCCAAGATGGCGCGCTCGGCCGGGGCATCCGTTCGTCTCGTGGCGAAGGACGGCCCATACGCCCAGCTGCGTCTGCCCTCCGGTGAGATCCGGAACGTGGATGCCCGCTGCCGCGCGACGATCGGCGAGGTCGGCAACGCCGAGCAGTCGAACATCAACTGGGGCAAGGCCGGCCGCATGCGCTGGAAGGGTGTCCGCCCGACCGTCCGCGGCGTCGCCATGAACCCGGTCGACCACCCGCACGGTGGTGGTGAGGGCAAGACCTCCGGTGGTCGCCACCCGGTCAGCCCGTGGGGCCAGAAGGAAGGCCGCACCCGTCACGCCAATCTCGAGAGCGACCAGCTCATCGTTCGCCGCCGCAACGCCGGCAAGAAGCGCAAGTAGAGGTAAGAGAAGATGCCACGCAGTCTCAAGAAGGGCCCCTTCGTCGACGACCACCTCTTCCGTAAGGTGTCGAAGGCGAACGAGACCAACAACAAGAGCGTTATCAAGACCTGGTCGCGCCGTTCGATGATCATCCCCTCGTTCCTGGGGCACACCATCGCGGTGCACGACGGCCGCAAGCATATCCCGGTGTTCATCACCGAGACGATGGTTGGGCACAAGCTCGGTGAGTTTGCACCCACCCGCACCTTCCGTGGACACGAGAAGGACGACAAGAAGGGTCGTCGCCGCTAACGCGGTGACGGAGGAGGACAAGAACATGGTGGAGTCGATGGCGCGAGTGCGCCACATCCGCGTGACCCCCACGAAGGCTCGTCGCGTCGTCAACATGATCCGCGGCAAGCAGGCGCAGGAGGCTCTCGCCATCCTGAAGTTCGCACCGCAGGACGCGTCGACGCCGGTCTACAAGCTGGTCGAGTCCGCGATCGCCAACGCGCGCGTCAAGGCGGATGCCAGCAACAGCTACCTGGACGAGCAGGACCTGTTCGTATCGTCGGCATACGTCGACGAGGGCCAGACGCTCAAGCGTTTCCAGCCACGTGCACAGGGCCGCGCGTTTCAGATCCTGAAGCGCACGAGCCACATCACGATCGTGCTCGCGACGCCCGATGAACTCGCAGGTGAGGTCTCGACAGGCTCGACCCGCACTACTAAGGCAGGGAAGAAGTAATGGGACAGAAGGTAAACCCCTATGGTTTCCGTCTCGGAATCACCACCGACCATGTGTCGCGCTGGTTCTCGGACAGCACCAAGGTCGGGCAGCGTTACAGCGACTACGTCGCCGAGGACGTGAAGATCCGCAACCTGCTGAAGACGAGCCTCGACCGTGCAGGCGTGGCCCGCATCGAGATCGAGCGCACGCGTGACCGCGTTCGCGTCGACATCCACACGGCGCGCCCCGGCATCGTCATCGGCCGCCGCGGCGCCGAGGCCGAGCGCATCCGCACCGACCTCGAGAAGCTCTCGGGCAAGCAGATCCAGCTCAATATCCTCGAGGTGAAGAACCCCGAGGCGGAGGCTCAGCTCGTCGCTCAGGGGATCGCGGAGCAGCTCAGCGCTCGCGTCGCGTTCCGCCGTGCGATGCGCAAGGGTCTCCAGGGCGCGCAGCGCGCGGGAGCGAAGGGTGTTCGCATCCAGGTCTCCGGCCGCCTCGGCGGCGCCGAGATGAGCCGGTCCGAGTTCTACCGTGAGGGCCGCGTGCCGCTGCACACCCTGCGCGCCAACATCGACTACGGCTTCTACGAGGCGAAGACGACGTTCGGCCGCATCGGCGTGAAGGTCTGGATCTACAAGGGCGACATCACCAACAAGGAACTCGCCCGCGAGCAGGCCAACCAGAAGTCGTCCCGTCCCGAGCGCCGCGACGATCGTCGCGATGGCGGAGACCGTCCGCGCCGCGGCGCACCCACCGGTGCACCGCGCGAGGCTGCCCCGGCAGCAGTAGGAGCAGAGGCCTAGTCATGTTGATTCCCCGCAGGGTCAAGCACCGCAAGCAGCACCACCCCGGCCGTACCGGCCAGGCCACTGGTGGCACCACGGTTTCGTTCGGCGAGTACGGCATCCAGGCCATCACTCCCGCCTACGTGACCAACCGCCAGATCGAGGCGGCTCGTATCGCGATGACCCGTCACATCAAGCGCGGTGGAAAGGTGTGGATCAACATCTACCCCGACCGCCCGCTCACCAAGAAGCCGGCCGAAACCCGCATGGGTTCCGGCAAAGGTTCGCCGGAGTGGTGGATCGCGAACGTCAAGCCGGGTCGCGTGCTCTTCGAGCTCGCCGGCGTCAACGAGACGGTCGCGCGCGAAGCACTCACGCGCGCAATCCACAAGCTGCCTCTCAAGGCACGCATCATCAAGCGCGAGGAGGGCGACGCATAATGGCGATCGGTTCCAAGGAGCTCGCCCCCGTCGAGCTCGACACTTTCGAAGACGAGCGACTCGTCGACGAACTCAAGAAGGCCAAGGAAGAGCTGTTCAACCTGCGCTTCCAGTCGGCCACCGGCCAGCTGGAGAGCCACGGTCGACTGCGCGCGGTCAAGCGCGACATCGCCCGCATCTATACGGTGATCCGCGAGCGGGAGCTGGGCATCCGTGCGACGCCCGCGCCGGTGGAGAACGCCAAGGCCGCCAAGAAGACCGCAACCGCCACGAAGGCCACGGATGCTGCTCCCGCAGCGGACGAGCCCACCGATGAGACCAAGGAGGCCTGATCATGGCTGAGGTAAAAGCCACAGAAGCGGCCACCCACGTTCACACCGCGGAGGACCGCGGTTACCGCAAGACCCGTCGTGGCTATGTCACGAGCGACAAGATGGAGAAGACCATCGTCGTCGAGGTCGAGGACCGGGTCAAGCACCCGCTGTACGGCAAGGTCATCCGCCGGACCTCCAAGGTGAAGGTGCACGACGAGTCCAACTCGGCGGGCATCGGCGACCTCGTGCTCATCAATGAGACCCGTCCGCTCAGCGCTACCAAGCGCTGGCGCCTGGTCGAGATTCTAGAGAAGGCCAAGTAAATGCTTCAGCAGGAATCCCGGCTCAAGGTCGCCGACAACACCGGCGCCAAGGAGCTGCTCACGATCCGCGTGCTCGGTGGCTCAGGCCGTCGCTACGCCGGCCTCGGTGACGTCATCGTTGCCACGGTCAAAGACGCGATCCCCGGCGGCAACGTCAAGAAGGGCGACGTCGTCAAGGCGGTCATCGTGCGCACCAAGAAGGAGACCCGTCGCTCAGACGGCTCGTACATCAAGTTCGACGAGAACGCCGCCGTCATCCTCAAGGCCGACGGCGACCCGCGCGGCACGCGCATCTTCGGACCGGTCGGTCGCGAACTCCGCGACAAGAAGTTCATGAAGATCATCTCGCTGGCACCGGAGGTCATTTAGTCATGGCGAACATCAAGAAGGGTGACCTCGTGCAGGTCATCAGCGGCCCATCCCAGGCTCGCGGCGGTGACCGCGGCAAGCAGGGCGAGGTGATCGAGGTTCTCGTCGAGAAGAACCGCGTCGTCGTGCAGGGGATCAACTTCGTCACCAAGCACGTCCGCGTCGGCCAGACCGACCGTGGCACGAAGACGGGCGGCATCGAGACCCATGAGGCCCCGATCCACGTCTCCAACGTGCAGCTCGTCGACCCCTCCACCAAGCAGCCGGCTCGTGTCGGCTTCCGCGTGGAGACCGGCAAAGACGGCAAGACCACCCGCGTGCGCTACTTCAAGCCCTCGCGCCGCGCGGCCAAGCCGGCCAAGAAGACCACAAGCAAGGCCAAGGCGGAGTCCGTCGAAGCCACAGAGGACGCTGAGTAAAGATGAGCACCGCAACCACTGCCGCGCCCGCTGGCAAAATCCAGCCGCGCCTGAAGCAGAAGTACCAGACCGAGATCGCAGCCCAGCTCACCAAGGACTTCGGCTTCACGAACGTGCACCAGGTGCCCGGTCTCGTGAAGATCGTCGTCAACACCGGTGTCGGCGAGGCTGCCCGCGATGGAAAGATCATCGACGGCGCCGTCAAGGACCTCACCGCGATCACCGGCCAGAAGCCGCAGGTCACCGCCGCACGCAAGTCGATCGCGCAGTTCAAGCTGCGCGAGGGCCAGCCGATCGGCGCCCACGTCACCCTCCGCGGCGACCGGGCCTGGGAATTCCTGGACCGGCTGCTCTCGCTCGCGCTTCCGCGCATCCGCGACTTCCGGGGCCTGTCGGACAAGCAGTTCGATGGTCACGGCAACTACACCTTCGGCCTCACGGAGCAGTCCATGTTCCACGAGATCGACCAGGACCGCATCGATCGGGTTCGCGGTTTCGACATCACCGTCGTGACCACGGCACGCACCGATGACGAGGGCCGCGCGCTGCTGAAGGCGCTCGGCTTCCCGTTCCGCACCGCAGAGAACACTCCCGCTTAACCACTTGCAACACCGATCACCGAGGTCGGCTTCCTTGTACAGGATGTCCGAAACCGGGTGAGGAAGGCACCACAACCATGACAATGACAGATCCGGTCGCAGACCTGCTGACCAGACTGCGCAACGCGAACTCGGCGTACCACGAGACCGTGTCAATGCCGAGCTCCAAGCTCAAGTCCCACATCGCCGAGATCCTCAAGACCGAGGGCTACATCGGCGGCTGGAAGGTCGAGGACGCCCGCGTCGGAAAGACGCTGACGATCGACCTCAAGTACGGCCCCAACCGCGAGCGGTCCATTGCGGGCATCAAGCGCGTCTCGAAGCCCGGCCTGCGCGTCTACGCGAAGTCGACCGAGATCCCGCGCGTTCTCGGCGGCCTCGGCGTCGCCATCCTGTCGACCTCCTCCGGCCTCCTCACGGACCGCCAGGCTTCGAAGAAGGGCGTGGGTGGGGAAGTCCTCGCCTACGTGTGGTAGCCGGTCATGTCACGAATCGGAAGACTTCCCATCGACATCCCGAGCGGTGTCGACGTCAAGGTGGACGGCGCTGACGTCACCGTCAAGGGCCCGAAGGGTGAGCTCGCCCTCACCGTGAAGAGCCCGATCGAGGTCAAGCTCGAAGACGGCCAGCTGCTGGTCACCCGCCCGGACGACGAGCGCGAATCGCGTTCGCTGCACGGTCTCACCCGCACCCTCATCGCCAACCAGATCATCGGCGTGACGGACGGGTACTCGAAGGGTCTCGAGATCGTCGGTACCGGTTACCGCGTGCAGGCCAAGGGCAACTCGCTGGAGTTCGCTCTCGGGTACTCGCACTCCATCACTGTCGATCCGCCGGAGGGCATCTCCTTCGCGGTCGAGGGCAACAACAAGCTGACGGTGCACGGCATCGACAAGCAGGCCGTCGGCGAGGTCGCCGCAAATATTCGCAAGCTGCGCAAGCCAGAGCCGTACAAGGGCAAGGGTGTGCGTTACGCGGGCGAGGTAGTCCGCCGCAAGGCCGGAAAGAGTGGTAAATAATCATGGCTCTCGGAACTAGAGGCAAGAGCAAGTCGGCGGCGAAGGGCCGTCGTCACGCACGCCTTCGCAAGAAGGTCATCGGCACAGAGGCGCGACCGCGTCTCGTGGTCACGCGTTCGGCTCGCCACGTATTCGTTCAGGTCGTCGACGACAGCAAGGGCCACACCCTGGCCTCGGCGTCGACCCTCGAGGCCGACCTTCGCACCTTCGACGGTGACAAGACGGCCAAGGCGCACAAGGTCGGCGAACTCGTCGCCGAGCGTGCCAAGAAGGCGGGAATCGACGCCGTTGTATTCGATCGTGGCGGCAGCAAGTACGCGGGACGCGTCGCTGCCATCGCCGAAGGAGCACGAGAGGGCGGACTCGACCTGTGAGTGACGTTACGAACACCAATACCGAGGCTGTTGAGCCGGCCGCGGATGTCGTGGAGACCGCCGCGTCGATCGACACGGGTGCGGCAGACACGGCCGCAGCCGACGCCGCTGCGAACGAGCCTCGCGAGGCCCGCCGCGGCGGCCGTGAGCGCAACCCCAACCAGCAGCGCGGGAGCCGTGACTCTGAGAAGAGCCAGTTCCTCGAGCGCGTGGTCACCATCAACCGCGTCTCCAAGGTCGTGAAGGGCGGCCGTCGCTTCAGCTTCACCGCTCTCGTGGTCGTCGGCGACGGCAACGGGCTGGTGGGTGTCGGCTACGGCAAGGCCCGTGAGGTGCCGACCGCGATCTCGAAGGGCGTCGAGGAGGCGAAGAAGAACTTCTTCCGCGTCCCTCGCGTCGGAGCGAGCATTCCGCACCCCGTGCAGGGCGAGGCCGCAGCGGGCGTCGTGCTGCTGCGTCCGGCCTCCGCTGGTACCGGCGTTATCGCCGGCGGCCCGGTGCGCGCCGTACTCGAGTGCGCGGGCATCCACGACGTTCTGAGCAAGTCGCTCGGCTCGTCGAACACGATCAACATCGTGCACGCGACCGTCGCTGCCCTCAAGCAGCTCGAGGAGCCGAGTGCTGTAGCAGCACGCCGCGGCCTCTCGATCGAGGACGTGGCCCCGCCGCGCCTCCTGCGTGCGCAGAGTGAAGCTAAGGCAGGTGTCTGATGGCCGCGCGCCTCAAGGTGACCCAGATCAAGTCCAAAATCAGTGAGAAGCAGAACCAGCGCGACACGCTGCGGAGCCTCGGGCTCCGCCGCATCGGCGACGTTGTGGTGCGCGAGGACAACTCGCAGAACCGCGGCTACGTCCGTACCGTCGCTCACCTGGTCAAGGTCGAGGAGATTGACTGATGGCTGACGACAAGCCAGTAGAGAAGAAGGCCCCGGCCGCCAAGGCTCCGGCGGCGAAAGCGCCTGCCGCCAAGGCTGCAGCACCGAAGGCCGCCGCGCCCAAGGCTGCTGCTGCCGAGAAGGCGCCGAAGGCCGACGCACCGACGGCTGCAGCACCGAAGGCTGCCGCTGCCGAGAAGGCGCCGGCCGCTGCCAAGGCTCCGGCCGCCGCAAAGGCTCCGGCCGCGAAGGCCGACGTCGTGTCCCGCCCGCAGGTGCTGAAGATGCACCACCTCCGCCCCGCGCCCGGCGCCAAGAAGGACCGCACTCGCGTCGGTCGTGGTGAAGGCTCGAAGGGCAAGACGGCAGGTCGTGGCACCAAGGGAACGAAGGCGCGCTACCAGGTGCGCCTCGGCCTCGAGGGTGGCAACCTGAACAGCATCATGCGTACCCCGAAGCTGCGCGGGTTCAAGAACCCGTTCCGCGTCGAGTACCAGGTCGTGAATCTGGAGAAGCTCGCTGAGCTCTACCCCACGGGCGGCGACGTCACGGTGAGCGATCTCGTGGCCAAGGGCGCCGTTCGCAAGAACGAGAAGGTCAAGGTTCTCGGGGCGGGCGACATTGCGGTTAAGCTGAACGTTGCAGTTGACAAGGTCTCCGGCTCAGCCGAGCAGAAGATCGTCGCAGCAGGCGGCTCCATCAAGAACTGACGTTCATTCGTCCAGGTGGCCCGCACGCGCGGGCCACCTGTTTTTTCTGCAATAGAAGTTCAGCAGTGTTGAGCCAGGAGGCGTCGTGTTCAGAGCCGTAGGGCGGATCTTCCGCACACCGGACCTTCGAAAGAAGCTCCTGTTCACTTTGGCCCTCATTGCACTGTTCAGGCTCGGATCGTTCATCCCATCGCCGTTCGTCAACTTCGCCAACGTGCAGACCTGTCTCGCGGCCAACGCGAACACGACCGGCCTCTACGAACTGGTCAACCTGTTCAGTGGCGGCGCTCTGCTCCAGCTGTCGATCTTCGCGCTCGGCATCATGCCGTACATCACGGCGTCGATCATCGTGCAGCTGCTGCGCGTGGTCATCCCACACTTCGACACCCTCTACAAGGAGGGCCAGTCCGGCCAGGCTCGCCTGACGCAGTACACCCGCTACCTCACCATCGGCCTCGGCGTGCTCCAGTCGACGACGCTGATCACGGTGGCGCGCAGCGGTTCGCTGTTCGGCAGCACCAGCACCACCGAGTGCAGCCAGCTCATCACCAACTCGGCCTGGTACGCCGTGCTGCTCATGGTCATCACGATGACGGCCGGAACCGGTCTCATCATGTGGATGGGCGAGCTCATCACCGAGCGCGGCATCGGCAACGGAATGTCGATCCTCATCTTCACCTCCATCGCCGCCCGCTTCCCGGGTTCCCTGTGGGCGATCAAGCAGTCGAAGGGCCTCGAGGTCTTCCTGGGTGTGATCGTCATGGGCATCATCATCATGGGGCTCGTCGTGTTCGTCGAACAATCGCAGCGACGAATACCGGTGCAGTACGCCAAGCGAATGGTCGGGCGACGCACATACGGCGGCAACAACACCTACATCCCCATCAAGGTGAACATGGCCGGCGTCGTGCCCGTCATCTTCGCCTCGTCGCTGCTCTACCTGCCCGCGCTGATCGCCCAGTTCAACCAGCCGGCGGCCGGCAAGGCGCCAGCCCCATGGGTCA
>JAZJYU010000074.1:27688-28860 GCA_040390225.1 Actinomycetota bacterium | reverse complement strand
GGGCCTTCATGCGCCCAATATATTGCCTACGAGTCGAGTCCGCGTCGCTTCAGGAGCGGCTCGATCACCGCGTCGCGGCCGCGGAAGTCGCGATACGCCTCCAGCGGGTCCTTCGAGCCGCCCACGCCGAGCAGGCGCGTGCGGAAACGGTCTCCGTTCGCCCGGGTGAGTCCGCCGTTCTCCTTGAACCACTCGACCGTGTCCGCGTCGAGCACCTCGCTCCAAATGTAGGAGTAGTAGCCGGCGTCGTAGCCGCCCGCGAAGGTATGGGCGAAGTAGGGGCTGGAGTACCGGGTGGGCACCGCGGGGTTGTCGAGGCCCGCTTTCGCGAGCGCGTCCGCCTCGAAGGCCGCGACATCCGTCACCGTGTCGTCCGCCGTGATCGAGTGCCATGCCTGGTCGAGCATCGCCGCGGCGAGGTACTCGCTGGTCTTGAATCCCTCATTGAACGCGCTGGAGGCCTGGATGCGGTCTACGAAGTCCTGCGGCATCGGTTCGCCGGTGCGGTGGTGCACGGCGTAGCTGGCCAGCACTTCTGGCCACAGCATCCACATCTCGTTCACCTGGCTGGGGAACTCCACGAAGTCGCGGTACACGTTCGTGCCGGCGAACTTCGGATAGGTGACCCGCGCGAACAGGCCGTGCAGCGCGTGACCGAACTCGTGGAAGAACGTGCTGACCTCGTCGTAGGTGAGCAGTGTCGGCTCGCCGGCGGCGGGTTTCGGCACGTTGAGGTTGTTCACGACGATCACCGGCTGATCGAGCAGGCCGTTCTGCGAGATGAGGGAGTTCATCCACGCGCCGCCGCGCTTCGAGTCACGCGTGTAGAGATCGAGCAGATAGAGACCGACGGGGGAGCCGTCTTCGTCCCGCACCTCGAACACCCGGGCGTCGGGGTGATACGGCACCAGGTCGTGGCGTTCCGTGAAGGTGACGCCATAGAGCCGGCTCGCGGCGAAGAACACGCCCTTCTGCAGCACGGTCTCCGCCTCGAAGTACGGACGCATCGCGGCGGTGTCGACGTCGTACTTCGCTTGCCGCACCTTCTCCGTGTAGAAAGCCCAGTCGGCGGCGCCGATCGGATGCCCGGCCGAAGCCTCGAGATCGGCCTGCTCCGCGCGCGCGTTCCTCGCCGCCACCGGGGCGAGCCTGCCCAGAAGCGCGGCAACCGC
>JAZJYU010000074.1:19412-27678 GCA_040390225.1 Actinomycetota bacterium | reverse complement strand
GGTCCAGATTTTTTTGATGACCGGGAATTGGAGGCCCCAGGCGAACCCGAGCAGCCGGGCCCGCTCGGCCCGCAGTCGCGTGATGTCGAGAACCAGCTGCCGGTTGTCGTTGCCGTTGCCGCGGCTCGACCGCGCGCGCGACGCGGCCATGATGCGCTCTCGCATGCCGGCATCCCTCAGCGAGTCCAGGTACGGATGCCCGGTGGGCAGCACCAGCGTCACCAGATACGTGCCGTCGAGGCCTCGATCCTTCGCTGCTTCGGCCGCCGCGGAGACCTCGCCGGCCCCCAGCCCGTCGAGGTCGGCGACGTCGTCGATCACGACGGCAAGATCGTTCGTGTCGGCGAGCAGGTTCTTCTCGAACCGTGTGGTGAGCGTCGAGAGCTGCTGGTTGAATTCGCGGAGCTTCTGCTTGTCGTCGTCGCTGAGTGCGGCTCCCGCCTGGGTGAACTCGACGTAGTAGCGCTCGACCAGGTACGCCGACTCGTCGTCGAGTCCGAGGTCGTCGAGCTGGTCGTGCAGGGTCTTGATACGCCAGTACAGCTGTGGGCCGAGCCGGATCGCGTCGGCATGGGCCGCCAGCAGCGGCGCGATCTCCTCCTCGAGTTCGTTGGTGAAGTCGTCACTATCCGCCGAGCTCTTGTTGAAGAAGACTTCGGCGACCCTGGTGAGCAACTGTCCCGACTTCTCAAGGTCGATGAGGTTCTGGAAGCTCGGCATGTCGCGGCGGCGGGTGATGTTCTGCACCTCGCGCAGTTGCTCGGCCATGCCCTCGATGAACGCGGGGCGGAAGTGCTCATTCCGTATCTCTGCGAACGGCGGCAGGCCGAAGGGGAGGGTGCTGGGGGAGAAGAAGGGGTTCTGGTCGGCCATTCGTACAGCCTATCCGAATAATGCAAAGAACCCGTTGCAAAGAAAGCGTTGCAATAGTATCTTTGCATTATGCAGGAACCCGTATCTAAGCCGGAGCGCACACTCGATCTCGAAGCCCTCAAGGGCCTCGCGCATCCGTTGCGTCTGCAGATCTTCGACGCGCTCTCCGTGCACGGTCCGGCCACCGCGAGCGGACTCGCCGAGCGGTTCGGGGAGTCGAGCGGCGCGACAAGCTATCACCTGCGTCAGCTCGAGCGCCACGGTTTCGTGCGCGAGGTCGAAGGCCGGGGCACGGGCCGCGAGCGTTGGTGGGAACGCACGCCGGGGAGCGTGGCGATCGAGCCGCGTCAACTGGACGACTCGCCCGTCACCCGGGCGGCATCCGACCTCGTGATGCGTCAGTGGTCGCAGAGCCGCGAGCAGGCGCTCGAGAACTTCATTGCTCACGGACTCGACGATTTCGGCGACGAGTGGATCGACGACAGCATGATCACCCTGACGAACGTTCGGCTCACGCCGGGGCAGCTGAAAGAGGTCGTGAACGCGTGGCAGGCGCACATGCAGCCCCTCCTGGATTCGCTGCGCGGTCACGACGATGCCGGGTCGCGGCCGGTGCAGATCCACTTCAACGCCTTCCCTGTCGTGGGCGGAATCGAGACCCCGGAACGAGCCGGGAAATGACGGTGGTCACCGGTAATTTCGATACCAAGAGAGAGGAAAAAACGATGACAGCGACGGTAGTCGAGCTTCGTTCCACAGGGCGTCACGCGCCATCGTTCTTCGACCGCATCGTCATGCGGGCGAGCCTCACCACGCTCATGTGGGCGCGCCATCGGGCCGACCGCACTGCTCTCGCCCGCGAACTCCGCCTCGAGCGCCTTACCGCGCTGTGCGAACTCGAGCGGCGTGGCTACCAGCCGTACGCGGTCACGTCGCGACAGACGTGGCCCACCCCGCGCTAGCTAACCGATCATCACCTGAGTCGTGTCCTTCGGGTCGACGCGAAGGCCGATCGTCTTGCCGACCTGCCAGTTGCCGAGAGCGGCCGCGGCGATCATCTGCCTGTGCACCACCTCGTAGGGCGGCTGGCCGTCCACGGTGACCTCGAAGGTGACGTCGTAGATCGTCGTCGTCTCGAACTTCTGGCCGGTATCGACGAGCGCCTTCACGACGCCGGATGCCGGGGTCGCGGCATTCATCGCCGCCATGTTCTCGAAGGGGTTGGCACCGTAGCCGCCCGCGGCGGCCTGTGCGGTCGCCGCGGCCTCCCTGTACGCCTGTGCGGCCTCGGCGGCGTCCGCCGCGTTCGCGAGGCCCTGAGCGAACCCGACTTTCGGCTTTCCGCCCGTCGCGGCCTTGATACGGTTGTAGTCGTCAAGCATTCCCATGATCGCTCCTACCTGAATGGCTTGTCGCCGAACGCGACGGCGTTCTTGTCGGCGGGGTCGACCCGGCCGTCGAGTGTCGTGCCGTCGGCGTATGACGACAGCGTGGCGGAGGAGATGATCTCCTTCTTCTGCACCGTGTACGCCGTGCCGCCCTCCGGCGCGACCGTGAGGTTGAGCAGGTAGACCGGGTTGCCGGCGGTCACCTCACCGGTGTCGACCTTGCTGTCGATGGTGAGCCTCGCCTTTCCGCCGACCGTGAGGATGCGGTTCTGCTCGGCCGCCTGCGCCTGGATGGCGTCGCGTTCCGCGGTCAGTTTGCCGACATCCATCGCTGCCGGGTCGGCCGTGCCGCCTGCATAGCCCGAGTTCTTGAGGATCTGGTCGGCCGCGGCTTGCGCCTCTGCGGCCTGCTTCGCCCAGTCGCCGCCCGCTGCGGCTCCCGCGCCGGGGATATTGCCGAATAGTGCCATGATCTCACTCGCCTTAGAAAGAGGATCGGCCGGTCTGCGGTCGCAGTCGAGAGCATAGCCACGCGCGGCGGCGAGCGAAATAGGGGAATCCGCTCGATGTGAGGGCCCGTCGTTCGGGCTCTCGACCGGCGGCTGGCACCGAAATCGCTGCGCCCTCGTCGGCACTCTACGAAACAAGGACATTTCGCCGCATTTCACCGGGCCGCCGGGGTCGTCCTTGCTCTGTAGAGTCCTCGGAAACTGGCGCGGGTTCCGGCGTTGAGTGGCGATCGTCCGACGACGACTGCCCGATCACGACTGCCCGATCACGACTGCCCGAGGTCAGTCTCGAGTGACGGCGGCCGAGCCGTCGGGGGCGACGCGGATGACCGTTCCGTCGTCGAGTTCGACCACCGGCTTGCCCTCCAGCCAGGTGAGGGTCCAGCGCCAGTTCGTCGTGTCGGTGTCCATCAGCTCGGTCTCGACGCTTCGGATGGCGTCCACGATCTCGGCCGGCAGTCGCGGCGGGATTTCGCCGTCGACCGGCCAGCGTGTTCCGAGCTGCATCATGCGGGCTGCTCCTCGAGCACAATGTCGGTCACGGCCACCTCGGGCGCCTCGGTGAAGCGCAGGTCGGTGATGCGGCCGACGGACTTCAGGTCCGCCGCCGCCTGCTCGAGAAGCGCGGGGCCCGCAATGCTGGCGCTTGTCGCGATCGTCTTCTGGGAGGCCTTGGCATCCGTCTTGGCGCGACGGATGCCGATGAGCGCTTCGCTCACCAGCGCGCGCAGGCCGGTCACCCGGCTCGCACCCGACGCGGTCGGCCACTCCGAGGTGTGGATCGAACCCTCGTGGGTCCAGCTCCATACCTCCTCGGTGGCGAACGGGATGAAGGGCGCGAACAGCCGCAGCAGCATATCGACGGCATGACGCAGCGTGTACGCGGCACTGGCCTGGCCTGCCGCGCCGTTCGCCCCGTAGGCGCGCTCCTTCACGACCTCCAGGTAGTCGTCGCAGAACATCCAGAAGAACTGCTCGGTCGCTTCGAGGGCCTTCGCGTGGTCGTAGTCGTCGAAGGCCTTCGTGGCGACCGCGATGACGGCGTCGAGTTCCGCGAGCAGGTCGAGGTCGAGGGGATCGGTCGCTGCGCCCGTCGAAGCGGTCGGAAAGCCGTACACGAACTTCGCCGCGTTCAGCACCTTGATCGCGAGCCGCCGCCCGATCTTCATCTGCTTCGGGTTCTGCGGGTCGAAGGCCGCGTCGGTGCCGAGCCGGCTGGACGCTGCCCAGTAGCGCACCGCATCCGACCCGTGCTCGTCGAGCATCGTCGCGGGTGTGACCACGTTGCCCTTGGATTTGGACATCTTCTTACGGTCGGGGTCCACGATGAAGCCCGAGATCGCGGCGGTCGTCCACGGCGCCACGCCGTGTTCCAGTTCGGCGCGCAGCACCGTGGAGAACAGCCAGGTGCGGATGATGTCCTGGCCCTGGCTGCGCAGCGAGTAGGGGAACACCAGGTCGAACAGTTCGGGATCGCGCTCCCAGCCGCCGGCGATCTGCGGGGTGAGCGATGAGGTCGCCCAGGTGTCCATGATGTCCACCTCGCCGGCGAAGCCGCCGGGTTTGCCGCGCTGGCTCTCGTCGTACCCGGGAGCGGGGGCGGATGCCGGGTCGACCGGCAGCGCGTCCTCGGTCGGCACGATCACCGTGGTCTTCTCGCCCTCCGCGTCCAGCTCGTACCAGACGGGGATCGGCACGCCGAAGAACCTCTGGCGCGAGACCAGCCAGTCGCCGGTGAGTCCGTTCACCCAATTGTCGTAGCGCACTCGCATGAAGTCGGGCGCGAATCCGATCTCGGTGCCGCGGTTGATCAGCGTGTCGCGCAGCGCCAGGTCGCGGGCACCATTGGTGATGTACCACTGGCGGGTCGACACGATCTCGAGCGGCTTGTCGCCCTTCTCGAAGAACTTCACCTGGTGCACGATCGGTTTCGGATCGCCGATCATCTCGCCGGATTCCTTCAGTAGTTCCACGACCTTCGCCTTGGCGCTGAACACGGTCTTGCCGGCGAGTTCGGCGTAGGCGGCCTTGGCTGCCTCGGAGACGATCACGTCGGGGGCGTCGGTGACGATGCGGCCGTCTTTGCCGATGATGGTGCGGTTGGGCAGGTCGAGCTCGCGCCACCAGATCACGTCGGTCACATCGCCGAAGGTGCAGATCATGGCGATGCCCGATCCCTTGTCTTTCTGGGCGAGGTGATGTGCCAGCACCGGCACCTCCACGCCGAACAGGGGAGTCGTCACGGTCGTGCCGAACAGCGCCTGGTAGCGCTCGTCATCCGGATGCGCGACGAGCGCCACGCAGGCGGGCAGCAGCTCCGGTCGGGTGGTCTCGATGAACACGTCGCCGCCCCCCCCATCTGAAGCAGCCGGGCCATGGAAGGCGAGCCGGTGGTACGCGGCCGGCTGCTCCTTGTCTTCGAGCTCGGCCTGGGCGACCGCGGTGCGGAAGGTCACATCCCACAGGGTCGGGGCATCCGCCTGGTAGGCCTCACCGCGCGCAAGGTTGCGCAGAAAGGCGCGCTGGGCCGCGGCCTGCGCCTCGTCACCGATGGTGCGGTAGCTCTGGTTCCAGTCGACGGAGAGGCCGAGCGCTCGCCAAACCGCCTCGAACTGCTTCTCGTCTTCGACGGTGAGCTTCTCGCACAGTTCGATGAAGTTGCGCCGCGAGATGGGGATCTGGTCGGCGGCTTTCGACGACGCATTGTCGCCGCCCTCGAGCGGCGGAACGAACGCGGGGTCGTACGCGACGGATGGGTCGCAGCGCACCCCGTAGTAGTTCTGCACGCGACGCTCGGTGGGGAGCCCGTTGTCGTCCCAGCCCATCGGGTAGAACAGCGTCTTGCCGCGCATCCGCTGGTAGCGGGCGATCAGATCCATGTGGGTGTAGCTGAAGACGTGGCCGATGTGCAGGCTGCCGGATGCCGTGGGCGGCGGGGTGTCGATCGAGAAGACGTTCTCGCGCGTGGCCGACGTGCGATCGAACCGATACGTGCCATCCGATTCCCACCGCGGACCCCACTTGGCCTCGAGCCCTTCGAGGGCGGGTTTTTCGGGAATGTTGTCGGCCATGGCGGTGCTCCGGTTCGATATATGCGGCACCGAGTCGGTGAAGAGGTGCCTGAGTGTGGGTTGTCGGCCCAGTCTACCGAAGCGGCTCAGGGTTGCAGGCGGTCGATCGTCCAGCTGCCGCCGCGGGTGACGGTGTAGCGGATGCGGTCGTGCAGCCGCGAGGTGCGGCCCTGCCAAAACTCCACCTGGCGCGGCATCACGCGAAAGCCGCCCCAGTCATCCGGGCGCGGCACGTCCGTGCCGTCCGGGTAACGCTCCTCGAGTTCGCGCACCCGCTGCTCGAGGGTGTCGCGATCGGCGATCACCCGCGACTGGTCGCTGGCGATCGCCGCGATCTGCGACCCGTGCGGCCTGCTCGCGAAGTAGGCGTCGCTCACCTCGGCGTTCGTCGGGGTCGCTGATCCGTAGACGAGCACCTGCCGGTGCAGCGAGTACCACGGAAAGACGAGGCTCGCGCCCGGGTTCGACAGCAGCGCCCGCCCCTTGCGCGAGCCGTAGTCGGTGAAGAACTCGAAGCCATCCGGATGGATGCCGCGCAGCAGCACCGTGCGCGCACTCGGCAGCCCGTCGGGGTCGATCGTCGCGAGCACCATCGCGTTCGGCTCGTACACGCCCTCATGCTCTGCGTGCGCCAGCCAGCCCCGGAACTGCGTGAACGGGTCGGGGTCGACGTCGGCCTCGCTGAGGTTCTCCTGGCCGTAGTCGCTGTGGCGGCCGAGGGAGGACGGGTCCGACATCACTTGCGCGAGACGGTGACCGTCTTGCTCACCTTTGAGCCGTTTGTACCAATGACCGTGATCGTGTAGGTCTGGGACGTATTGCCGCATTGGTATTCGTATGGGTCGTAGCCAGCTGGGAAGTCGTGCTGCGTTCCCGATGGAGGAAGGGTCCAACCCATCCCTGCTAGGTCCGCACCCTGGTCACTCGCGGCTTGGCCGACGCCGAAATACGCGGTCTTCCCGTTCACCGATGACCACTTGATCGAGAGGTCGGCTGCACCGGCTGGGGCAGTTGCACTGCAATCGATCGCGCTCGGGCCGATCGAATACGCCGTGATTTGCGCATTGGGGTTCGACGGCGGCGGCGCCCCGGTCTGGGTCGCGGTGGGGGTCGGCGTGGGAGTCGGCGACGGGCTGTGAGACGGCGTGCTCGACGGGGTGATGGATGGTGTCGGGGTGGTCGTCGACCCCGCGTTCGTGGTGCCCCGGTTGGCAAGCAGCAGGGCGAGGATCACGATGATCGCGACCAGCAGTACCGCCCCGATGATGATCAGGATGATGATCAGGCGACGTGATCCCCGCTGGTCTGGTGGTGTCGCGGCAGGAACCGGCGTCGTCGGCGGCACGTCGAAGCGCTGCGTGGGTGTGTCGTCACTCATGGTTGTCTCCCCGCCCAGGTGATCCGCCTGCATACCCCGAACGGGGGGTGTAGGCGCCGATTGCTGCTCATACTAGGGCCGCTCGTCGTTGTCGGGTAGATCGATTTCACACTTGTTCTACTTCTAATAGAACAATAGAATGAACCAGTGATCCTCAGCATCGATCCCACCTCATCCGCGCCTCTCTTCGAGCAGCTCGCTGCGAGCGTGCGTGCCGAGATCGGCAGGCGAGCCCTGGCTCCGGGGGAGCGGCTCCCGGCCGCCCAGCAGGTCGCGGAGTCGCTCGAGGTGAATATCCACACGGTGCTCCGTGCGTACCAGCTGCTTCGTGACGAGGGACTGGTCGACCTGCGCCGAGGCCGCGGAGCTGTCATCACGGAACGTGCGACGCAGTTCTCGCCGCTCGCGTCCGCCATTCCGGGCCTCGTCGCCGAAGCGCGCAGGCACGGGCTCGGTGTCGATCAGGTCGTGTCACTCATCCGGAAGGAATTCTCCTCATGACCCGCAGCTCATTGACGATCCGCCTGCTGGCGGTGTCGGCGATCGCACCACTCGTGCTCGCCGGGGCCGGCATCGCCCTCATGCTCGCCTGGTTACCGCAAGTGACCGGGCCGGTGGTGATCCACTGGGGTGTGTCCGGGCAGAGCACCGGCCCGGCCGCGACCTATCCCGTGACGGTCGCAATCCTTGTGCCTGCGCTCGTCATCCTGCTCAGCCTCGTGCTCGCCGGCACCGTGCGAGCGGGGCGACCCAGCATTCAGCAGAAGCTCATCGCGGTGGTTCCGCTGTGGCTGTCGGTCTTTCTGGCCGGCAGCGCAAGCGCGCTGCTGTTCGTACAGCGCGAATCCCGCACGCTCGACAACCCGGCGTCAATCCTTCTCGTCTCCGGGGGTGCCGGCGTGCTCGTCGCCGTTGGCGCGTGGTTCCTTCTCCCGGTCGCATCCCCGCTGGTGCGTGAACACGACCGGTCGGCCGTGCCCGCACGCACGGTCGCAACCGGGGAGAAAGTCGCCTGGTTCGGACGCACCTCCGCGTCTCCCGTGCTGA
>JAZJYU010000074.1:15107-19402 GCA_040390225.1 Actinomycetota bacterium | reverse complement strand
TGGTCGCGTTCGCGGCGATTCTGCTGGCGGCAGGGCTGGTCGGGTTCCTGCTGTTCTCGTCGCTTTCGACCCTGCTGCTGCTCGTGCCCGCGGTCATCATCGCGTTCGCTACCTCGAGCCTTGATTGGCACATTTCGGTCGATGAGCGGGGGCTGATCGCGCGCAGCCTGTTCGGGTTCCCCCGGTTCACGGTGCCGCTCGACGACGTCTCCAGCGCGTCGGTCGTCGAGATCAATCCGCTCGTCGACTTCGGCGGCTGGGGTGTGCGCTTCGGTCTTGGCAGGCGCACGGGTGTGGTGTTGCGTTCGGGCCAGGCACTCGAGGTGTTCAGGCAGTCGGCAGGCTCACTCGTCATCACGATGCGGGATGCTCACGGCGCGGCGGAGGTTCTGGGAGGGCTCGCGGCGCGCGCGGGGGCGGCTATTCCGAGGTAGGCGGCTCAAGCGAAGGGTCGTCGGGCGCGGAGAGGGTCAGCACGGCGCGCTCGACGTGCTCGTCCTGTTCGAGCAGATTCTCCACCCGCCGCAACGTAGTGGCGACATCCGACTCGGCCTGGTTGCCGGTGAAGTCGACCGCGGCCACGACCAGCAGCCGCCCGGGGCCGACGTACTCGAGGAACAAGAACGTGACCCGCTCGACATCGGGGTTGTCGAGAATGCGGGCGAGCACCTGGCCGTGCAGCTTCGCGTCGGGCACCTCGCCGACCAGAAAGCGCCGATTGCGGTCGATGAGCACGAGAGCGACCGCGCCGAGCAGCACGCCGATCGCGATCGAACCGACCGCGTCGAACACCGCAAGTCCAGTGAGCTGGTGCAGCAGGATGCCGACGAAGGCGAGCAGCAGGCCCCCCAGGGCGGCAGAATCCTCGGCGAACACGGCTCGCAGCGTCGCGTTGGAACTGGTCAGCGCGAAGTAAGCAGTGCGCTGACCACGTCGCCCGCCCGCCCGTGCTGTGCGGAACGCCTGTGAGAACGAGATGCCCTCGAGCACGAACGAGACGGCGAGCACGATGTAGTTGACGAGGTAGTCGGAGTCGCGCTCCGGGACGGCCAGCTGCTGGATGCCGTGCGCGACAGACACCACCGCGCCTGCGGTGAAGACGCCGAAGGCCGCGAACATCGACCAGACGTACGCCTCCCGTCCATAGCCGAGAGGGTGCGGCACGTCGCGCTCGCGAACCGACCGACGGTCAGCGATGAGCAGAAAGATCTCATTGCCGAAGTCCGCCCAGGAGTGTGCCGTTTCGGCCACCATCGATGCCGATCCGGTGAGGATCGACGCGATCGTCTTCGCCAGAGCGACGAGCAGATTCGCTCCGAGGGCGATCACCACGGTCATGCCGCCCAGTCTCGCATGTCGGCTAGAATCGGGTCATAGGCAGTGAACCGGCAATCACCGGGGAGCCTCCGGAAGAACCGCGAATGCGGGTCGAGCGTGTCGAGACCTCACCAGCGAATTAGACCCGGGCGAATGGCAAGAGTGGCTCCTCATTCATCTGAGGTTGCAACCAGGGTGGTACCGCGGCAGAGATGTCGTCCCTGGAACGTCAGCAACCAGGAGCACCACGTGACCTATCCCCAGTACGAAAGCGACAGCCCGCTCACGCCGAGTCCGAACTTTCCGGACATCGAGAACGGCATCCTCGCGTTCTGGAAGGGCGACAAGACCTTCCAGGCGTCGATCGACAACCGTGAGGGGTGCGAAGAGTGGGTCTTCTACGACGGCCCGCCCTTCGCCAACGGCCTGCCGCACTACGGGCACCTGCTCACCGGCTATGCGAAGGACCTGTTTCCGCGCTACCAGACCATGCGGGGCCGCCAGGTGCACCGCCGCTTCGGCTGGGACACCCACGGCCTGCCGGCAGAGCTCGAGGCCATGCGCCAGCTCGGAATCAATGAGAAGCATGAGATCGAAGACATGGGCATCGACCTCTTCAACGCGAAAGCGCGCGAGTCGGTGCTCGAATACACGGAGGAGTGGGAGAAGTACGTCACCCGGCAGGCGCGCTGGGTCGACTTCGAGAACGACTACAAGTCGCTCGACATCACCTTCATGGAGTCGGTGATCTGGGCGTTCAAGCAGCTCTACGACAAGGGCCTCGCCTACGAGGGCTTCCGCGTTCTGCCGTACTGCTGGCACGACGAGACTCCTCTGTCAAACCACGAGCTGCGCATGGACGACGAGGTCTACAGAATGCGGCAGGACCAGTCCGTGACCGTCACGTTCCCGCTCGACGGCGCCAAGGCGGAGAGCCTCGGCCTCACCGGGGTGAAGGCCCTCGCGTGGACGACGACGCCATGGACCCTGCCGACGAACCTGGCGCTCGCGGTCGGGCCGGGCATCCGCTACGCCGTCGTGCCGAGCGGTCCGCTCGGCGCTGCCGATGGGTCGGCCGAGGGATCCGCGGAGTATCTTCTGGCGGCCGACACGGTCGCCGCATACGCGAAGGACCTCGGTTATGGCTCGCCGGAGGCGGCGAAGGAGGCCGTTTCGCGCACCATCCCCGGCGAGGCGCTCGAGGGCGTGAAGTATGCGCGCCTCTGGGACTACTACGCGGATGTCGAGACCTGGCACACCGAGAACGCCTGGCAGATCCTGGTGGCCGAGTACGTCGCCACCGGCGAGGGGACCGGCATCGTGCACCAGGCGCCCGCCTACGGCGAGGACGACCAGGTCACCTGCGCGCAGTACGGCATCCCGGTGATCGTGTCGGTGGATGACGGCGGCAAGTTCCTGCCGATGATCGCGGAGGTCGCGGGCCTGCAGGTGTTCGACGCAAACAAGCCGCTCACTCAGCGGCTTCGGGAGGACGGGCGCCTGCTCAGGGTCGCCAGCTACGAGCACAGCTACCCCCACTGCTGGCGCTGCAAGAACCCGCTCATCTACAAGGCGGTCTCCAGCTGGTTCGTGAGGGTCACCGAGTTCCGCGACCGCATGGAGGAGCTGAACCAGGCGATCAACTGGGTGCCGGAGAACGTCAAGGAAGGCCAGTTCGGCAAGTGGCTGTCGAATGCCCGTGACTGGTCGATCTCGCGCAACCGGTACTGGGGTTCGCCGATCCCGATCTGGAAGAGTGACGACCCGGAGTACCCGCGCATCGACGTCTATGGCTCGCTCGACGAGCTTGAGCGCGACTTCGGGGTCCGGCCGAGCGACCTGCACCGTCCCTACATCGACGAGCTGACCCGTCCGAACCCCGACGACCCGACCGGCAACTCGACCATGCGTCGCATCGAAGACGTCTTCGACGTCTGGTTCGACTCCGGTTCGATGCCATTCGCCCAGGTGCACTACCCGTTCGAAAACCAGGAGTGGTTCGACACCCACAGCCCGGCCGACTTCATCGTGGAGTACATCGGGCAGACCCGCGGCTGGTTCTACATGCTGCACATTCTGTCGACCGCCCTGTTCGACCGACCCGCGTTCGTCAATGTGATCAGCCACGGCATCGTTCTCGGCAATGACGGCCAGAAGATGTCGAAGAGCCTCAGAAACTACCCGGATGTCAGCGAGGTCTTCGACCGCGACGGCGCCGATGCGATGCGGTGGTTCCTCATGGCGTCGTCCGTAATCCGCGGCGGCAACCTCGTCGTGACTGAAGAGGGAATCCGCGAGGGCGTTCGCCAGCTGATGCTGCCGCTGTGGAACACGTGGTACTTCTTCACGCTCTACGCGAATGCAGCCGGCTACGAGGCGAAGTGGCGCACCGACTCCACGGATGTCATGGACCGATACCTGCTCGCCAAGACCCGGCAGCTGGTCACCGAAGTCACCACTCACCTCGACGACCTCGACAGCCCGCTCGCGGCGCTCGCGCTCCGCGACTTCGCGGACGTACTCACCAACTGGTACGTCCGGCGCAGCCGCGACCGGTTCTGGTCGGGTGACAGCGAGGACGCGTTCGACACCCTCTACACGGTGCTCGAGACGCTCTGCCGGCTTGCGGCGCCCCTTTTACCGCTCGTCACCGAGCAGATCTGGAAGGGTCTCACCGGCGGCCGCAGCGTGCACCTCGAGGACTGGCCGACGGCGGACCTCTTCCCCGAGGGCGACGCACTGGTTGTCGCGATGGATAACGTGCGAGAAATCGTGTCGACCGGCTTGGCGCTTCGCAAGGCGAAGGGCCTGCGCGTGCGGCTTCCCCTCTCGATCCTGACGGTCGTCGACGACGAGGTTTCCGTTTTTGAGACCCAATTCGCGCAAGTCGTGGCCGTCGAAACCGGTCGCGCCGGCGCCGTCGATCCAGGCCATCAAGCCGGCCAAGTCTTCCAGCTCGGAGCGCAATGCCGTCTGCG
>JAZJYU010000074.1:10949-15097 GCA_040390225.1 Actinomycetota bacterium | reverse complement strand
CCGTCCTGCTCGAGGGGCTGAGCACCGACAGCCTTGCCAAGCATGGAATCAAATGGAACATCACGGTGAACGCACGCGTGGTCGGTCCGCGTTTGGGCAAGGACGTTCAAAGGGTGATCCAGGCGGCCAAGTCGGAAGACTACGAGAACGTCGACGACGTGATCTTTGTGGGTGGAATCGAGATGTTGCCAGGGGAGGTCAACCTCGAACCGCGCGCAGCGGATGAGGCGCGAGCGATAGCGTTCCTGAGCGGTGGCGGGTTCGTCATCCTCGACACGGAACTCACGCCCGAGCTCGCGGCGGAAGGCCTGTCGCGGGATCTCACCCGCGCCATCCAGGACACCCGCAAGTCGGCCGGGCTCGATGTCAGCGACCGCATCGACCTCACCCTGTACTTCGCGTCGAAGGACGAGCGACTGGCCGTCGAGCCGTTCCTCGACACCATCGCGCGCGAAACCCTCGCGCTCGAGTTGGTGATCGAGTCGCCGGACGACGTGCAGACGTACGCTGCCCAGCACGGTCGCGCGGGGTCGTTCAGGTCACTCGTCGGGGCGGGGCAATACGCTAACCAGGGCGATGTGCTCGTCGAGCTTTCGATTCACGGAACGGGAACCGATGTCTGACCTCACCGACGACCCAGAACTGGGTGACGACGCGTTCTTCCAGAAGGATGCCGACCGGGTCTACTCGGAACTGCTCTCCCGCATCGGCGAGGCCAATGCCCAGCCGCGGCTCGGACCGACCCGGCGCGTGGTGGAGTTGCTCGGCGACCCGCAGCGGGCGTACCCGATCATCCACATCACCGGCACGAACGGCAAGACCAGCACCAGCCGAATCGCGGAATCGATCCTGCGGGCGTACGGTCTGCGCACCGGGCTGCTGACCAGCCCGCATCTCGTGCGGGTGAACGAGCGCATCGTGGTCGACGGAGAGCCGATCACGAACGAGGCGTTCGTCACCAACTACCGCGACATCCAGCCCTACCTCGAGATCGTCGACGCCGAACTGATCGGTTCCGGCGAACTGCCGCTGACCTTCTTCGAAGCCTTCACGGCACTCGCCTTCGCGAGCTTCGCCGATGCTCCGGTGGATGTCGCGGTCATCGAGGTCGGCATGGGCGGCGAGTGGGATTCCACCAACGTCGGCGACGGCCAGGTAGCCGTGTTCACCCCGATCTCGCTCGATCACATGGCCCGGCTGGGCAACACGGTCGCCGAGATCGCGCGCACCAAGTCGGGCATCATCAAGCCCGCGGCCGCGGTGGTCACGGCCAGGCAGGTGCCGGAGGCGCTCGCCGAACTCGTGCGGGCGGCCGAGCTGACCGAGTCCAGCATCGCGGTGCAGGGCAACGCCTTCGATCTGGAGGCGAACACCGTCGCGGTGGGCGGCCAGGTGATCACCGTACGGGGCCTGGCCAGCACCTACCGCGACCTCTTTCTGCCACTCTTCGGGGACCACCAGGCCCAGAACGCCGCGGTCGCCATCGCCGCGGTCGAGTCGTTCCTCGGCGGCGGAAGCCAGCCGCTGGTCGGTGACGTGCTGGCCGAAGGCATCGCGACGGCGACCTCTCCCGGTCGCATGCAGGTCATCGGCATCGAACCGACCGTCATCATCGACGCCGCCCACAACCCGGACGGCGCGATCGCGCTGGCGAAGGCGATCGCCACCTATTTCACGTTCGACGAGGTCGCCGTTGTGCTCGGCGTGCTCGGCGACAAGGATGCGCATGGCATCATCGGCGCGCTCGCCACCTTCGCGGAGCGCTTCCACGTCACCGCGTCGAGCTCGGATCGCGCGGTTCCGGTTGACGAGCTCGCCACCCTGGTGCTCGAACTCGCCAGCGAAGACGCCACGTACCGGTTCGCGACCGTCGCCGAGGCCATCGCGTCCGCCCGCGAGTGGGCGTCGGAGGCGCCGCGGCGCGGAGTGGTCATCACCGGCTCGATCACGCTCATCGGCGACGCGCTTGTGATCGCCGAGTCGGAAGGCTGGAAGCGATGACGGCGGAACGCCAGGTGCGCACTCGACGTCAGCGCGGTGCGACCGAATCGCTGCTCGCGATCGTGCTCACGCTCGAAGCGGTTCTGGTCTTCTTCATCGTGCTGGTCGTGTTCGGCCTGAAGATCCTGTCGCCAGCAGTCGCCTTCGGCGGCGGGGCAGGGCTCGTCGTGCTGCTGGTGCTCGACGGCAGGCTCGTCCGCTGGCGCGCGGGTATCTGGTTCGGCTGGGTGCTGCAGGTCGTGCTTGTCGCCCTCGGCATCCTCGTGCCGCTCATGTACTTCATCGGCGCCGTGTTTCTCGCCATCTGGATCTACTGCTTCGTCATCGGCAGGAGGCTCGACCGCCGAAACGCCGCCCTGCTTGTCCAAAACCCCAAGGAGAACGAATGACCGACATCGAAGAGACTCTCGTGCTGGTGAAGCCGGACGGCGTCTCGCGAAATCTGACCGGCGAGATCTTGCGCCGCATCGAGGCGAAGGGCTACCAGCTGGTCGACATCAAGCTGGTCGAGGCGAGCCGCGAGTTGCTGGCAAGCCACTACGCGGAGCACCTGGGAAAACCGTTCTACGAGCCTCTGGTCGAGTTCATGGAGAGCGGCCCGATCGTCGCCCTGCGCATTGCGGGGGAGCGGGTGATCGAGGGCTTCCGGTCGCTGGCCGGCACCACCGATCCGACGACCGCCGCTCCCGGCACGATCCGTGGCGACCTCGGTCGGGACTGGGGTCTCAAGGTTCAGCAGAACCTCGTGCACGGTTCGGACTCTCCCGAGTCGGCCGCACGCGAGCTGGCCCTCTGGTTCGACTGAGTCAGCGCGCGGGGCTACTTCGTCGCGGAAGCGACGAACGACGTGAAGTCGCTCGCGTTGTCCCACTTCTTGCCGTTCACCAGCACGGTGGGCGTGCCGAATCCACTGGTGCCCCCTAGCGCTGCGGTGGCTGAAGTGTGAGCGGTCGTGGCTGTGACCCAGGATTTGAACTGTTCATCGTCGACGCAGCTCGCCACCTTCGAGTCTGTGACCCCGGCGCTGACGAGCACTTTCTTGATCTGATCGTTCGTGAGCCCGCTGGTTCCCTCGGTGGGCTGGGAAGCGTAGAAGGCGGTCTGAGCAGCCAGAAACGTCGACGGGTCGTAGTTCGCCATGCACGCTGCCGCGTTCGCGGCGCGGCTCGAATAGCGCGTGCCGAGGAAGCTCTTGTCGAGGATCGCGACCGGATGCACCTCGAGCGTCGCCTCGCCGCTGGCCACCATCTGCTGGATCGTCGTGGCGTATGAACTCTCGAACGTCTTGCAGATCGGGCACGACCAGTCGATGTACGTCGTGATGTGTGCGACGCCATCGCCCGATTTCTCCGTCGGGGGAAGAACGGACGCTCTCGGGTGCTCTGTCGTCAAGGTCGGAACGGCTGCGCCCGCCTTGCCGGTGAAGACGATGCCGTTGTCGGCCATGTTGACCGGTGCCGAACCCGACGTCGATCTCGATCCCAGGATGAACAGAGCGACGCTCGCACCGATCAGGATGACCGCGAGACCGGCACCCAGCTGCATGAACAGTTTCGCGCGACGGGTGCGGCGTTTCTCGTGCTCGCGTTCCTGGCGCGCCAGCTCTCGGGCATGATCACGCCGCTCGTTCTTGGTCGGCTGCTGTCGTCGCGGTGTCGCTGGCACGGCTGACAGTCTACAAGATCGGAGACGATTCGTGAGAAATGTGCGAGAAAGCCCAGCTTCCTACTAGGACGTTGCAGCGGAGAGCACGAATGACGCGAAAGCATCGGGGTCGGTGAGCGAGCCCGGGTACTTCTGGCCATTCACGTACACGGTCGGAGTGCCAGCAAACGGCGCCGGTGTCGCAGCGATACCCGCGAAGGTGCCGGCGCTCACGCGGTCCGTTGCCGATTTCACCCAGCCCGCGAACTGCTGGCTCGTGACGCAGGTCGAGATCTGGGAACTGCCGGCCCCCGCACCCTTGAGGATCGAGAGCAACTGCTTGTCGCTCATGCCCGACGTGTTCTCGGCGGGCTGATTGGCGTAGAGGGCTGTGTTGACCGCGTAGAACACATTCGGGTCGTAGTTGGCGACGCAGGCCGCGGCATTGGCCGCCCTGGTGGAGTACTTGTTGCCGAGTGACGATGAATCGAGGATCGCGATGG
>JAZJYU010000074.1:0-10939 GCA_040390225.1 Actinomycetota bacterium | reverse complement strand
CTTGAATAACGATTTTTTCAATTACAGTTTTAGATTTTTCCGCCGCAAATTTGTAAATCTTGCGAAGGCTGGCGATCTGGTTCTCGTTCGTGGTCTCGAACTGAAGGCAGTACGGGCACTGGTAGTCGATGTAGGTGACGATGTGCGCTTGACCGCTGAGCTTCTTGGTGTCGGTGACCACCGGCGAGCCGCCGGCCTTGATTGCGGGGGTCTTCAGGGCATCCATCTTGGCTCCGCTGAGAACGATGCCGTCGCTTGCCATATTCTTCGGACCCGGTCCCGCCGGCTTGTTCACGTTGACGATGACCACGACGATGATCGCCACGATGGCGATCACCACGATGCCGATTCCGCCCTGCAGGAAGATGCGAGTGCGGCGGTCTCGGCGCTTCTGGGCTTCGCGCTCCAGCCGCGCGGTCTCGCGCGCCTGCTCGCGGCGATCCTTCTTGCCGGCCGGGGTCGCGTTCGTCGCTGCAGGGCTCATTCTTGCTTGGCTCGTTTCCGTAGGGTGGAAGATCGCGGGCAACTCACGACTCTATGAGATCGGAGGCGCTGAAGTCAGGACATTCGTCGAGATTGTGCTTACAGGAAGCTGAGAAGGTCGAGGCCCACCTGTGCCAGCACAAGCACCAGGAGATAGCTCAGCAGCGTGACGAGCGGCGTGAACCCGTAGATCTGCTTGAACACCCGTTTCACCCGCTCGGATGACGTGAACACGCCCTCTTTGAGGTTGTGGAAGGTCACCAGCCAGAACAGCGGGATCGTCATGGCCCAGGTGGTCATGCACCACGGGCACAGCGTGCCGAGCCTGAAGATGCTCTGGTAGATGAGCCAGCCGACCAGGGTGAGGGCGCCAAGCATGCCCACATTGAGCGCGATCGAGAACCAGCGGGCCTGGCGCGCGCCAGACAGTATCAGGATGCCGATGACCAGCACCGCGATCCATCCACCGACCCCGAGCACCGGGTTCGGGAAGCCGAAGAGCGAACCCTGCCATGAGCGCAGATTGACGCCGCACTGCACGATCACGCTGTAGTTGCAGCTGGGTGCCGTGGCCGGGTCGATGTAGGTTCCGACCTTGTCGACGCTGAGCCTGAAAGCAGCGAAGAAGGCGACAACCGAACCCACGACGAGGGTGGTGCCGATGACGGTGTTCGGCACGCCCCGTGGCGCCCGGAGCAGCGCGATCACCAGTGCTCCGATGGCACAGGCGAGCTGCACGAGCACGAGCGGCCAGTACGGCGAACCGCCCTGCGTACCCAGATAGAGCGCCCAGGCCTGGAACAGCACAGTGATGATGAGCACCGGCACCAGCGCGCGCCACAAGCCCGGCGCGATCGTCGCGCCGCCGAACTCGGCCATCGCGATGCTCAGCACGATTACGAAGAAGACCATTCCGAAGGCGGATGACGGAAGGCCCAGCTCGTTGTCGGCGCCGATCAGTTTCGTGCCGGCCCCGCCCGCCTCGAGCGCCGCGAATCCCACCACCGTTGCGACGAATGCGACCAGCAGGCCGATCGCTCCGGGGATCGCAAAACCGAGTGCGCGGGGATTCGCCTGGCGGATCGGCTCCTGCGTCGTGGTGACCATGCTCGGATTATTGCACGGGCCAAATGCGGGCATGTTGGCAATGCGTGCGATAATTTGAGCTAGTCGCAGGAGCCGCGCTCCCGGGACACCCAGAGTTTGACAAACAGAGAATGCTTACCGGGCACCGAACCGGGCCGCGATAGAGATCGTGTCGAATAGCCAGTTTCGAATGCAGTACACACAACGAGCGTGACAACGAGCGTTAGCGCCGGTCACGGAACGTAAGGATTAGCGGTATTTCGCAGAGCGAAGTGTCGCGTTAGAGAGTACCCGGCGGGTGGCGCGGTTGCCCGGCCCGGGCTAGGAGTGCACCAGCAATGGTGGATACAAATAAAGACAACGCCGATTCCCCGAAGCGCGGACGCCTGTTCGGCCGCTCGAAGTCCGACCCGGCCTCCGTCGCCGAGCCGGTCGAAGCCGCAGCCGCCGACGTGACGCCGGTGGCCAAGAAGCGCGCACCGGCGAAGAAGGCCACAGCGCCGAAGTCGGCCGTGACCGCCGTCGGCCACGACGAGGGACTTGCCACCGCACCGGTGTCGGATGCCCCGGCCGATAGGGCGCCGTCGCGCAGCCGTTCGCGCAAGCCCGCTGACAGTGCTTCGGCGAGTTCAGCGGCCGAGACGAGCTCAGCGGCCGAGCAATCGAGCATCGCTCCGGTTCGGCCCACGACATCGCTTCTGTTCCAGGCGCCGGATCTGCCGACGATCGTGCCGCCACGGCAGAACTCGCGCGGCCAGCAGCAGAACGCTCCCGACGACGGCGAGGAGAGCGGAACACTGCGCCGTCGCTCGCGCCGTCGCGCCGGTGACGAAGACAGCGGCACGCCCGGCAATGGCAACCCCAGCAACACGGTCGTGCGTGTACGTACGCCCCGCCCGCAGCCGGAACCGAGCAACGAACCGACCCGGGTGCGTGGTTCCACCCGCCTCGAGGCGAAGAAGCAGCGCCGTCGCGACGGCCGGGATGCCGGGCGTCGCCGCCCGGTGATCACCGAGTCCGAGTTCCTGGCCAGGCGCGAGAGCGTCGACCGCGTCATGGTGGTGCGGTCGAAGTTCGGGCGAATCCAGATCGGTGTGCTCGAAGACGGCGTGCTCGTCGAGCACTATGTCGCCAAGGCGGCCGACGCGAGCCTGATCGGAAACGTCTACCTCGGGCGCGTGCAGAACGTGCTGCCGAGCATGGAGGCGGCCTTCGTCGACATCGGGCGCGGTCGTAACGCCGTGCTCTACTCCGGCGAGGTGGACTGGGACGCCGCGGCCGAGAACTCCGCAGACGGCAAGACCCAGGCCCGCCGCATCGAGCTCGCGCTGAAGCCGGGTGACAAGGTGCTGGTGCAGGTCACCAAAGACCCCGTCGGCCACAAGGGTGCGCGTCTCACCAGCCAGGTGTCGCTGCCCGGCCGGTATCTCGTCTACGTGCCGAACGGCTCGATGAACGGCATCAGCCGCAAACTCCCCGATACGGAACGGGCACGGCTCAAGAAGATTCTCAAGGAGGTGCTGCCCGAGAACGTCGGCGTTATCGTGCGCACCGCGGCCGAAGGCGCGACCGAAGAGCAGTTGACCCTCGACGTCAACCGTCTCACCGCACAGTGGGGCGCCATCAGCGAAGCGCTGGAGAGCGTGCAGGCTCCGGCCCTGCTGCACTCCGAGCCCGACCTGCTGGTCAAGATCGTGCGCGATGTCTTCAACGAGGACTTCCACAAGCTGGTCATCGAGGGTGAGGATGCCGAAGGCACCATCACCACCTACCTCAAGCAGGTGGCCCCCGACCTGGTCGACCGCGTGCAGACCTACGAGGGCACCGTCGACTCGTTCGACGAGTATCGCATCACCGAACAGATCGAGAAGGCGCTGGACCGCAAGGTCTGGCTGCCGTCCGGCGGCTCGCTGGTCATCGACCGCACCGAGGCGATGACCGTCGTCGACGTCAACACCGGAAAATTCGTCGGCTCCGGCGGAAACCTGGAGGAGACGGTCACCAAGAACAACCTCGAGGCAGCCGAGGAGATCGTTCGCCAGCTGCGGCTGCGCGATATCGGCGGCATCATCGTGGTCGACTTCATCGATATGGTGCTCGAGTCGAACCGCGACCTGGTTCTGCGCCGGCTCGTGGAGTGTCTCAGTCGCGACCGCACCAAGCACCAGGTGGCCGAGGTCACCTCGCTCGGCCTGGTGCAGATGACCCGCAAGAAGCTGGGCCTCGGGCTGATCGAGTCGTTCTCGGAGCCGTGCGAGGTCTGCGCGGGCCGGGGCATCATCATCCATCATGATCCCGTGACCAAACACCGCCAGACGCCCCAGCCGGAAACCCGCCGCAGCCGCGGTGGGCGCGGCAACGGTGGCGATCGGGGCGGATCGACCGGCCCGGCGAACAAGGGCACGAACGGCACTCACGCGATCACCGACGATGTGAAGAACGCGCTCGCCCAGATCGCGGCATCGACCATCCCGCACACCGAGGCCGCTTCGGCGGAGCACTCGCACGGTGAGGAATCGTCCGTGGCCATTCTCGACATCCCGGTGAAGAAGGCGCAGCGCCAGCCGCGCCGGATCTCCACTCACGATGCCGAGCAAATCCTCGACTCCGTTCTCGACGCGCTGCCTGAGCCGAAGCAGCCCGGTCAGGGGCGGGCGCGCGTGTCGCGCCGGGCATCCAGCGCGGGCAACGTCACCCCCGAAACGCCCTCTGAATAGACCTTCAGGCTGTGTCGCCCCGGTGTCGTAACCTGGGCGACATAGGATTCGGCGAGTGGCCACACATCTCCAGGCGCGGCGCGTCGCCGAACGACAGGAACCGGCCGGGCGGGTGCCGATCGGGGTCGGTCTCGGCATCGGACTGATCGCGGTCGTCGCCGTCTTCGCGATCCGCGCCCTCACGCCTTCGCTCGGAAAATGGAACCTGCCGAATCAGCTGCAGGACCTTCTGACCCTCAGCATCAGCGTCATCATCGAGTCGCTGCCCTTCGTCATCCTCGGCATCCTGCTGTCGATCCTCGTGCAGTTGTGGATCCCGGATCGCTGGATCATGCGAGTGCTGCCCGGCAACCCGGTGCTGCGCCGCGCCGTCATCTCGTTCATCGGCATCCTGTTGCCGGTGTGCGAATGCGGCAACGTGCCGCTGGCCCGTGGATTGATCGTGAAGGGCTTCTCGGTCTCGGAGTCGATCACGTTCCTGCTCGCCGCCCCGATTCTCAACCCGATCACCATCGTCACCACCGGTCAGGCGTTCGGCTTCTCCAGCCCGATCTTCATCGCCCGTGTCGTCGGCGGGTTCCTGGTGGCCAACATCGTCGGCTGGCTGTTCTCGCGTCACCCCGACCAGGACAGCCTGATGACCCCCAGGTTCGCCGCCGAGTGCCGCCTGCCTGACCCGCACGAGACCGGGGAGAGCAGGTGGAAGAAGAGCATCGAGATCTTCCAGCACGAAGCGGCCACGATCATGCCGGCGTTGTTCCTCGGTTCCCTGGTCGCGGGACTCGTGCAGGTCGCCGTTCCGCGCGCCGTGCTCCTCGGGCTGGGAAGCAACCCGGTCTGGTCCATCCTCGCGATGATGGCGCTCGCGTTCGTGATCTCGGTCTGCTCCAATGTCGACTCGTTCTTCATCCTCCCGTTCGTGAACACCTTCCTGCCCGGGTCGATCTCGGCCTTCCTGATCTTCGGTCCCATCGTGGACATCAAGATGCTCACGCTCATGCGCACCACTTTCTCGACTCGCGTGCTCGTCATCCTCACCGTGGTGGTCGGTCTGCTGGCAGCGGTCATCGGATTGGCGGTCAACTATGCGGCGTAAACCAACGCTGTGGCGCAGCCTGCGCAAGTGGCAGGGCATCGTGCTCATCGTCGCGGCCCTCGTCGCGACCATCTGGCTCGGCGTGACCAACCAGCTGATCCTCTACATCCACCCGCGGTACATCGTGTTCACGGTGATCATGGCCGTGATCGGAGTCGTTCTGGTGATCGGTAGCTTCATCACCCGGCACGACCACGATCACGACGAGGAGCGCCCCAGGCGGCTCGGCGCGGTGCTCTCGTTCGGCGCAACCGTGCTGACTCTTGCGCTTGCTGTCGGCCTGATCGTGGTACCGCCGGCGACCCTCACGACCGCGACCGCCGACCAGCGGGTGATCAACTCCGGATCGCTGTCCGCTGGAACCACGACGGTCGACTCGGCAGCGTCCGCGCCCACCGGTGCGTCCGCCAAGTTCACCGTCGCCGACTGGGCGTCATTGCTGCGCCAGACGAGTGACGAGACCTTCTACCGCAACAAGGCGGCGGATGTCGTCGGTTTCGTCAGCGCAGACAGCGACGACCCCGACAACGTCTTCTTCGTCTCGCGCTTCGTCATCACCTGCTGCGCGGTGGATGCCCAGCCGGTCGGCGTGCCCGTCTACCTGCCGAACTGGAAGAACGCCTTCGCCAGCGGCGCCTGGGTGCAGGTGGTGGGGAGCTTCGACACCGATCCGAGCCGATCGAGCAAACAGCCGATCGTGCTTCTGCCGACCTCGAGCACGAAGACCACTCAGCCAAGTGACCCCTACCTCTACTGACTCGCGACGATTTCGTCGCGGCATCATCGCGACGGTCGTGGTGCTGGCACTGCTCTGTGCGGGCCTCGTCACCCTCACATACCGGCAGGGCCCGAAGCTGTCGAGCGCCACCGTCGACACCACCCAGGTGGTTCGTCAGGCCGACCAGCAGGTGCGGCTGTTCGCCAACCAGAACATCGCGAAGGTACGGGCGTCGCAGGTGAGTGTCTCGCCGTCGAGTCCGTTCACGGTGACGAGTTCGGGGCAGGAGATCGCCGTGCAGTTCACGGAACGGCTGCACTACGCCACCCGGTACACGGTCACCGTGCGCAACGTGTCGAGCAGCTACCTGCCGGTGACCGCGGACCTCGGGTACTCGTTCACCACTGCGGCCGCATCCGTCTACTATCTCGACCGCGCCGACCCGACGAAGGCCGGGCCGACCGACGACAGCATCATCCGAACCGGGCTGAGGGGCGGCACGGGCACGATCGTGTACTCGGCCCCGCGCATCCAGCAGTTCGTCGTGTTCCCGGCGGCGATCGCCGTCGTGACGCTGAACGACGACCACACCGACTCGCTATCGCTGGTGAGCCTCAAGAGTCCGTCGCAGGTCGAGCATCTTCTGCTTCCGGGTGCTGGGACCATCGAGAAGCTGCAAGCCGAACCGGATGTCGGCGTGCTCGGGTTCGTGTTCACGAGCGCCGGCGACAGCGCCGACCCCGAGTACTCGAGCGACCTGATGACGGTCGACCTCACCGCCGCTCACACGGTCACCCCGGTGCTCGGACTCGATTCGAAGCCGCTCAGTGTGCTGGACTGGCTCTTTCTCAGCGGTACCACCAGCGTCGTCGCGCAGGCCTACGACCAGTCCGTGCTGCTGATCGACCCGAAGAACCCGGCAGCGTCCACACCGCTCGGGGTGTACGCCTCGCTCGAGGGATCGTCGCCGGACGGCAAGTCGATCGTCGTCGCGGATGTCTTCAGCCTGATCTTGCTCACCATCGCGACAGGTAAGACCACGCGGCTGGAGACCCATCAGGTCGGCGGGGCGAAAACGTACGGCGGAGACCTGCAACTGCTCGGCAACGGCATCGCGAGCGTGCAGCAGGTTGCGGTGTTCGACGAGGCGACGGGGGAGTACGGCAGCTATCTGATCTACCAGGACGGCGCTGCGGCGCGCATCCTGTTCGGCAGCGCGGACTACAAGGGCAGCATCGACGGCTTCACGGTGTCGCCGAACGGGCAGTACGTGGCCGCGAACGTGGTGCCGGACTACGCCACCGCCGTGTCTGACGGGTACTTCATCGACCCGAAGGCGACATCAATCACCACGGACTTCATCGATATCTCGAGCGGCGCCATAGTGCGGAGCGTCGCCGGGTTCGACGAGTCCTGGTGAGACGCGCAGATCACAGGGCGCGGCGCTCGCGTTGAGTGACCCGCAGGCCGCTGGCGCGCAGGCGCTCCACCAGCTGACGCATCGTCACGGGCTCCGCGCCGGCCGCGACCAGCTCGTCGTAGCGGTAGTCCGGCACGTCGTAGTGATCGCGGTCGAAACTGCGGCGCGGAAGCCCCGCTCGCTCCGCGAACGCGTGCAGTTCGTCGAGAGTACTGTCGCTCACGAGATGCGACCAGAGGATGTCGTGCGCCGGCCACCGGGGCACGTCGATCAACACGGTCATGGCCCGATTCTATGAACGTTTGACCGACCCCGGCCGGATCGAGTATTGTTGACCCTTGGTGTGTGCTGGGCCAAGCCCGATTTCTATACGCCGAATCTTCCGGAACGTCCTCCGGTCACATAGTTAGGGTTACAAGTGGTTTACGCAGTTGTGCGCGCCGGCGGCCGCCAGGAAAAGGTCGAGGTCGGAACGATCGTCGTTCTCGATCGAATCAAGGCTGACAAAGACGGCAACGTCGAGCTCGTCCCCGTGCTGCACGTCGACGGTGACACCATCACGCACGACGCTGCGAAGCTCGCGAAGATCAAGGTGACCGGTGAGGTTCTCGGCGACCTGCGCGGACCGAAGATCGTCATCCAGAAGTTCAAGAACAAGACCGGGTACAAGAAGCGCCAGGGCCACCGCCAGGAGCTCACCCGCATCAAGATCACCGGAATAAAGTAAGGGCCCCGAGACAATGGCACACAAAAAGGGCGCAAGCTCCACCCGTAACGGTCGTGACTCCAACGCGCAGCGCCTCGGCGTCAAGCGTTTCGGCGGCCAGGTCGTCGGCGCAGGTGAGATCATCGTCCGCCAGCGCGGCACCCACTTCCACCCGGGTGTCAACGTCGGCCGCGGCGGTGACGACACACTGTTCGCTCTCGCGGCGGGTGCCGTCGAGTTCGGGCAGAAGGGCGGCCGCAAGGTCGTCAACATCGTGGCGGCAGCCAACTAGCAGTGTTTCTGGCGTAAGCCAGCCAGCGCGGGCGAGCTTCGGCTCGCCTGTGTCTTTTAAGCAGGAAGGGACAGTTCATGGCGACGTTCGTCGACCAGGTGACCCTTCACCTCAGTGCGGGTGACGGCGGAGACGGCTGCGTCTCGGTCAAGCGCGAGAAGTTCAAGCCTCTCGCCGGTCCCGATGGCGGTAACGGCGGCGACGGTGGAGACATCGTGCTCGTCTCCAGCCTCGACGTGACGACCCTGCTCGGCTTCCACCGTGCGCCGCACCGCAAGTCGGATCGCGGCGGCCAGGGCATGGGTGACCACCGCAACGGAGCCGACGGCGCCACCGTCGAACTCGAGGTTCCGGTCGGAACCGTCGTCAAAGACTCCGATGGCAATGAACTCATCGACTTCGCCGAACCGGGCATGCGCTACGTCGCCGCCGCGGGCGGCCAGGGCGGTCTCGGAAATGCGGCGCTCTCGACCACGAAGCGCAAGGCTCCCGGGTTCGCGCTGCTCGGCATCCCCGGCTGGGAGGGCGATGTCTACCTTGAGCTGAAAGTCGTGGCGGATGTCGCGCTGGTCGGCTTCCCGTCGGCAGGCAAGTCGAGCCTCGTCGCGGCCATCTCCGCCGCGAAGCCGAAGATCGCGGACTATCCGTTCACGACGCTGCACCCGAACCTCGGGGTCGTCGAGTCGGGTGAGACGCGCTTCACCGTGGCGGATGTCCCCGGCCTCATCGAGGGAGCGAGTGAGGGCAAGGGGCTCGGTCTCGAGTTCCTGCGCCACGTCGAGCGCTGCAGCGCCCTGCTGCACGTGCTGGACTGCGCCACGCTCGAGCCGGGCCGAGACCCGCTGAGCGACCTCGACGTCATCCTCGGCGAGCTGGCCGCATATCCGGTGCCCGACGGACAGGTGCCGCTGGTCGAGCGGCCGCAGCTCGTCGCACTGAACAAGGTGGACGTGCCTGAGGGCCGCGAGCTCGCCGATTTCGTGCGCCCCGAACTGGAGTCGCGCGGTTACCGCGTGTTCGAGATCTCGGCCGTGAGCCGTGAGGGCTTGCGTGAGCTCAGCTATGCGCTCGCTGAGCTGGTCGATGCGTCCCGCGCGAAGATCGCAGCGACACCCGTCGTGCCACGTATCGTGCTGCGCCCGAAGGCCGCGGGCGACGCCGGTTTCACCATCAAGGTCGAGGGCGGATCGGACGGCAACGTCTACCGCGTCGTCGGCGGCAAGCCGGAGCGCTGGGTCGCCCAGACCAACTTCTCCAACGAAGAGGCGATCGGCTTCCTCGCCGACCGGCTCGCGAAGGCCGGTGTCGAGAACGAACTGTTCCGGGCCGGGGCCGTCGCCGGTTCGACGGTCATCATCGGCCCGGTGTCGTTCGACTGGGAGCCCACCCTCACTTCGACCGCCGAGCTCATGACCGCGCCGCGTGGCACCGACCCTCGACTGCTGCAGCAGGACCGCCCGACGAGCAAGACCCGTCGCGAGCAGTACCTGGAGAAGATGGATGCCAAGGCCGAGGCGCGCGCAGAGCTTGCGCGCGAACGCGAGGCGGGCATCTGGCAGGACGACGAGGGCTTCGCCGTCGTCTCTCACGACACCGCCTCGAAGGATGCCGACACCGAATGACCCGCAGCGCTGTCGTCGATGCCCGCCGGATCGTGGTGAAGGTGGGCTCATCGTCCATCAGCGGTGACAACGTCGGGCAGATCGAGCCGCTCGTCGACGCGCTGGCCGCGGCGCACGCGCGTGGCGCGGAGGTGATCCTCGTCTCCTCCGGCGCGATCGCGACCGGTATGCCGTACCTGAAACTCGACGCGCGGCCCAACGATCTCGCCACCCAGCAGGCCGCTGCAGCGGTCGGCCAGAACGTGCTCATCTACCGATATCAGGACAGCCTCGACCGCTACGGGATCGTGGCCGGCCAGGTACTTCTGACGGCTGGCGACCTCGAGAATCCGACTCACCGCGGCAACGCCCAGCGCGCCATGGAACGGCTGCTCGACCTGCGCATCCTGCCGATCGTGAACGAGAACGACACGGTCGCGACTCAAGAGATCCGCTTCGGCGACAACGATCGGCTCGCGGCCCTGGTCTCGCAGCTGGTCGGCGCCGACCTGCTGCTCCTGCTCTCGGATGTCGACGCCCTCTACACTCGGCCGCCGCACCTTCCCGGGGCGCGCCGCATCGACGTCGTCGCAGTGGACGACGACCTCATCGGCATCGAATTCGGGGATGTCGTGCAGACCGGGGTGGGCACCGGGGGCGCCTCGACGAAGGTCGCCGCCGCGAAGCTCGCCGCCCGCTCGAGTACGCCGGTGCTGCTCACCTCGACGGACCGGGTCTCGGAGGCCCTCGCCGGAGACGAGCTCGGCACCTGGTTCGAGGCAGTCTCCCGCGAGCTGTAAGAATTGGCGCTCCCGCGGAC
>JAZJYU010000073.1:19864-20283 GCA_040390225.1 Actinomycetota bacterium | reverse complement strand
TCGTAGTACGCGACAGCCGCCTCCACGCCCTTCAGCACCTCCGTCGACGACTTGAGCTCAGCCACCGCCGGGTCTGCCTCCACGCTCGCGGTCGCCCCCTCGACCACCAGCTCGCGCAGGGTGCAGACCTGCACGCTGTCCTCGCCGAGACTCGGCAGCACGTCATCCACGTAAGCGAGGTATCCCTCGGTGGGGCCGACGAACAAAACGCCGCCGCCCTGGATGATGCGCGAGTCCGAGTAGAGCAGGTACGCCGCGCGGTGCAACGCGACGGCGGTCTTGCCTGTTCCGGGACCACCTTGGACGAGCAACACACCTGCCAAGGGACTGCGAATGATCTGGTCCTGCTCACCCTGGATGGTGGCGATGATGTCGCCCTGAGTGAATGTGCCCGTGATGGCACTCACCACAAGGTTTTG
>JAZJYU010000073.1:15697-19854 GCA_040390225.1 Actinomycetota bacterium | reverse complement strand
GAGGTGGACGCCGGTACCGGGACCGCCGTCCACCACGAGCGCACCGCGCGAACCCGCCCGGACGATCGCGTCCTGGTCGGCCTGGATCGTGCCCAGCACGTCGCGCATCCGAGGTGAGCGGCTGGTGCCCAGGCTCGCGATGAAGGCGGACTGGTCGTCGAGGGCCGCGGTATCGCCAAGGCCATCGACGGCGAAGACCTCGTCCCAGTAGTCGGTGATGCGGCCGCCGGTCCAGCGGTACCGGCGACGGCTGGCTAGACCCATCGGATGGGCGTGTGTCGCCGCGAAGAACGGCTCGGCAGCCGGGGTGCGCCAGTCCACCAGCAGGCGGTGACCGTCGCTGTCGGTCAGGCCGGCACGGCCGACATAGACCGGGTCGGCGTCATCCATCGACACTGCATCGGTCGGCACTGCATCGGTCGGCGCCGTATCCTTCACCACCGCGTCCTTCACCACCGTCCGCCCCAGGCAGAGGGCGAGCCCGAAACGGCGGAGAAGGCGCAACTGGGCGGTGAGTCGATGGATGTCCTGGTCGCGATCGAGCGCCGCCCCCTGCCGTCTCAGCTCGTCGAGGCGACTCTCGCTCTCGTCGATCTGCTGCCGGAGACTCGCGCCGATGGCTGCGAACTGCTGCTCGTCACGGTCGATCAGCGTGGGGTTCCCTTTGGCGGTCGGCACGTCGAATGTGGAGATGGTCGCCTACTTCCTTCGGTGGGACCGTCGATTCTCCCGCTCAGAGGGGGTCTTGCGGCAAGCCCCCTGGCGGGTTATATGTTGAAGATGCGGGAGGTTTCGTGCGGGACTCTCGCGGGTCTGCGCTTTCGCGGGTCTGCGCTCTCGCGGGTTTGGCGGCGTTCTCGAGGGTCGAGCCCTCACCGACGCGTTTCCAGCGCCGACAGGGTTATCTCGAGGGTTAACTTGCCCTCTTCCTCCTCGAATATATGTTCGAATGTGCGAAAATGAAGCATGACCTCATCGAGCTTCCTCAGCACCGCGCACGCGGTCGCGAAGCTCGATGCGTTCGTCGGGTTGACGGATGATTCGCTCGTTTCTGCGCAACGCCTGCTGGCCGCGCACCAGCGCGAGCTGGATCTGCTGAAGGCGCACTGCGCGGCGGAGATCGCTCGTCGCTCCGACGCGGCACTCGGGTTCTCCGGCCTGGCGCGCAAGAACGGGTTCGCCAATGCGGAGTCCTTCGTGCAGTCGGTGACCGGTTCAACCAGGGCGGAGGCGACGAAATTCGTGCGGGTCGGCGAACTGCTCGAGACGAGTTCGCTGGGTCACGCGGTCGACCAGGGCGCGATCAGCGTCGACGGGGCGAACGCGATTCGCACCGGTCTGGGTGATGCTCTCAGCGTCCCTGGCGCTGTCGAGAAGCTGGTGCACGACAGTGCTGGGCTCCACGCGGACGAGATTCTTCGTCGGGCTCGCACCGAGCGCGAGACCATCGACGCGGAGGCGATCGCGCGTGCGGAGAGGCAACGCCGCGAACTGCGGTATCTCACGGTCAAACGGCGCCTCGATGGCATGGTGACAGGTAATTTCGCCCTCTCCGACGAAGACGGCGCGCTGGTGTTGGCGATCTTCGACCAGTTTGTCGAGACGCCGACCGCCGAAACACGCACGGTCGACCCGAGTACCGGAGTCGTCGAAGACCCCGCAATCGACGATCCCCGCACCCGTGGGCAGAAAGCCGCCGACACCTTCGCCGGACTACTGCGCATCGCGATCGAGGTTCCCGACAGCGCTGTGCTCGGGCTCAATCAACCCTCCGTGCGCGTGCTCGTCAACGCAGACACCATCGCCCGTCGTGAGGGCCACGGCGTCATCGAAGACGCCACAGACTTCCCCATCTCGTTCGAAACAGTCGAGCGGCACCTCTGCACGTCCGGCGTCATCGGGGTCGTGTTCGACGACAGCGGCAATTCCCTCAACCTCGGCCGCGACGAACGCCTCTATACGCGCAGGCAGCGCACCGTGATGGAGGCGCGAGACGGCGGATGCCGATTCCCGAACTGCACCAGGCCAACCACCTGGACCGAAGCCCATCACATCAACTACTGGGGCCGTGACAACGGAAAGACCGATGTCGACGACGGCATTCTCCTCTGCCGAAACCACCACCTCCTCATCCACGACAACCACTGGCGAATCGGCCGGCACGACGGCGAATACTGGCTCACCCCGCCACCCGACGTCGACCCGCACCAGGTTCCAAGACCGATGCCCAGCAAGAACCCACTCATGCGAGAACTCGTCGCACGCGAAGCGTCGCAGGACGGCACAGAACTGCTCGCGAGCTGAGCGATAGCATTCAGACGTGACCGACGAGCAGCTGCCGCAGCACGAGGTGAAACCGCCGCGACGGTGGCTCGGCCCACGGGGCGGCTGGTGGATCCTGCTGATCGGGGGCGGGATCCTCGCCGGCTATCTCGTCTACGACGCGATCCTGGCACCTCACATCACGAACTACCGCTCGTTGCCCGTAATGTCGATGGCACTCGCAGCGATCCTTGCGGCCACCTGCGTCTTCTACACGGTGCTCTATCGAGTCCGCGACGGCGACGACGTGACGATCCCGCGCCTCTTCGCGGCGCTCGGTCTCGCAGCATTCGCCACGACCTTCGTCGCCGCGTTCGCCGAGGGACAGATCTCGCACTGGCTGTCGTCGGCGCCGGCACTCGTCGCCAGCGGCCAGGAGACCACATCCCTGGTGCTGTTCGCCGGACCGGTGGAGGAAACCCTGAAGGGGCTGACCGTTCTGCTCATCGGACTCGGCATTCGCACGAAGACCATGCGCGGCGGACTGTTCCTCGGCGGCGCTGTTGGTCTTGGATTCGCGGCAATGGAGAATCTTCAGTACCTGGTCAACGCGTGGGAACATCCCATGACCCAGGTCGGCCAGCTCGGCACGCTCGCCTTCACCGTCGCCCTTCGCACAGTGATCACACCGGTGCTTCACCCCATCTTCACCTCCCTGGTCGGGGGCATGCTGTTCGCGGCAAGCCAGAACGGTCGCTACCGTCTCTCCGTTCCGCTCGTCGGCACGTTCTTCGCGGTAGTCGGAGCCCACAGTCTGTGGGACGCACTCGGACTCGGTGTGTCATCGCTGAGAGGCACGGTGCCGCTGCAAGTCCTCGGCCTGCTCGGGCTGGTCTGCTTCGCGGTACTCGGCGCGATGGCGATCGCGCTGCCGTTCATTTGGCGGGCTGTCGCCAGGCACGCCGCAGTTCTGGCGGGCATACGCCAGCCGAAGCCGAAACCCGCTGCACTCCCGTACGACCTGCCGCCGGGACCACCACCGCCCGCGGGCTGGAGTCCGCCTACGCCGTAGCTTTCGCCGAATCCGCCACGGCCTGCGCTGTCTCAGTGACCGCCGTTGCGACCTTCGTCACGGTTTCGGTCGTCTTCGGGAACTTCTCCTCCGCGAAGTCGCGCGCCTCAGATGCTGCCTTCTGAACCCGCGGGTCATTCCACAGGCCGGAGGCCTGCTGCTTGAGACGGTCGTAGCCCTGACGCCCGACCCGCATCCCGATGACGAAACCGATCGCTCCACCAAGAACGAAAAGTACCTTGCCCATTGTCGTGTCTCCCAGTTCGAGTTCGTGTTGGCGACGGTACGCCGATCAGTGCGAGCTAACAACATCGAGCGGGAGAAGCCTCAGCGACTTCCCGGTGGAGGCATAGCCGGTCGACGCATGAGCGCGAGCAACCGCGCGCCGCTCATCCGACGGCTCGCCGTAGACCGTCGTGCGCTGGTATGCGGTGCGACCGATCGCCGACGCCAGCCCCTCCAGCTCGTCGACCGTCTTCTCCGACCCGTTGTCCGCACCAGCCATACGACTGATCGTCTCCTCCATCAGCGTGCCGCCGACATCATCCGCACCGCCCTGCAGCATCAGCTGCGTGCCCTCGGTGCCGAGCTTCACCCAGGAGGTCTGGATGTGGTCGATCCGGCCGTGCAGCATGAGGCGCGCGACCGCGTGAACGGCTCGATTCTCCTGTGGTGTCGGACCCGGACGCGCCACACCGGCGAGGTACACCGGTGAGTTCGCGTGCACGAACGGCAGAAGCACGAACTCCGTGAAGCCACCTGTCCGGTCCTGGATGCCTGCCAGAGTGCGTCTTCGTGTCGCGTATGTTCTATTCATACTCCT
>JAZJYU010000073.1:12687-15687 GCA_040390225.1 Actinomycetota bacterium | reverse complement strand
CGGGTTGTCGACATGGCCGTACATCATGGTGGACGACGAGCGGATGCCCAACTCGTGCGCCGTGGACACGATGTCGATCCAGGCTGCGGCAGGCAGCTTGCCCTTGGTCAGCACCCAGCGCACCTCGTCATCCAGAATCTCCGCAGCAGTGCCGGGAATCGTGTCGAGCCCCGCCTCCTTGGCCTGGGTCAGGAAGTCGCGATAGCTGAGCCCCGTGCGCGTCGCGCCGTTCACGATCTCCATCGGGCTGAACGCATGAAGGTGAATGCCGGGTTGCCGCGCCTTCACCTCACGGGCGAGATCGAAATACGCGGTGCCCGGCAGGTCGGGATGAATGCCGCCCTGCATGCAGATCTCGGTGGCGCCGATGTTCCAGGCCTCGTCCACTCGATCGCCCACCTGCTTCATCGAGAGGGTGAACGCATCCGCGTCCGTGCGCCGCTGGGCGAACGCGCAGAAGCGACAGCCGGTGTAACAGACGTTGGTGAAGTTGATGTTGCGGTTCACGACATAGCCGATGCGATCGCCGTTCACCTCCTGACGGATGCGGTCGGCGAGGCCGGCGAGAGCATCGAGGTCCGGTCCCTCCGCACCCAGTAACGCGAGATATTCGGTATCCGAGAGTCCGGCCGGATCGGTTTCGGCCTTGAGCAGTGCCGCGAGCACGGCTGGGTCGCCCGAGTGCCCGACGGTGCGAGTGGTGTCGCCCACCTTCTCGCGCAGCTCCGACCAGTCGCCGTAGACATCCTCGAAGTCGCTACGCCGATCGGTCGTACGGCCGACCGTGTCGATCTCGGTGTGCAGGTTCACTCTGCCAGAGCCGAGCCACTCGGGGTCGGGCTCCTGCCACGGGAGGCCTTCGGGGATGGCGCCCTCGACGGCGAGACCGTCGGGCTGGGCGAGTGCGCGAACGTGGGGCAGCAGCCGCGGGTCGAGCCACGGCTCCTCGGCACGCACGTAGTGCGGGTGCACGGTGAGCCGCTCGTGCAGGGTGTAGCCGGCGAGTGCGGTCAGCCGTGCGAGCTCGTCGATGTTCGGCCACGGGCGCTCCGGGTTCACGTGGTCGGGGGTCAGCGGCGACACTCCGCCCCAGTCGTCGATGCCGGCGCGGATGAGCATGGCCAGCTCCGCCTCGTCGGTGAGGTTCGGCGGCGCCTGCAGGCGCGCTCCCGGCCCGAGCACGATGCGCGACACCGCGACCGCCGCGATGTACTCCTCGAGCGGCAGGTCGTCGCGACGCATCATCGCGGTCGACATCTTCGAGCGGAAGTTCTGGATGATGACTTCCTGAATGTGCCCGTGGCGCCGGGATGCCGCGCGGATCGCGAACAGCCCGTCGACCCGCTCCGCATAGGTCTCGCCGATGCCGAGCAGCAGCCCGGTGGTGAACGGCACGTTGCTGCGCCCGGCATCCTCGATCACCCGCAAGCGTACGGCCGGGTCCTTGTCGGGGGAACCGTAGTGGGCTTCGCCCTTCTCGGTGAAGAGCCGCGTCGATGTGGTCTCGAGCATCATGCCCATACTGGGTGAGACCGGCTTGAGGCGCTGGATCTCCTCCCAGGTCATCACACCGGGGTTCATGTGCACGAGGAGGCCGGTCTCCTCCATGATGCGAACGGCCATCGCACGCAGGTAGGCGATCGTCGAGTCGTAGCCGTTGGCATCCAGCCACTCAGCGGCCTCGGGCCAGCGCTCCTCCGGACGGTCGCCGAGGGTGAACAGCACCTCCTTGCAGCCGAGCGCCGCACCCTGGCGAGCCACCTCGAGGATCTCGTCCGGCGACATGTACATCTCTTTGCCCTGGCGTTTCAGCTGGGCGGGGGTCTTGACGAAGGCGCAGTAGTGACAGCGGTCCTGGCAGAGGTGGGTGACCGGGATGAAGACCTTGCGACTGTAGGTGATGACACCGGGGCGTCCCGTACGCTCCAGACCGGCATCCCGAACCCGCCCCGCGGCGACCAGAAGCCGCTCGAGGTCGGCGCCACGGGCGTGGAGCAGCGTCTCCGCCTCGGTCTGGTCGATGGTCACACCGGTCTCGGCACGCTTCAGCGCGCGGGAGATGGCGGACGACGTGGGAATGAACTGGGCTGACATGTGCGCGCTCTCGATCGAAACGAAAGACGCCCAAAGCCGGGCGCAGAACCAGATTCGGGAAAAGTCTAACTCGGCTGCGGTGAACCGGCGGCCCGGCGGATACGTGGTATCGGGCAGACGTAGAGTGGCATGGCAACGACTGCGCGGTACTGCCAAACTGCGTGCGGAGGTCAGTGGTGGACGGTTCGAACGTGGAGACGATGTCCGGCGAGGAGTTCGCCCGTTCCAGCTCCCGCATCCTCGACAGCATCGAGACGGTGATCGACGGCAAGCGTGATGCGGTTGAGATGGCCCTGACGGTTCTGCTCGCCGAGGGACACCTGCTGATCGAGGATGTGCCGGGTGTCGGCAAGACGATGCTGGCCCGCGCGCTCGCGAAGACGGTCGACTGCACGGTCAACCGCATCCAGTTCACCCCCGACCTGCTGCCGTCGGACATCACCGGCGTGTCCATCTACAACCAGGCGACGCGCGAGTTCGAGTTCAAGCCCGGACCGGTGTTCGCGAACATCGTCATCGGTGACGAGATCAACCGGGCAAGCCCCAAGACCCAGTCCGCCCTGCTGGAGAGCATGGAGGAGGGTCAGGTGACGGTCGACGGCGTCACCAGCGCGCTGGCCACCCCGTTCACCGTCATCGCCACCCAGAATCCGGTGGAGATGGAGGGCACCTATCCGCTGCCCGAAGCACAGCGCGATCGATTCATGGCCCGCATCTCGATGGGCTATCCGGATGAGTCGGCGGAGCTGGCGATGCTGCACACCCGCGAGAACGCGAGCCCGCTCGACGCGGTCGAACCGGTCGTGCAGGGCATCACCGAATCGATCTTGCGCAATCCGGGCGCGCTGCTGGGTCTGATGCGCATCAAGACCAAGGACGACTACACTTTTTTGCATTCGGTCAGCG
>JAZJYU010000073.1:6831-12677 GCA_040390225.1 Actinomycetota bacterium | reverse complement strand
CCGGTCGTGAGCACGGTGGAGCTGATCGCGATGATCCGCGCGGTGCGCGAGGTCTTCGTGTCGTATCCCGTGGAGCAATACGCCGTGAGCATCTCGCAGGCCACCCGCCGGGACCGGGACCTCAGGGTCGGTGCGAGCCCGCGAGCCACGCTGCACCTCGTACGGGCCGCGAAGGCCCGCGCCGCCCTCGACGGGCGCGAGTTCGTGCTGCCCGACGACATCGACGCGCTCGCCGTGTCCGTGCTCGCGCACCGGCTCATCCCCGCCAACCGGCTGACCTCGAGCGGCGGCAGCGCCAGCACCGCCATGGTCGGTGAGACGGTGCAGCGCATCGTCGCAGCCACGTCTGTTCCTCTCGGCGCGATCGACTCGGCCTGACCCAGGATGGCGAGCACCAATCGCACCCGTGTCACCCGGCTCACCCGGCGCGGACTGCTTCTGCTCGTGGCCGGTGTGCTCGCAGGGCTCTCTGCGTATGTGGTCGGCCGCAATGAGCTGGTGCCACTCGGCGCGTTCCTCGCCGCGGCGCCGGCGATCGCCTGGGTCTACGTGCGCCTGCGCCCGCTGCGATTCAGCGCCACCCGCGAATCCAGGCCGCCCGTGCTCGAGGCGGGAACCCGAAGCGAAGTGACACTGCAGATTCGGAACGACTCCGCATATCGCAGTCCGGTCGCGAACTGGCGCGACACCTGGCTCTGGCGCCCGTTCGCCACCGCGCCGCGTCCCTTCGGCCGTCTCGCCGCCGGACCGGGTGGTTCGATGGCATCGGCCTACGAGGTCACTCCGAGTCGCCGGGGATCGTTCGAGGTCGGGCCGGCGATCATCGACTTCTCCGACCCATTCGGCCTGGCCGACGGTGCCGTGATCGCGTCGGGCACCAGCAGGCTTATCGTCACGCCGGCGATCGTCGAGCTCCCCGAGGGCGCGGTCGCGATAGCCGCGGACGAGGGACCCACCCGGCTTCGCCAGCGACGGTCCTTCGGCGGTGATGACGACCTGATGACCCGTGAATACCGCGAGGGCGATGCGATGCGCCGAGTGCATTGGAGGGCATCCGCGCATCACGGGGAGCTGATGGTCCGGCAGGAGGAGCAGCGCAGCCACGCCGAGGCCCGTGTCGTGCTCGAAACCCGCCGGGCCGGCTACCGGGACTCCCGTGGAGCCGGCACGATCGACGAGCCGGAGAGTGAATCGTTCGAGTGGGCGGTGAGCATGTGCGCGTCGCTCAGCCTGTACCTCGCGGAGCGCGGCTTCATCGTGCAGGTGATCGAAACCGGTGATCCGCAGCTCTCCCCGGTCGACGACTTCGACGAGTTCATGAAATCACTCGCCGCCGTGGAGCTGGTGGCGACCAACCCGAGGTGGCTGACCCTGCTGGACGGAGTCTCGCGACCCGACCGGCCGCAGGGATCGGTCTTCGCCATTCTCTCCAGCGCTGAGACGTCGACGGTCGAACGGCTGATCGCCCAGCGCGGAGCATTCGATCTCGCTGTGGCCTTCCTCGTCGAGCCCGGGAGCGCGCCACAGGCGCAGTCTCTGCGGGCCGCCGGCTGGCTGTGCGTCGCCGTGCACCCGACCGCAACGCTCGACGAGGCATGGCTGGCGCTGGCGGCCCAGCAGGAGATACCCGATGGCCGCCCCTGAGACGGACCTTCGCGTCTCGATCGCCCGCCCGCGCACCTGGCGACCCCGCGTCGCGAGCGATGACTGGCGCACCAGCCTGCTGCTGTTCGTCGCCCTGTTGGTGACCCTGTCGGGGCTTCATGTGATCCTCAACGGAACCGACTGGCTGATCCAGATGGGCTTCGTCTGCCTGCTCGTGCTGGGAGCGGCCGCGGCCACGCGGCTCATCACGGCGCGACCGTGGATACCGCCCGTGGTCAGCGTGGTCGCGACGCTGGTCGCGCTCACGGCGGTCTTCGCTCCGGCCACCGCGTTCGCCGCGATCATCCCCACCGGCGACACCGTCACGCAGTTCTCGAAACTGCTCGCCGACGCCGGTGTCTCGATCAACGAGCAGTCGATTCCCGCACAGGTGGACCTCGGCATCACCTTCGTGATGTGCATCGGCATCGCATCCGCGGCTCTCGCGGCCGACATCCTCGCGATCGGGTTCGGCGCACCAGCACTCGCCGGAATCCCGCTGCTCGTGCTGTTGGCCGCACCCGCCTTCATCGACCCGGGATCGAGCGATCCGCTCGTCTTCATCCTCTCGGCACTCGCGTACCTGCTCCTGCTGCGGGTGGGATCGCGTTCCGGCCAGGCGCGCCTGTCGCTGGGACTGGGTGCGGCGATCATCGCGCTCACCATCGTCCTCGCGGTGGTGCTTCCATCGACCCGCGACTCGGCGAATGACGGCACCGGGTTCGGCAACGGCGTCAATCCGGTGCTTTCACTCGGCAACGATCTGCGGCAGGGTTCCGACCGAACGGTTCTCAGCTATGAGACGTCGGCGGGCGTCGGCGAATACCTGAGACTGGTGAGCGTCAGCGACTTCGAGGGCAGCGACTGGCAGCCGGATGCGTCGAGTACGAACCGTGCGAACACGGTCGACAGGATCGCCGCTGCACCCGGTCTCACCAGCGCGATCGCACGCACCGCCGACACCACCACCGTGAAGGTGGGCCCGCTGACCAGCAGCTGGCTGCCGCTCCCGTACCCATCGACGAAGGTGACCGGGCTGACCGGTTCCTGGTACTGGAGCTCGGAGGGGCACTCGGTCACGAGTCAGGATCGCACCACCGCGGGGCAGAAGTACACCGTCAGCGACATCGCCGTCGACCCGACGCCCGAGCAGCTGCTCGCGGCGGGCAACTCCGTTCCCGCAGGCCTCGGCCGCTACCTGCAGGTACCGAAGGGCACGCCCGCCATCATCGCCGCGACGGCGAAGAAGATCGTCGGCACGGCGCCGACGAACTACGAGAAGGCTCTGCTTCTGCAGTCGTTCTTCCACGACGGCCTGTTCAGCTACTCCGAGACGGCCCCGGTCGATCAGGGCTACGACGGCACCGGCGGTGATGTCATCGCGAAGTTCCTGCAGGCGAAGTCGGGCTACTGCATCCACTTCGCGTCAGCGATGGCGATGATGGCGCGAACGCTCGGCATCCCCGCCCGTATCTCGGTCGGCTTCCTTCCCGGCCAGGAGGTGACGGCGACGCGCGAAGGGGGCACCTTCGACATCACCACCCACGATCTGCACGCCTGGCCCGAGCTGTACTTCGCCGGTATCGGCTGGACGCGGTTCGAACCCACCGTGAGCAGGGGCGTCGTGCCGGACTATGCCGATCCGAGTGCCGCGGATGTGCCGGCGGCGTCAGCCACGGACAACCCGCTGCCGACGGGGGGTGCCGTCCCCTCCGTGCCGGCCGAGGCGCCGACGACCGCTCCGTCGAGCACCGCACTCGCGACGGGAACGAGGTCCACCTCGGGCGGGATCGGCTTCACGCTGTGGCTGCTGCTCGTCGTGCTCGTGATCGCGGTGCTCGCCCTGGTGCCAGGGGGCCTTCGGTCAGTGCAGCGGGCGCGCCGCATCCGGGGTCTCGCCTCAGCGCGCTCGCCCGCGCTCGTGGGGTGGCGCGAAGTACTGCAGACGTCCCTCGATGTCGGGCACCCGATCGCCGACACCCTCACCCCGCGAGAAGCGGCGGTCGCGCTCGGCGTCGGCGAGCGCCCGTCGCTGGAACGCATGCTCGACGCACTCGAGCGGGAACGCTTCGCGAAAGACCCCCGCGCCTACGCGGGTGCCGCGGATGACGCCCGGGACCTGGTCGCGGCCGTGTTCGCCACGGTGAAGCCGCGGGCGCGGACGGTGGCAGCGCTCTTCCCCGCATCGGTCTGGGGAAGGATCATACGAACGCCTGCAGGCCGGTGATGGTGCGCCCCACGATGAGCGACGTCATCTGCTTCGTACCCTCGAACGTGTAGATGGCTTCGGCGTCCGCGAAGGCTTTGGCAACGCCATAGTCGAGTGTGATGCCGTTGCCCCCGCAGATCTCCCGGCACATCGCCACCGTCTCGCGGGCCTTCGTCGTGACGAAGGCCTTCGCGAGCGCCGACTGGGAGTCGCTCTGCCGTCCCTCATCGAGCAGCCGGGACAACTGCATGCACATCGCGATGGATGCGGTGATGTTTCCGAGGCAGTCGGCGAGCATCCCCTGGATCAGCTGGAAGCCGCCGATCGGCTTGCCGAACTGCTCGCGCTCCTTCGCGTACTTCACCGCGGCCTCGTACGCGCCCACCGAGTTGCCGACGGCCTGCCATGCGACACCGGCCCGAGTGAGCCGCAGCACCACCGCCAGATCCCGGAACGAGTTGATCTCCTGCAGCCGGTTCTCTTCAGGAACCCTCACGTTCTCAAGCGTGATGTCGGCGTTCTGCACGATCCGCAGGCTCTGCTTGTCTTCGATCTTGGTCGCCGTGAACCCGGGGGAGTCGGTCGGAACGATGAAGCCCTTCACCTGGTCGTCCGCGAGATCGCGCGCCCAGACGATGGTGATGTGGGCGAAGGTGGCGTTGCCGATCCAGCGCTTCGCGCCATTGAGCGTCCAGGTGTCGCCGGTGCGCTCCGCCGTGCTGTGGAGGCCCCGCGCGGTGTCGGATCCGGAGAGCGGTTCGGTCAGGCCGAACGATCCGAGGATCTCTCCCCGGCCCATGCCGGGCATCCACTTCGCGCGCTGCTCCGCCGAGCCGCCGACGCCGAGCGCGCCCATGGCGAGACCGCTCTGCACGCCGATCGCCGTGGTCATCGAACCGTCGACGCGCGCGATCTCCAGCGCGGTCCAGCCGCGGAACAGGGCGCTCGACTCGAACTGCCGGGTCTCCGGCCACTCCGACCCGAACAGGCCCGACTCGGCGATCGCCGGGATCAGCTGGTGCGGGAACTCCGCACGCCTCCAATAGTCGTTCGCGATCGGCCGCACCTCGCGCTCCAGAAAGTCGCGGATCTTCAGGATCTGCTCGTTCTCGCGATCGCTCAGCTGGTCCTGGAAGTGGTAGAAGTCGGCGTCGAGTGCGTAGTCGGACATGCAATGAGCCTAAGCGGGTCGAGCCTGTCGAGACCTCCCCGACGAGCTGCTTCGCGGGCGAGATCTCGACCCGCTCTACGCTCGCGATGCCGAGGCGAGGTTCTGCGCCACCGAGTCGAAGTCGTCGCGCACCAAACCGACCGTCACGCGCACGAAGCCCGGTCCCGCCGTCGCCTGGAACGCGTTGCCGGCGGCCGCCCGAATGCCGGCGGCAGCCAGCTGCACGATCGCCGCCCGCTCGTCGGCGACGGGAAGCCAGGTGTTGATGCCGTCACCGGCGGGCAGAACGATCCCGTGCGAGAGCAGCGCTTCGGAGAGCTGCCGCTGCCGGGAGTGGTAGGTGGCGCGGGCATGCTCCACCTCGGCGACCGACACCCGGTCCGTCAGCAGGTCGTGCAGCATGGTCTGCAGCATGCGCGATGTCCATCCAGGGCCGAGGATTCGGCGCGCCACGATCTGGTCGACCAGTTCGGTCGGACCGCCGAGTCCGGCGATCCTCAGGTCGGGCCCGTGCGATTTCGAGAAGCTGCGGATGTGCAGCACCTGGCCCGGCAGCCAGCTGCCCAGACTGACGTCCCCAGCCGTCGCGATCTCGCCCGAGTGGTCGTCTTCGAGCACGATCGCTTCGCTGGCATGGTGCGAGCGCCGGATGACGGCCGCCAGCTGTTCGGCACGTTCCGGTGTGAGAGACCGTCCGGTCGGATTCTGCGCCCTCGGCTGCAGCACGATCGCGGTGGGCCGCAGCGTGAGGGCCTCGGCGAGCAGGTCGGGCCGCATCCCGTCGGCGTCCACGCCGACCGGCACCCGCACGGCGCCGAAGTG
>JAZJYU010000073.1:1626-6821 GCA_040390225.1 Actinomycetota bacterium | reverse complement strand
GGCGGGAATCCCGGGTCCTCGACGACGACGCGGTCACCGAAACGCACCACCAGTTCCATCGCGCGCGACAGGGCATCCAGGGCCCCGTCGACGACGGTGATCGTCTCGACCGGGTACGGCCAGGTGTCGCGCAGCACCTGTTCGAGTTCCGGGATGACCGGCTGGTCGAGATAGCTGGCGGTGCTCGCCCGCATGGAGGCCTTCGAGAACGCGGAGCCGAGCCCCGGCAGCAGCTCCGGGTCGGGGGTGCCGGTCGAGAGGTCGAGCCGGGTCGCCTCCAGCTGATCGGCGAGCCCCTGGAATCGTGGCGGCAGCCACTTGCGCGGCGCAGCCCGCACGAAGCTTCCGCTACGGCCGCGCGAGACGATGAGGCCGACGCCGGAGAGCGCCTGCCAGGCGTGGCTGACCGTTGCCGGACTCACGCTGAGGTCGGCGGCAAGCTCCCGCACGGTCGGAAGGCGGTCGCCAGGCGCGAGGTCGCCCGACGAGATCAGGCGCGCGACCGCGGCCGCGATGCCGTGCGGGGTGGCGTCTTCGACGGCCGGTGCTATTGCTTTCACCGATCATCCGCCCCTTGTCGATTGCCTTCGGTGACGCAGCGTCCTATGTTTACGCCAACGTCATAGCCAGAAACATAAGGGAAATGTTTACGGCGCACAATAACAAAAAGCCAGTAAAGCAATAAGCACTGACGTTGGAGGCTTCATGACCGTCGTACGCGCTGCGATCACCCAGACCACCTGGACGGGCGACAAGGAATCGATGATCGCGAAACACGAGAAGTTCGCGCGCGATGCGGCCGCGGCCGGCGCAGAAGTGATCTGCTTTCAGGAACTGTTCTACGGTCCATACTTCGGCATCACCGAGGACAAGAAGTACTACCGTTTCGCCGAACCGGCCGACGGCCCGATCGTGCAGAAGTTCGCGGCTCTCGCGAAGGAACTGAAGCTCGTGATGATCCTCCCGATCTATGAGGAGGACATCACCGGCGTGTACTACAACACCGCGGTGGTCGTCGACAACGACGGGACGATCCTCGGCAAGTACCGCAAGCACCACATCCCGCACCTCGACCGGTTCTGGGAGAAGTTCTACTTCCGCCCCGGCAATCTCGGCTACCCGGTGTTCGATACCGCGGTCGGAAAGATCGGCGTCTACATCTGCTACGACCGGCACTTCCCGGAGGGCTGGCGTGAGCTCGGCCTCAACGGCGCACACATGGTGTTCAACCCGAACGCCACGAAGCCGGGCCTGTCGAACCGCCTCTGGGAGGTCGAGGGTCCGGCCGCGGCCGTCGCGAACGGCTACTTCGTGCTTCAGCCCAACCGCGTGGGCCGTGAGGACAACGAGTACGGCGACCTCGCCGTCGACTTCTACGGCACCAGCCAGGTGATCGACCCGCGCGGCAACTTCGTCGGTGAGAAGGGCTCCGGCACGCAGGAGGAGATCGTCATCCGTGACCTCGACCTGGACATGGTGCAGGAGATGCGGGACGACTGGCAGTTCTATCGCGACCGTCGCCCTGAGTCGTACACCAGCATCCCGAAGCCGTAACCGCATCAGCGGGTCGAGCCTGTCGAGACCTCACCCGCTTAGTTGCACGTTGGTGAGATCTCGACATGCTCGATCCGCGCTCGACAGGCTCGACCCGCTTAACACCGGAGGTAATTGTGAAGACCCTGATCAAGAACGGACTGGTCGTCAACGCGACCGGAACCGGCGCCGCAGACGTGCTCATCGATGGTGAGACGATCGCCGCGGTGCTCGCGCCCGGCTCGACACTGCTCGGGTTCGACCTGGAGTCCAACGTCGATACGGTGATCGACGCGGGCGGCAAGTACGTGATCCCGGGCGGTGTTGATGCGCACACCCACATGCAGATGCCGTTCGGTGGCACCGAAGCCAGCGACACCTTCGAGACCGGCACGCGCGCTGCGGCCTGGGGCGGAACGACCAGCATCGTCGACTTCGTCGTGCAGTACCCCGACCAGAACATCCTCGACCAGTACAACCTCTGGCACGAGAAGGCGGCAGGCAATTGCGCGATCGACTACGGCTTCCACCAGATCCTCTCCGACGTGCAGGACTCGTCCCTCACCGCGATGGATGAGCTGATCGACGAGGGTGTCACGAGCTTCAAGCTGTTCATGGCGTACAAGGGCGTATTCCTTTCCGATGACGGCCAGATCCTGCGCGCCTTCCAGAAGGGCGCCTCGAACGGCGCGCTCATGATGATGCACGCCGAGAACGGCGCCATGATCGACGTGCTGGTGAAGCAGGCTCTCGAGGCGGGAAACAGCACCCCGTACTTCCACGGCACCTCGCGCCCCTGGCAGGCGGAGGAGGAGGCCACCCACCGCGCCATCATGATCGCGAATCTCACCGGTGCGCCGCTCTACGTGGTGCACGTCAGCGCGAAGCAGGCGGTCGACCAGATCACGATGGCCCGCGACAACGGCCAGAACGTGTTCGGCGAGACCTGCCCGCAGTATCTCTATCTGTCGCTCGAAGACCAGCTCGGCGCGATCAGCAAAGAATGGGGCGACTTCGAGGGCGCCAAATGGGTGTGCTCGACACCGCTCCGATCGCGTGCCGAGGGACACCAGCATCACATGTGGCAATCCTTGCGCACCAACGACATCCAGATGATCTCCACCGACCACTGCCCGTTCTGCATGAAGGGCCAGAAAGACATGGGGCTCGGCGACTTCTCGAAGATCCCGAACGGCATCGGCTCGGTCGAGCACCGCCTCGACCTCATGTACCAGGGTGTGGTCGACGGCCACATCTCGCTCAGCCGCTGGGTCGAGCTCACCTCGACCACCCCGGCGCGCATGTTCGGCATGTACGGCAAGAAGGGCGTCATCCAGCCCGGAGCGGACGGCGATGTCGTCGTCTACGACCCGAACGGCCACACCTCGATCGGAGTGGGCAAGACCCACCACATGAACATGGACTACTCCGCCTGGGAGGGATTCGAGATCGACGGCCACGTCGACACCGTGATCTCCCGCGGCAAGGTCGTCGTCGACAAGAACCAGTTCGTCGGCACCAAGGGTGACGGCAAGTACGTCAAGCGCGGCCTCTCGCAGTACCTGATCTAGCCCCTTAGGCGGGTCAGTGAGGTCTCGACAAGCTCGACCCGCTTATATGAACGAACGGACAGCATGGATTTCGGAGTAGTACTTCAGACCAACCCGCCGGCGTCGCGCACGGTCTACCTGTCGAAGCTGGCCGAACAGTACGGCTTCGAGTACGCCTGGACCTTCGACTCGCACCTGCTCTGGCAGGAGCCGTACGTGATCTACAGCCAGATCTTGGCGGAGACCCACCGCATCAAGGTGGGGCCGATGGTCACCAACCCGGCGACGCGCGACTGGACGGTGACCGCATCCGTCTTCGCCACCCTCAACGAGATGTACGGCAACCGCACCATCGTGGGCATCGGCCGCGGCGACTCCGCCGTGCGCGTCACCAACGGCAAGCCCACCACACTGAAAGAGCTGCGCGAGTCGATCCACGTCATCCGCGAACTCGGCAACTCCCGGGCGGTGGAGTACAACGGCGCGCAGCTGCAGTTCCCCTGGAGCGTCGGCTCGGAACTCGAGGTCTGGGTCGCCGCGTACGGACCGCTCGCCCTGAAGCTCACCGGCGAGGTCGGCGATGGTTTCATTCTTCAGATGGCGGACCTGCATGTCGCCGAGTGGATGATCACGACCGTTCGGGACGCTGCCGAGAAGGCCGGGCGCGACCCCATGTCGATCAAGTTCTGCGTGGCCGCGCCGATGTACATCGGGAGCGATTGGGAGCACATGCGTGACCAGTGCCGCTGGTTCGGCGGCATGGTGGGCAATCACGTTGCCGACATCGTCGCAAAATACGGTGCGGAATCCGACGTGCCCAAGGAACTCACGGACTACATCAAGGGCCGCGAGGGCTACGACTACAACGAGCACGGCCGGGCCGGCAACTCGCACGCCGAGTTCGTGCCCGACGAGATCGTCGACCGGTTCTGCGTGCTCGGCACCGCCGATGACCACATCGAGAAGCTGAAGGCGCTCAAGGAACTGGGCGTCGACCAGTTCGCCGGCTACCTGCAGCATGACAACAAGGAAGAGACGCTGCGCGTCTACGGCGAGACGGTCATGCCGGCCATCCGCGACCACATCACGGCCAAGATCTAAGGACCCATCCGCATGAGCACCACCCCCGATCCCGCTGACGGGAAGCTCGCGTACGACCTCGACCGGGCGCACATCTTCCACTCCTGGTCCGCCCAGGCGGCGCTGAAACCGTTCGTCATCGCCGGCGCGCTCGGCACCGACGTCTGGGACTACGACGACAAGCACTACCTCGACTTCTCCAGCCAGCTGGTAAACATGAATATCGGGCACCAGCATCCGAAGGTGATCGAGGCGATCAAGGCACAGGCCGACCTGCTCACCATGGTCGCGCCGGCGCACGCCAATCTCACCCGCGGCCGGGCCGCGCAGCGGATTCTCGACAAGGCCGGCTCCGCGTATACGAAGGTGTTCTTCACGAACGGTGGTGCCGACGCGAACGAGAACGCGATGCGAATGGCCCGGCTCGTCACGGGGCGCGACAAGATTCTCAGCCAGTACCGCTCGTACCACGGCAACACCGGAGCGGCGGTCGTCGCGACCGGCGACTGGCGCCGGATCCCGAACGAGTTCTCCCGTGGTCACGTGCACTTCTTCGGTCCGTTCCTCTACCGGTCCGAGTTCTGGGCGACGACGCCGGAGGAGGAGTGCTCGCGCGCGCTTCGCCACCTGGAGCGCGTCATCCAGGCCGAGGGCCAGAACTCGATCGCGGCGATCGTCATCGAGGGCGTTCCCGGCACGGCCGGCGTGCTCGTGCCGCCGCCCGGCTACCTCGCCGGCGTGCGCGCTCTGTGCGACAAGTACGGGATGCTGCTGATCATCGACGAGGTGATGTCCGGTTTCGGGCGCACCGGCGAGTGGTTCGCCTGGCAGGGGTTCTCGAAGGCTGAAAGCGACTGGATGCCCGACCTGATCACGTTCGCGAAGGGCGTCAACTCCGGCTATGTGCCGGCCGGGGGAATGATCATGACCGGCTCGCTCGCGTCGCAGTTCGACGACGAGGTCTTCCCGGGAGGGCTCACATACTCCGGCCACCCGCTCGCCATGGCCGCGATCGTCGGCGCCATCGACGCG
>JAZJYU010000073.1:0-1616 GCA_040390225.1 Actinomycetota bacterium | reverse complement strand
GCCTGATGTGATGGCGATTCGCGGGCTCGCCTCCGGCATCACGTCCGCGCTGCGCACAAAGCGAAACGCCGCGGTCGAAGGGCGAACGCTCAAAGACGTTGTCGACCTGGTGGCGAGTCGTCATGGGCTCACGATCGTCGGCGCCATCGACGCGATGACCGAGGAGGGCATCGTCGAGAACGCCCGCACGGTGGGCGAGACGCTTCTCGCACCGGGGCTCGCGCACCTCGCAGCGAAGCATCCGATGATCGGTGACGTACGCGGACTGGGTGTCTTCTGGGCGCTCGACCTCGTCACCGATCGTGAGACCCGCGAACCCGTCTCCAGCGCGGTCGTCAACGCGCTGAAGGGCGAGCTGATGCAGCGCGGGCTTCTCCCGTTCAGCGCAGACAACCGCATCCACGTCGTGCCGCCGTGCACGGTGTCGGCGGACGAAGTCGCGCGCGCCCTCGCGATCTACGACGAGGCGTTCACCGCGGTCGAATAGTAGAGCGGGTCGAGCTTGTCGAGACCTCACCGACGGGTTGCCCGCTGGTGAGGTCTCGACAAGCTCGACCCGCCCAAACCGCGAGTACACTCTTCTGGTGCCTCACGTGACCAAGACCCCATACACCGTCGACGTCTACGACCTCATGCACCGCCCCGGCGAGATGCGCGAGAAGGAGCTCGACATCGTCGTGCCCGAAGGGTTCGGCAACGCGGTCATCGGCGTGAAGGCCGGCTTGACGCTGCATATCGACCTTCGGCTGGAGTCGCTGCATGACGGCATCCTCGTCTCTGGCGACGTCGATGGAACGGCCGCCGGCGAGTGTGTGCGCTGCCTCATCGACATCGATGAGCCGCTGCAAGTCGAATTCCAGGAGCTTTTCGCGTATTCTCATGACGAAGCTTTCGAATACGAGGTTCACGAGGACACGATTGACCTCGAACCCGTAATCAGGGATGCGGTGGTTCTGTCACTGCCATTCCAGCCGGTATGCCAGGAAGATTGCACCGGCCTGTGCCCGCAGTGTGGGGTGCGGCTCCTGGATAATCCGGGTCACAAGCACGAGGACCCCATCGATCCGCGGTGGGCGGCGTTGGGCGATTTGGCCGAAGGCCAGATCTTGCCCAAAAATGTAAACGCAAAGGAAGAGTAACGATGGCTGTCCCGAAACGAAAGATGTCGCGTGCGAGCACCCGTGCGCGCCGCGCTCAGTGGAAGGCGACCCCGCCCACCCTGGTGAAGACCATCGAAGGTGGCAAGACCGTCTACAGCCTGCCGCACCGCGCGAAGGTCGTCGAAGACTCGACCGGCACGCCCCTGTACCTGGAGTACAAGGGCCGCAAGGTCGCAGACATTTGATCCTGTTCGGCTAGCGTTACAGCATGCCGAACGAGACCCGAGACGAGCTCGTCGAGCTGCTCGCGGTCGACATCAGTCCCGAGCTTCTCGAGCTCGCGCTGACGCACCGCTCTTTCGCGTACGAGAACGGCGGCCTGGCCCACAACGAGCGCCTCGAGTTTCTCGGCGACTCGATCCTCGGCCAGGCGGTCACCGTCAAGCTGTACAACGACAATCCCGGCCTCGATGAGGGTGAGCTGGCCAAACGCCGCGCCAGCCTGGTGTCATCGGT
>JAZJYU010000072.1:0-1934 GCA_040390225.1 Actinomycetota bacterium | reverse complement strand
TGACCGAGCCGGCGATCCTGACGGCGCCGCGACAGGCGATCGATATAGAGCTCCACGATCTGGGCGAGGTCATCCATGGTGAGGGCCGAGAAGATGACGATGTCGTCGAGCCGGTTCACGAACTCCGGCTTGAAGGCCTGGCGCACCATGGCGTTCACCGCCTCTTCTTTCGCCTCCTGGCTGAGCGAGGGGTCGACGAGGTACTGGCTTCCGAGGTTCGAGGTGAGGATCAGGATCGTGTTCCTGAAGTCCACCGTACGACCCTGGCCATCCGTCAGCCTGCCGTCGTCGAGCACTTGCAGCAGTACGTCGAACACGTCGGAGTGCGCCTTCTCCACCTCGTCAAGCAGCACTACAGAGTACGGACGGCGGCGCACCGCCTCGGTGAGCTGGCCGCCCTGCTCGTAGCCCACGTACCCGGGAGGGGCACCGAGAAGCCGGGCGACGGAGTGCCGCTCACCGTACTCGCTCATGTCGATGCGGATCATGGCCTTCTCGTCGTCGAACAGGAACTCTGCGAGCGCCTTCGCCAGCTCGGTCTTGCCGACGCCGGTGGGTCCGAGGAACAGGAACGATCCGGTCGGGCGATCAGCATCCGCGATTCCCGCCCGTGAACGGCGCACCGCTTCAGCCACGGCACGAACGGCCGTCTTCTGGCCGACCAGCCGCTTGCCCAACTCGGCTTCGAGGTTGAGGAGCTTCTCGGTCTCGCCCTGCATGAGGCGGCCGACCGGAATGCCGGTCCAGGCGGCCACGACGGCCGCGATGTCGTCTTCGGTCACCTGCTCGTTGACCATGCGCGGACCGGTGCTCTCCACCTGCTCGGCGGCGGCGATCTCGGCCTCGATCTTCTTGATCACCTCGTAGTCGAGGCGCGACGCGTCTTCATAGCGGCCCTCGCGCATGGCGCGGTCGAGCTCGATGCGCGCATCGTTGAGTCGCATACGCAGGTCGCCGACTCCCTGCAGGGATGCCTTCTCCGCGGTCCAGCGTGCGTTGAGTGAGTCGAGCTCCTTCTGCATGCTGCCCATCTCGTCGCGCAGCTTCTCCAGACGCGTCTTCGATGCGGCGTCCTTCTCCTTCTTGAGTGCGAGCTCCTCGAGCTTCATACGATCGATCGAACGCTTCAGCTGGTCGATCTCGACCGGCGACGAATCGATCTCCATCTTCAGCCGGCTGGCGGCCTCGTCGACCAGGTCGATCGCTTTGTCGGGCAGCTGCCTGCCGGTGATGTACCGGTTGCTGAGCGCGGCGGCTGCCACCAGGGCGGTGTCGGCGATCGAGACTTTGTGGTGCGCCTCGTAGCGCTCTTTGAGCCCCCGCAGGATGGCGACGGTGTCTTCGACGGACGGCTCGCCCACGAAGACCTGCTGGAAGCGGCGTTCGAGCGCGGCGTCCTTCTCGATGTATTCGCGATACTCGTCGAGAGTGGTCGCACCGATGAGGCGTAGTTCGCCGCGGGCGAGCATCGGCTTCAGCATGTTCGCGGCGGCGACCGATCCCTCGCCACCACCCGCGCCCATCAGGGTGTGCAGTTCGTCGATGAAGGTGATCACCTCGCCTTCTGAGTCGGTGATCTCCTTCAGTACAGCCTTCAAGCGCTCCTCGAACTCCCCCCGATACTTCGCTCCAGCGACGAGGGCCGCGAGGTCGAGCGATACGAGTCGTTTGCCCTTGAGCGAGTCGGCGACGTCGCCGGCGATGATGCGCTGAGCGAGCCCCTCGACGACGGCCGTCTTGCCCACACCGGGTTCGCCGATCAGCACGGGGTTGTTCTTCGTTCGGCGGGTGAGCACCTGGCTCACCCGGCGGATCTCGGCGTCGCGCCCGATCACCGGGTCGAGCTTTCCGGTGCGCGCGATGGCCGTCAGGTCGACGCCGTACTTCTCGAGCGCAGACTGCTGCTCCTCGTCGGAGCCCGGAGCGCCCTGCAT
>JAZJYU010000071.1:0-2145 GCA_040390225.1 Actinomycetota bacterium | reverse complement strand
CGGTGACCGGTTCGTTGGCGCCGGTCTTGAGGTCGACGATGATCGCTGTGCCGTCTGCGAGCAGCTCGACCCGGTCGATCTTTCCGGCGAGCGTGGCCGGGCCGACATCCAACTCGAAGCCCACCTCCGTGCTGAGAAGCCGCCCACCCTTCGACTCGAAGTCGGTGAGATAGGAAGAGAGGCGACCGGCGATCGTGCGCGCGCGCCGCTTCTCCATGTCTGACTCCCAGGCGGAGTCGAACGACATCTCTCCCCAGCGCGCCTCGATGCCGCGCCAGAGCGCCTCCGCCGAGATGTCCGGCCGCTCGTCGAGTCCGGCCTGCTCGGCGACCGAGTGAACGATGGTGCCGAGGTTGGATGCCGTGCTCGACGTCGATCCGCCCAGTTCGCCGATCAGCCAGTGCAGCCCGCACATCTCGAACGACTCGAGCTTCGAGGGTGAGACCCTCACGCGCGCGTCCGGCTGGGTGAGGTCGACGAGCGGAGCCTCCGTCGACCATGGCGCGAGGCCGTACCAGCTCGACGGGTCGGCGCCGGGTACGTCGTTCAGCGCGAGCTTCGCGAGGGCGGCGGTGGCGCTCGCGCGTTCGTCCGCGCTGGCCGTGTCGACGGCGACCCTGCGCAGGCGGCCGACCAGCCCGCGCAGCGAGAGCGGGTACTTCGCCTCCGCCGCCGGTATCACGGCCTGCCCGACGATGAAGCGAAGAAACGGCGACGGCAGCGTATCTTCGCTCGCCACCGCGGTCACGAGCACCCGCTCGGTCGCCCTCGATACCGCGGACGCGAACAGCCGAAGCTCATCGTTCATCACCGCTGCGCGCTCGCCCTCGAGGGTCACCTCGCCGCCACGCACCAGGTCGACGAAGGCCTGCGCACCGAGCAACGAGCCGCGGATGCGTGGGTTCGGCCAGACCCCCTCCTGCAGGCCGGCCACGATCACTGTGTGGAACTGCCGCCCGAGCACGCTTGCCGGGGTACCGATGCTCACGGCGGCGCCGAGGGCTCGCGGCGCAAGGGTGTCTTCGGGCACATCGGCCCCGGCCCACGCGTCGAGAAAGACGCCCGGCGGGTTGTCGGGCGTGCGCTCGACGAACCGCTTCGCGGTGGAGAACAGGGCCACCATGGCGTCGAGGTTGTGGTTCGCCTCATCGGCGACGATGCCGGAGCCGAGCGACTGCTCGTACCAGAGCGTGTCGAGCTTCGACCGCGACCAGATTCCCCAGAACAGCTCCTCGATCGTCGCGCCGCTCTCAGCCTCGTCACGTGCGGCCCGGATCGACTCGGCGAGATGGGCGGCCTGGCGCGCCACACGGGTGTCGATGCTGGCGAAACGGGCCGGATGCCGCAGGGCGTCGACCAGAAGTTCGTCGGTCGAGCGCGAGCCGTCACCCGCTAGTTCTTCGTGCCGGAGCGCGACCCGCAGGCGGCGCAGCGTGACCGGGTCGAGACCGCCGAAGGGTTCGAGCAGCACGGTCACCGCGGTCGGCGGATCGAGTTCGACCCGGCCGAGGGCCACCTCGAGCACCCTCACGATCGCCGCCACCACGCCCTCGTCGCGGAGCGCCCCGCCCGGGCCTGCCTGCTGGGTCGGCACCTCGAGGGCGGCGAGACCGCGGGCGAGGGCCGGCACCTGGCCGCCGGACCGCACTACCACGGCGAGCTGCGACCACGGCACCCCGTCGAAGATGTGTGCTTCACGCAGGCGGCGTGCGATCAGGGCGACCTCGGCCGCGGCACTCCCTGCCGTGAGCGCCTCGACCGTGCCGTCGTTCGATGTCACCGAAGCGGACCCGCGCTGGGTGCCGGCGGCGGAGGCCCCGATCCGCCCGGTGATGCGGGACACGATCGACCGGATGACCGCGCCGTGACGGTGGACCGACGACAGGTGCATGGTCGTGAGCTGCGGTATGCCGAGGGCCGCGCCGAGCGTGCCCAGGATCTCGGGGCGCGCGCCGCGGAACGAACCGACCGCGACATCCGGATCCCCGAACGCGATCACCGACATGCCGCGGGAGACGAGCGCCCGCACGAACGACAGCACGGACTCGGTGAGCTCTTGTGCGTCGTCGAGCACCAGCAGCCGCACCGCGGCGAGCGCGCCGAGATCATCGCCGCGCTCGACCACTCCCGCCGCGTGCGCGACCA
>JAZJYU010000070.1:0-14220 GCA_040390225.1 Actinomycetota bacterium | reverse complement strand
GGACGAGATCGACGACGTGCTGAAGCTCGGCATGTGGCTCGACGTCTCGGGCGTTCGCCGGCAGACCGGCTCGACATCCACCATGATCTTCGACCCCTTCTTCATCGTTCACTACCTCAGCCAGTTCATGGTGCTCGAGCCAGGCGACCTCATCGACACCGGCACCCCGCCGGGTGTCGGCATGGGCATGAAACCCCCGGTGTGGCTGCAGCCCGGCGACGTGATCGAACTCGGCATCGACGGGCTGGGCGCCCAGCGCCAGAACGTCCTCCGCCCGCGATGAGGGCCTTCGTGCTGACCGCACCGCGCGAGTTCGAGGTGCGGGATGTCGCCCCACCCGTGGCAAGCCCCGGTTCGGTCGTCATCGACGTGCAGCGTGCCGGCGTGTGCGGCACCGACATGGAGTTCTACACCGGCGGCATGCAGTACCTGCACGACGGCGTCGCCGAGTTCCCGATGCGGCTGGGTCACGAGTGGATGGGCACCGTATCGGCCATCGGCGACGGGGTCGACCGTTCCTGGCTGGGCCGGCGCGTGACGGGCGACACGATGCTCGGCTGCGGCAGCTGCCGACGGTGCATGAGCGGCAATCAGCACGTATGCGAGTTCCGCTACGAAGTCGGTATCCGCGGAGGATTTCCCGGCGCGCTCGCCGAGCAACTGGCCATGCCGGTCAGCGCTCTTCATGCGCTGCCCGACTCGGTCGACGACGTGTTGGGTGCGCTGGTCGAGCCGGGAGGTAACGCTCTTCGCTCGCTGTGGGGCGCGAACCTTCGCGCGGGAGCTCGTGCACTCGTGCTGGGTCCTGGCACGATCGGCCTGCTGGTCGCGATGTTCGCCAGAGCGGCCGGGGTCGAGGTGCACCTGCTCGGGCGCTCGCCGCGCTCGCTCGACTACGCGCGAACGCTCGGCTTCGAAGGTGTGTGGACCGAGCACGACGTGCCTGACCTGCCGTGGGACGCCGTCGTCGACGCGTCGAACGCGCCAGCACTGCCGGCGAAGGCCCTCGAACTGGTCGAGCCGGCCGGGCGCGTCGTCTACGTGGGTCTCGCCGGCCGGCCGAGCCTCATCGACACGCGCACGATGGCGCTGAAAGACGTGACCTCGGTCGGCATCCTCAGTGCGTCGCCGGGACTCGCCGGCACGATCGACGCCTATGCATCCGGCGCCGTCGACCCGCGCGAACTAGTGGCAGCGACAGTCGGACTTGACGGCGTCGGCGGAGTTCTCGCCGGCGATCGCCCGGAGGGGGCCGGTCTCGGCCCGAAAATTCACGTCGATCCCAGGATCTAAGGAGAACGTCATGACCGAATTCACCGACCTCGTCGCGATCGTCACCGGCGGCGCGAGCGGCATCGGCGCGGCGACCGCAGCCATGCTCGCCGAGCGCGGAGCGCGGGTGGCTGTGCTCGACCGTGCGGTGGACGGCATCCCGGGCGACCTGTTCGGAGTCGTCTGCGACATCACCAGCACCGAGCAGGTGAACGCCGCCGTACAGGCGGTCGCCGACCGCTTCGGCGGGATCGACATCCTGATCAACAACGCGGGAATCGGTGCGGCGGGTGATATCGCGGCCAACGACGACGACGAGTGGCACCGCGTGCTCGACGTCAACATCGTGGGGCTTGCCCGGGTGAGCCGCGCGGCGCTGCCGCACCTCAAGAAGTCGGCGCATGCCGCCATCGTCAACACGTGTTCCGTGGTCGCGGTGATCGGCGTGCCGAACCGCGCGCTGTACGCGGCGAGCAAGGGTGCCGTCGCCTCCGTCACCCTGGCGATGGCGGCCGACCACGTGGGGGACGGCATCCGGGTGAATGCGGTGACCCCGGGAACGGCGGACACCCCGTGGGTGGGTCGCCTGCTCGATGCGGCCGAGGATCGGGATGCAGCAGCAGCAGCACTGCGGGCCCGCCAGCCGATGGGCCGGCTGGTCACCGCCCCCGAGGTCGCGAACGCCATCGTCTATCTCGCGTCTCCGCTGGCCTCGTCGACCACCGGCACACTGCTGGCCGTTGACGGCGGCATGGCAGGGTTCAAGGTCGGCTGACCGGCACCGCGAGGCGGGAGGGCTGCAGGAAGTGTTCACCTCGTGCCCATAGCCTGTGAGGTGATGATCGAACAGGCCGCCCCCCGCCCGAGCTGGATTCCACTGCTCGCCGTCGGCCTCATCGGCGGCCTGCTCTCCGGTGCCTTCGGTGTGGGCGGCGGAGTCATCATGGTGCCGCTTCTGCTCTGGCTCGCGCGCATGGATGAGCGGCAGGCGTCCGCCACCTCTCTGAGCGCGGTGTTCCCGGCATCCGTCGTCGGCGCCATCGGGTACCTGCTGCACGGACAGGTCGACCTGCTCGCCGCGGTCGCGCTCGCGGTGGGCGGCATACCGGGTTCGCTGTTCGGCGCGTGGCTGGTGCGGCGCATCCACCTCTCCCTGCTGCGCTGGCTGTTCATCGCGCTGCTCGCCGCAGTCGCGATCCGCACCCTGGTCGCCCCCGACGAGTCGATCGGCCATTATCACCTCGGAGTGGTGACCTTCGTGCTGCTGGTGCTGGTCGGGATCGTCACCGGAATCGCGTCCGGATTGTTCGGCGTGGGCGGCGGCGTCATCGTCGTGCCGGCTCTGACCCTCGGTTTCGGGTTCGCGCCGCTGGTCGCGAAGGGCACATCGCTGCTCATGATGATCGTCTCGAGCGGTACCGGCAGCGTCTCGCATCTTCGTCGCGGCACCATCGATCTCCGTTCGAGCGCGATCGTCGGGATCGCCGCTGTCGTCGCGTCGTACGGCGGCGTGCTGATCGCTCTCACCATGACGTCGACGGTGTCGCAGATTCTGTTCGGCCTGCTGCTTCTGACGATGGTGGCGCAACTGACGGTGCGTGCGATCCGGCTGCAGTCAGCGCATCGCTAGCTCGTCCCTGGTGAGAGGCGTTCAGGAACCGACGGTCGCCATCTGCTCGCGCAGGTCGCGCTTCAGAACCTTGCCCGCCCCCGACATCGGGAGCGCGTCCACGAACGAGATGCTGCGCGGAATCTTGTAGCCGGCGATGTGCTCGCGCGCCATCGCCTGGAGGTCCTCGAGCTCGAGGGTCGCCCCCGACTGCAGCACCACGACGGCGTGCACCCGCTCCCCCCACTTGTCGTCAGGCAGCCCGATGACGGCGCACGTCGCAACGGCGGGATGCTTGCCGACCACGTTCTCCACCTCGACGGAATACACGTTCTCGCCGCCGGTGATGATCATGTCCTTGATCCTGTCCACGATGTAGACGTAGCCCTGTTCGTCCATGTAACCCCCGTCGCCGGTATGCATCCAGCCGCCGCGCAGCGCTTCAGCGGTGTCGTCCGGGCGCTTCCAGTAGCCGGCCATCGTGGCGCCGCCGCGGGCCACCACCTCGCCGACGGTGCCGCGGGCGACTTCGACATCGTTCTCGTCAACCACCCGCACTTCGGTGTGGGGAGCCGCGCGCCCCGCGGATCGACGCAGTTTCGCGTCCCCGTGGTCGGCGGCCAGCAGGACGGTCGCGACCGGCGCGAGTTCGGTCATTCCGTAGGCCTGCAGAAAGGTGGCGTTCGAGAACAGGGCCTGGGCCTTCTCGAGCACGGCATCGGAGATGGGGGATGCGCCATAGATGATGTGCCTGACGCCCGAGAGGTCGTTCTCTGCGGCCGCCGGGCTGTCGACCATCATCTGAATCATCGTCGGTACCAGCAGCGAGTCGGTGACTCCGGCGCTCGCCATCATCTCGAGCGCGGATGCCGGGGTGAAGGCGGCGAGGAACCGGTGGGTGGACTCGCTGACCATGCCGCCGAGCCAGATGGCGATGTCCGCGAGGTGGAACATCGGGGCCGCGTGCATGAGCGTGCCGCGGGGTGTGACGAACTCACCGGTCGCGACCGTGCCGTACGCGGAGGTCATCATGTTCTCTTGTGTCAGCACGACGCCCTTGGGGAATCCGGTGGTGCCGCCGGTGTAGAAGATTCCGTAGATGTCGTCACCGCCGCGCCGGGCATCCTCAGCAGGTTCGCTGGTCGCGATCAGCATCTCGTAGTCGAACGAATCGGCGGGTGCGGCACCAGAGCCGGCGTGGATCACGGTGGTCAGCTCCGGGTATGCCGCCCGGATCGCGGGCACCATGGGCGCGAAGGTGTCGTCGACGATGAGCACGGTCGCGTCGCACTCCGCGAGAGAGAACGCGATCTCGGCCGGGCTCCAGCGGAAGTTGATCGGAACGACGACCGCGCCGGCCCATGGCACCGCGAGGAGGTACTCGTGGTAGCGGTCCGAGTTGAGTGCCAGCATCGCAACGCGATCGCCCTCGGCGACGCCAAGGCCGTGCAGGGCCCCGGCGAGCCGGGCGACGCGGTCGATGCCATGACCGACGGTTCGGCGGCGGTCGCCGTCAACAGTGAACAGGCGGTCTGGGTTGAGCTGGGCCGCGCGGTGCAGGGACTGGGTGATCTCCATGGGTAACTCTCTTCGTTGAGCGTCTGGACTGGTGAGAATCCCGGGCTGGTGAGAACCCTGGGCTGGGAAGTATGGCGGGGCTAACGACAATTCACTTATAGTAGACCTGCGGGTGTTGGATGGCAACGCCCGCAGATCCGATCATTCGGTCGTCCGAAGGGGTACGAGCATGGCCAAGGCAAAGAATCGCGTTTTCGTCGTCGGAGTCGGGATGACGAAATTCGAGAAGCCGGGCAGACGTGAGGGCTGGGACTACCCGGCCATGGCGAAGGAGTCCGGCACGAAGGCGCTCGCCGACGCCGGCATCGACTTCGGGGAGGTCGAGGAGGCCTACGCCGGCTACGTGTACGGCGACTCCTCGTCCGGCGAGCGTGCCGTCTACGAGCTGGGCATGACCGGCATCCCGATCACCAACGTCAACAACAACTGCTCTACCGGTTCGACGGCCCTCTTCCTGGCCGCGCGCGCCATCCGCGGCGGACTCGCCGACTGCGCGCTCGCGATCGGGTTCGAGAAGATGAACCCCGGTTCGCTCACCATGATGTACAGCGACCGCGAAGAGCCGCTCGCGCCGCAGATCGCCGCGCTGAACAAGAAATACGCGATGGTTCAGCCGTTCGCGGCCTGGATGTTCGGGGCCGCGGGCCTCGAGCACATGCAGACCTGGGGCTCCACGCCCCAGCACTTCGCGAAGATCGCCGAGAAGAATCACCGTCACTCGGTCAACAACCCGTACGCCCAGTTCCAGGACGAGTACACGCTGACCCAGATCGAGGAGGCGAAGATGATCTACGAGCCCATGCACCTCACCCGGCTGCAGTGTTCACCCACCTCCGACGGGTCGGGCGCAGCGATCGTCGTCAGCGAGGATTTCGTCGAGAAGCACGGACTCGCCGGCCAGGCGGTCGAGATCGTCGGCCAGGCGATGGTCACCGACATGAACTCCACTTTCGACGGATCGGCGCGCAACCTCGTCGGCGCCGACATGAGCAGGAAGGCGGCCCAGGCCGTCTACGCGCAGGCCGATATCACGCCGGACGAAGTCGATGTGATCGAGCTGCATGACTGCTTCTCCGCCAACGAACTGCTCACATACGAGGCCCTCGGCCTCGCCGAGGAGGGCCACGGCCACGAGCTCGTCGACTCCGGGGACACCACCTACGGGGGCAAATGGGTCGTGAATCCGTCCGGTGGTCTCATCTCCAAGGGTCACCCGCTCGGTGCCACCGGCCTCGCGCAGTGTTCGGAGCTCACCTGGCAACTCCGCGGCACGGCGGACAAGCGTCAGGTCGCCGGTGCGAAGGTCGCCCTGCAGCACAACATCGGCCTCGGCGGCGCGGCGGTCGTCACCGCGTATAAGCCCGCGGAGCGCTGAGAACTAGTCCGACAACCCCAGCATGGCCTCGGCGACCTCACGCAGCCGTGACTCGAAACCCGGCTGCGCGCGCAGGTTAGGGGTCTGCACGGCATCGTTGACGACGAGCAGCACGGCCTGCACGGTGATGCGCGCGGGAATCGGCTCGAGGTGGCTGTACTCGCGCAGGAGTGCGGTCCAGGTGTCGATGTATTCGCGCTGCTCCTTGCGGGCGAACTCGCGATCGGCCGGTTCGAGCTGGTCGAGTTCCGACATGACGATCCGGATGACGAAGCGGTTGTGCACTGCGACGCCCACGAACGATGCCACCAGTCTGCCGAGCGCGATCTGAGGCGTCTCGCGGGCATCCAGCACCACGCTGGCCTCGGCGCGCAGCACGGCGTTGCCGCGGGTGATGGCCTCGGCGAGGAGCTTCTGCTTGCTTTCGAAGTGGCTGTAGATGCTCGGACCGGCGATGCCGACGGAGTCGCCGATGTCGTCGATGCCGACAGCCCCGTAGCCGCGTTCGGCGAACAGCTCAGTGGCGTGCGAGACCAGCACGTCCCGCCTCGATTCGTCGTCGTCGCGAAGGCGCGGGCCGCCGGCCGCGAGCTCGGTGTCGTGCTGCAGGTCGACGTTCACGACGGTCGCGGTGATCGAGACCATCAGTTCGACGTACTCCTCGCGCGGAAGGGTGAGGGAGTGGAAGCCGATGCTCACCATCGCTCCCATCGCGCACCAGGCCAGCAGTTCGACATCCGCGCGATCGATACCGGGCCTCGCCTCGGCGATGAAGCGGGACAGTCCGCGCGTGACGCTGGAGAGCTGTTCTCGGATGATCCGCAGATCGACCTGCCCTAGGTTCCTGGCCTCGCGCTGCCACAGCACACCGAGCGCGCGGTGGTCGAGAGCGCATTCGGCGCTGCGGCGCAGGACCTCGTCGAGGGTCTCAGCGCTGTCGACGATGGCCTGGTATGGGGCGATGCCGATCTGAATGCACTCGATGAGCAGCTCGGACTTGCTGCCGAAGTGACGATAGATCGCCGAGGCGCCGACGTTCATCTCGCGTGCGATGTCGCCCATCGACACGTGCGGATAGCCGCGACGCGCGAACAGCTCCGTAGCCACCTGCAGGGTGATCTCCCGGCGGTTGTGCGGGCGGGTACCGCGGGCCGGGGGATCCGCTGCACGACTCAGGCGGTCAATTGGCACAGAGTCAGATTACGCGGGGCGGCTCAGCCGAGGTCCATCGACCGGCCGATCAGATCTTTCATGATCTCCGTCGTGCCCGCGTAGATGCGCTGCACCCGGGCGTCCGCCCAGGCCTGCGCGATCGGGTACTCCCTCATATAGCCGTAGCCGCCGTGCAGCTGCACGCCGGCGTCGACGACACGGCCAAGCAATTCGGTCGTCCACCACTTCGCTTTCGCTGCGTCCACCGGCGTCAGCGAGCCGTCGTTGAGGGCGAGCACGCAGCGGTCGACGTAGATGCGCGCGATGTCCACCTCGGTAGCGAGTTCGGCGATCACGAAACGGGTGTGCTGATTGCTGCCGATCGGCTTGCCGAAGGCCTTGCGCTCCCTCACATAGGCGATCGTGAGGGCGAGCGCGGACTCCGCGCCGGCGACCGCGCCGGCCGACGCTCCGATCCGCTCCTGAGCGAGGTTGCGAGTCAGTCCCGCGAATCCGTCGCCCTCCGCGCCGAGCATGTTGCCGGCCGGAACGCGAACGTCTGTGAAGGAGAGTTCCGCGGTGTCCTGCGCGTGCATCCCCATCTTGTCGAGCTTCCGCCCGCGCTCGAAGCCCGGCATCCCGCGCTCCAGCACCAGCAGGCTGAGGCCCTTGTGCCGATCCTCTCCTGTGCGCACGGCGACGATGACGATGTCGGCGTTGATGCCGTTGGTGATGAACGTCTTCGCGCCATTGACGATCCAGTCGTCGCCGTCGCGGACGGCCTTCGTCTGGATGCCGGCCAGGTCGGACCCGGTGCCCGGTTCGGTCATGGCGATGGCGGCGATCGTCTCTCCCGATGCCATGCCGGGAAGCCAGCGGGCCTTCTGCTCGTCGGTGGCCATGGTCATGAAGTACGGTACGACGATGTCGACATGCAGCCCGGGTCCGACCAGCGCGGGCTGCACATTCACCCGCGCCGCCTCCTCGGCCATGATCAGGTTGTAGCGGAAGTCGTCCACTCCGGTTCCGCCGAATTCCTCCGGAATGCCGAAGCCGAGCGCGCCCAGCTCTCCGAGCCGAGTGAAGACCGTGCGCGGCACGATGCCGTCGTTCTGCCACTGGTCGTAGTTCGGTACGACCTCCTGCTCGACGAAGGAGCGGATGGACTCTCGGTAGAGATCGTGATCCTGGTCGAAGAGCTGGCGCTGCATGTGGCCACCCTACTTTCTCGTGAAGAACCTGGTCAGATGAAGAAGCCGCCGCCGCAGATGACGGTCTGCGCGCTGATGTAGTCGGACTCGGGCAGGCACATCAGGTAGACGGCACCAGCAGCGTCCTTCGGCGTGCCCGCGCGGCCGAGCGGGATCATCTGCTCGGTCATCGCTTCGAGCTGTTTGCTCATCCCGACCTTGATCTGGTTGCCGGCGATGTCGATGTGGTCATTGCCGTCGGTGTCGGTGAGACGCGTCTTGATGTAGCCGAAGGCGACCGCGTTCACGGTGACGTTGTAGCGGCCCCACTCCTTGGCGAGCGTCTTCGTGAGTCCGACGATTCCGGCCTTCGCGGCCGAATAGTTCGACTGCCCGGCATTGCCGCCGAGTCCGGCGATCGAGGAGATGTTCACGACCTTGCGGCAGACCGTGCCGCCCTCCGCCTTGGCGAGGCCGGAGATGACGGGCTGTGCCGCCCGCAGGATGCGGAATGGCGCCTTCAGGTGCACATCCAGAATCGCGTCCCACTGCTCGTCGGTCATCTTCTGGATCACAGAGTCCCAGGTGTAGCCCGCGTTGTTGACGATGATGTCGAGGCCGCCGTATGTGTCTACAGCGGTCGTGACGAAGCGCTCGCCGAAGTCGGCATCCGTCACACTCCCGATGCAGGCCGTCGCCTCGCCGCCGGCGGCGCGGATGTCCGCGAGAGTCTGCTCCGCCGGCTCGGCGTCGAGGTCGTTGATGACCACCTTCGCGCCCTCGCCCGCGAGCTTGAGAGCGATCTCGCGGCCGATGCCGCGGCCGGAGCCGGAGACGAGTGCGACTTTTCCATCGAGTGTGCCCATGACTGTGTCCCTTTGGTTTCTAACGAAGCTCGACGACGGCGTCGCCGGCCAGTGTGATGGTGCCGTCTGCGAGCGCGACGGTGAGGTCGATGGTGGCGAGCCGAACTCCGTCGACGGTCTCGATCGATGAGACCGTCCCGGTGCAGGTGGGCTGGCCGTGGACCGGCGTGATGGCGCTGAACCGCACCTCGAAGGTGCGGATGCTGGCCTGGTCGATCCAATTGGTGAGCAACCGGCCGAGGTATGCCATCGAGAGCATGCCCTGGGCGAAGACATCGTCGAGACCCGCAGACTTCGCGACATCCAGGTCGATGTGGATCGGGTTGTGGTCTCCCGAAGCGCCGGCGAAGAGCGCAAGCGTGGTGCGGCTGATCGCCGGGAGCGCGAGTGGTGGGAGCACATCTCCGACGGCGACCGTGCTGGCACCGGCGCTCATGCTGCCGCCTCCGGGTGACGCACGACCAGGGTCTGGTCCATGGTCACGGCGAGCTCGCCCGCGGCGGTGGTCACCGTCGTCGTCGTGACGACGAACTCGAGCGACCCGCCACGCTTGTCATAGACGTTCGTGATCGTCGGCTGCACGGTGACGGTGTCGCCGGCGTGCAGCATGCGGTGGTAGCTGAACTTCTCGGTACCGTGCAGCACGAATCGCATGTCGACGCCCAGCTTCGCGATCCACTCGAAGGGGTCTGGCACGTCGAGCAGGGCGCCGAAGATGAAGGTGGGCGGCACCGGTAGGTCGGGGTGACCGGCGGCCCTCGCCGCCGTGAGGTCGAAGTACACGGGATCGGTTTCGCCGATCGCCTGGGCGAAGAAGGCGAGGCGCCCTCGCTCCAGGGTGGTGATCACCGGGTCGAGAACCCGGCCGATGGCGGAATGGTCGATGGGCACCGTCGTGTGTCCGTTTCTGATCGTCTTCGATTCGAGTCGTCACTGATACTGACCACAGACTAACGTCTGTTCACTTAGCGTATGGCGACCGGGTCGGCCTGTCAAACCGGCGCTAGTCGATCCTGACGATCCCGTGCACGATGAGGTTCGCGAGTCCGGCGTAGGCCTCCGCATCGGTGAGGCCGGCGTTCTTGGAGAACTCGCGCTGCTGGATGCGCACCATCACCGAGCTCATCACCTCCGCGATGAACTCGATCGGCACGGTCTTGAACACCCCGCGTTCGATGCCCTCGCTGATCAGCTCCTGCACGCGCTGTGTTGCTATCGCCGTGTTGCGCTCATAGATCTCGCGGGCGGGCGGAAAGGCCGCAACGTCGTCCATGAAGAGAGCGGATGCCGGCCGCAATTCGTCTGCGACCGCACCAAGGTAGACCTCCACTCGGCGGATCGGATCGGTCTCCTCCGCGAGCCGGTGCTCGACCCGCTCGGCCGCGTTGCGGAAGAACGAAACCACGACGGCCCGGATCAACTGCTCCTTCGAGCCGGCCAGGGCATAGATCGTCGTCTTCGAACAGCGAAGTGCGGCGGCGGCCTGCTCGAGGGTGTACCGGACGAAACCGTACTCGAGCGTGAGTTCGACGAGCCGGCGGAAGACATCGCTCTGCCGCGAGCTCATCGCCTGCTTCGTCTGCTCGGTCGCGAAGGACTGCGTCATGGGCACCAACCGTAGGGCTCACCGGACCTGCCGGGTTCGCCCTGAATTCTACCGGGCCGCGCTAGAGGGAAGCCTGTTCCAGCCGGACCAGCAACCCTGCCCGGTCGACGCCGGCGATGGCAAGCGCGCGTGGCACGGTGCCGACCTCCGCGCGCAGGATCCCGATGAGAACGGCCAGCTCGCGGGAGCCGCCGCCGCGTCGTTCGCGTTTCATCCCCATGGCCGCCGACGCACCCCAGCGCGGTTTGGCCGTGCTTCTGCTCGCGGGAAGTGTCTGGGCGTCGATCGGTTGTACTCCGGCGCTCTCGAGGCTGCGCAGCCGTTCTTCGCGCAGGGCCTTCTCGATCGACGCGTGATCGAGGCCGGCGTCGGCGAGCAAGCGGCAGGCCGGGATGTCCGGGTCGGCGGAGATCGCCAGCAGTACGTGTTCCGCCTCGACAACGGTCGAACCGCGCCGGGCCGCCTCCTCAACGCAGCTCGCGACCAGACCGCGCATCCCATGGGTCAGCCGGTCGTCATCCATGGCGGTCGTCATCCATTGCGCCGCCGCAGCTCGATGCCGGCGTCTGCGAGCCTCTTCAGATGCTTCTTGTGCACGGCCTGCCGGGTCACCCCCAGTGCCTCGGCCACCTCGCTCCACGACCAGCCCTCGCGCATCGCCTGCTCGACGCCGGAATCCTCGAGCCGATCGGCCAGCTCGCGGAGGGCGACCACTGACGCGAGCCGGTCCGCCGGACCTCCAAGGGCTGAGGGTGTGGCCATTATTCGGGTGTGATGCCGAAGGCCTGGGCGAGCTTCTCGATCTTCTGCGCTCGGCCGAGTCTGGGCAGATCGCTGCCATCGCGAATGACGCGGCCGCGCGCCTCGAATTCGGCGAGAAAGTCTCGGGCCCAGGTGACGTCCGAGCGAGTCGGGCTGATCGTCTCGTTGATGACCGCGAGCTGGCCGATGTCGAGGCAGAGCTTTCCGGTGAGTCCGAGCGCGACGGCGAGCTGCGATTGCTCGCGGAGCACGGAGTGCGCGCTGCCGACGGTCGGGCCGTCGATCGGCCCCGGCAGGTCGCCGATGCGGCTGGCCACGACCAGTCTCGACCGCGGGTACGCCATGGCGAGGTCGTCGGCACTGGTGCCGGTGTCCCGGCGGTAGTCGCCGCTGCCGAATGCGAGCCGGAAGCTGCCGCGGGCGCGCGCGATGGTGGTGGCCTCCTCGATTCCGAGGGCGGACTCGACGAGCGCGAGCACCGGGGTGGTGCCGCCCAGGCGGTCGAAGGTCTCGGTGACGTGCTCGCCGGCCTCCGTCTTGGCGAGGACGACCCCGGCGAGGCCGGGGAGTCCCTTCAGCGCGTCCACGTCATCCGACCAGAACTCGCTCGACCTGTCGTTGATGCGCACCCAGGTCGGGGACGACGTGCCGAGCCAGGCAGTGACGTATTCGCGCGCGGCCGGCTTGAGCCCCGGATCGACCGCGTCCTCGATGTCGAGGATCACCTGGTCGGCGGGGGACTCGCTCGCGGGCTCGAACTTCTCCGGCGTACCGCCGTTGACGAGGAGCCACGATCGGGCGATCTCGGCACCCGCGGGTACCCGTACAGTTGTCACGTTGGTCACGTATAACGACTTTACGGCCTCGCGAGCGCTAGGTTCTTGGCATGGCGCTCGAATGGGGCAATTTCTTCATCGCGGCGGCGGGAGCATCCGCGGCGCTCGGCGGTTTCATCATCGTGGCCGTATCGGTGAGCGTGGACCGGATGATCGCGATTCCCGGGATGACGTCCCGTGCGGCGGCCGCGATCGCCCTGCTGGTGCTGGTGGCCGTCGTCTCCCTGGTGTCGCTCATCCCGCACCAGCCTCTGCTCGCTCTCGGGGCGGAAACCGCCGTTCTCGGGCTGGGGGTGGTCGCCTTCGCGACCGACTCGTTCGTGCGACTTCTGGGGCGTGACAGCGGCAATACTGTTGGCCAGGCGCTCGTGAAGGGCGGCATCGGCCTCGTGCCCGCCGTGTCATTCGTCGTCGGAGGGGTGCTCACCGCCACCGGCTCGGTGGCGGGGCTGGGTTTCGTGGCGGCCGGGACGGTGCTGGCACTCATCGTGTCCGTCGTCAACGCGTGGGTCGTGCTGGTGGAGATCAGGCGCTGACGCTGAGGCTGCCCGTACGCAGTACGCTGCCGGTCCCTCGCAGAAGGTGGCCAAGGGTCACCTGCGCACTGGTGTTGAGACTGATCAGTTCGAGCGGCGTGGTCGTACCGGCGAGAACGAGCTCGATCGGCAGTCCGGCGTCATTGATGGTGACGCCCGGGATGCTCGCGACCGCCTTCAGCATCGACGCTGTCTCGCGGCGGTGCGGGAAGTATGCGAGCTCGCCCGCCGCGGCTTCTGCGGTCACCCACTGCAGGTAGCTCTCCGCAGGCACGAGCGCGTCGGACGGGAGCGAGCTGCCGAGCAGCACGCGGGATCCCGTGAAACGCTGCGGGCGCGCGGTGCGGCGCACCCAGTCGAGCGTGTGGCGGTCAACGGCGGCTCCGAGCGAGCGGAGTCCGTCTGTGCGGTCGTCGCCGAACGGGAATGCCGTCGTCATCACCAGGCGTTCCCGCGCGGCCAGGCCGAGCATCCTGTCCCGGGTCAGCGAGCCGAGGAATGCGTTCGGGCCGGCCTCTTTCACATTCGGGCGGGCGTACGGAATGCGGCCGAGCAGCGCGTCGGCAAGGGCGATGCTGTGAGCGCCGTCGTCGAGGAAGGTCACCCGTTGCGGGCGAACCGCGGATGCCGCGAGCCGGAACTGCCCGGAGAAGCCGTCACCGACGGCCCACTGGCGATGCTTGCGAAGCAGTTCCCACGGGATGCCGTAATACGGCAGGCATTCCGCGAAGTTCGCACCGCGCGCCATCAGCTCCGCGGCCGTTCGCTCCATCTGCGGACCGGTGAGTCGGTGCGCGACGATGATGGGCTGGTCCAGCCCGCTCGCCCACTCCGCGGCGCCCAGCAATTGCAGCGGTGACTCCACCCATGCGATGGGCACTCCGGAATCCATGCCGCCAGCATGACCCTCCGAGATGAACGCGAGGTAAAGCCTGTGCTACCGAACCGCGCGCCGTTCAGTGACCTTCTCGTGACGCCTTCGAGCCGCATCGATGGCCCTCTTCTGTCGAGCCAGCTCGCGCTTGGCCACCGTCAGAGGGTCGCGAGCCGCCATACTCAGGCGGCTCCCCGGCTCAGCAGGGATGCCCGCTCCGGGTGCTCGTCGAACCACTTGGCCACATACCAGCACATCGGTACCACTGTGAGCGATGTGGTCTTCTCCACATCGTCCATGGCGAAGGTGACGACCTCTCCGGCATAGCCCTTGCCGCGCTGGTTGGGCTGGGTGAAGGTGTGATTGAACGAGATGGAACCGCCATTGATCACATAGTCGGCGACAGCGGCCAGCTGGCCGTCGACCGTCATCGTGTACCGGTTCTTCTCCGGCTCGTGGGCGAACGTTGTGGACATACCGCCAACGCTACTCGCGTGCGAGTGCCTAGCTGTTCTGACTCGGATCCTTGTTGACTTAGGGAGAGACCTCCGGGTCGAGTGGAGC
>JAZJYU010000069.1:0-6231 GCA_040390225.1 Actinomycetota bacterium | reverse complement strand
GGGCCTCCCTCAGCGCGATCATCACCTCGCCGAAGATGTCGCCCTGGTACTGGCGCCAGGCATCGTTGCCTACGCGCACCGGGGATGCCCCGTGGTAGCCGGGGAGCGTCGTCAATTCCCACTCGGTGAGCCTGCGCTCGCCGGAAAGCCCGTACATGATCTGCACGTCGCCGGGGTCGCCGGCGATCGCCCGCAGCAGCCAGTTGCGCCAGGTGGCCGCTTCCTGCGCGAATCCGTGCCTGAGAAGCACTGCCAGCGTCAGCGATGCATCGCGCAGCCACACGTAGCGGTAGTCCCAGTTTCGGGAGCCGCCGAACTGCTCGGGCAGGCTGGTCGTGGCCGCCGCGACGACGCCACCGGTGTCTTCGTGCGTGAGCGCGCGCAGCACGAGCAGCGAGCGGTGCACCTGGTCGTGGTACAGCTCGGAGTGCGTGCACTGGGCTGCCCAGTCGCTCCACCACTTCTCGGTGTGCCTCAGTCGCTCGTCGATCCTCAGGGGCTCCGGCGGCTGGCGGTGCGCCGGATACCAGGTGAGTGTGATGTCGACCGTCTCACCTTCGACTACCACGAAATCATTGCGGTGGGCGTTCTCGGACGGCTTCAGCTCTGGCCCGCGAATGATGAGCGCGTCGGGGCCGGCGACCGCGACGAGTGCCGGTCCGTGCTTGTCCGGCTGTTGGCGCATCCATGGCAGGGCTTCGGCGTAGCCGAAGCGAATGCGGAACTCCTGGTGCAGAGTCACGCGACCGCGGATTCCGCGCACCCGGCGCACGACATCCGCTCGCCGGTCGCCGTGCGGCATCAGGTCCGTCACCTCGACCTCGCCGCTCTCTGTGATCCAGCGTGTCACGAGGATGAAACTGTCTTCGACATACCGACGACTGGTCTCCAGCACGTCGTCTTTGGGGGCGAGCAGCCAGCGGCCATGCTCCTCGGTGCCGAGCAGTGCGCCGAAGGTGGATGCCGAGTCGAAGCGCGGCAGACACAGCCAGTCGATACTGCCGTCGCGCCCCACCAGGGCAGCCGTGTGGCAGTCGCCGATCATCGCGTAATCCTCGATGCGCAACGACATGGTCACAGTCTCTCAGACACAAGCAGCGGGTAGCCTGAACGCATGGTCGATCGCATCGGAACCCTCATCGTCCTCGGCGCGGGAGGTGACCTGACGAAGCGGTTGCTGCTGCCGGGACTCGGGCAGCTTCTGGACAGCGACCGCGGTTACGAGATCCAGCTGATCGGCGTCGGATTCGATCCGATGACTGATGCCGAATGGCAGTCACGCGTGCGCGCGTCGTTCAGCGACGGCGGCGCATCGAGCGCGCGGTCCAAGGCCGTGGCAAAGGCTTCCCACTACCTTCAGGCGGACGTCACCAAGGCGGACGACCTTCAGCGCATCCTTGACGCGGCGACCGGCGTTCCCGCCCTCTACTTCGCTCTTCCGCCCCACGTCACCATCGCCGCCTGCGCATCTCTCGAGAAGGTGAAGCTGCCGAGGGGAACCGTCCTGGGTCTCGAGAAGCCTTTCGGGACGGATCTTCGCAGTGCCGAGGCGCTGAACCGCCAGCTCACTCGGCTGGTGCCGGAGAAGCAGGTGCATCGCATCGACCACTTCCTCGGCAAGTCGACGGTGCTGAACCTGCTCGGCCTCCGGTTCGCGAATCGCATCTTCGAGAACATCTGGCGCGCTGAGCACATCGACCGGGTCGACATCATCTTCGACGAGACGCTCGGCCTCGAAGGCCGCGCCGGCTACTACGACAAAGCGGGTGCGCTGGTCGACATGATCCAGAGCCACCTGCTGCTCGTGATGTCGCTGGTGGCGATGGAACCTCCGTCGAGCATCGACGCAGACGACCTGCGCGGGTCGATGGCCCAGGTATTGCGGGCCTCGCACGCGTGGAAGGGCGAGCCGGCGGCCGCGAGCCGGCGGGCACGCTACACCACGGGCACGGTCGACGGCGTGAAGCTGCCATCGTATGTGAAGGAGCAGGGCGTCGATCCGAGGCTGAACACCGAGACCCTCGCCGAGCTGACCATCGGCATCGAGAACTGGCGCTGGGCCGGCGTCCCGTTCTCGCTGCGGTCGGGGAAGGCGCTCGCCGACAAGAGGCAGCAGATCGTCATCACCCTGAAGGACGTGCCCCATCGTCCGTACGGGTTCGTGGGCCACACCGGCCCGGCCAAGCTCACGCTCGACCTCAATCCGGATTCGATCACCCTTGACCTCAATATCAACGGCGAGGGGAGCCCGTTCAGCATCGACCGGGTGCAGCTCGGTCTCAATTTCGCGGCCGGCGAGCTGGGGCCGTACGGCGAGGTGCTCTACGGAATTCTGTCCGGAGACACGACGCTGTCCGTGCGCGCGGATGCCGTGGAGGAGTGCTGGCGGATCGTCGGGCCGGTGCTCGCGGCCTGGCGGAAGGACGCCGTGCCGATCGACAGCTATCGAGCCGGATCGAGCGGACCGAGCTCATGGTCTCAGTAGCAATATAAACAATACAATTCTGTTGTTTAACTAGCATTCAATAGATAAACAGTGGAATAATACTGTTTATGCCTCAATTGACCGTAAGTGAGTGGGAAGTCCGGCTCGGCACCCAGGTGCGTGCCGTGCGGATCGCTGCCGGACTCACTCAGGGCGATCTCGCCCGTTCCGCCAGCCTGAGCGAAACCTCGGTGCGGTCGCTCGAGCGCGGCGGGGGATCAACCCTCGCGACGCTGATCGCTGTCGCCGCCGTTCTCGATCGCACCGACTGGCTGAACGAGTTCGACCCCCGCGGCGACGGACCGAGTCCGATCGAACTGCTGCGGGAGAGCCGCAGGCAGCCGGCCCGGCCGCAGCGCGTGCGCAGGCCGCGACCATGAGCGACCCTGCGACGAGATTCGACACCGTCGACCTGGTCGAGGTGCGCGCGTGGGGCCGCACTGTCGGCGCCATCGCACCCTCCACCCGCCGTGGGGCGTATGCCTTCGAATACGATCCGTCCTGGGTGCGAACAGGCATCGAACTCGCTCCCGTACTGATGCCCCTCGGCCGCCGCGTCTTCACCTTCCCCGGACTGTCAGAGGAGACATATCAGGGACTGCCTCCGATGATCGCGGATGCCCTGCCCGACCGATTCGGCAATACCCTGGTGGATGCGTGGCTGGCCCGCAACGGCATCTCACCCGACCGGGTGACGCCGCTCGACAGGCTCGCCTACCTCGGATCCCGCGGCATGGGAGCGCTCGAGTTCGCACCGCGCCGCGAGCCGAATCTGCCGCCGCCCACCGCGCTCGCCCTCGGCGATCTGGTGATGAGCGCCCGGCGTGCGGTCGAGGGCACCCTCGCAAGTGAGAACGAGTCGCAGGCGGCGTTGCGGCGCATCATCGACGTCGGCACCAGCGCAGGCGGGGCTCGTGCGAAGGCGATCGTCAACGTCGATCACGACACCGACGAGATCCGGTCCGGCCACCTGCCTCCGCCTCCGGGATTCGAGCCCTGGCTGATCAAATTCGACGGGGTGGGACTCGACAGCCAGCTCGGCCCGGGGCGCAGCTACGGCCGGATCGAGTACGCGTACTCGCTAATGGTGAGGGCCGCGGGGATCGACATGTCGCCGACGCGGCTGCTGGAAGAGCATGGCCGGGCGCATTTCATGACGCGACGCTTCGACCGCACAGTCGACGGCATCCGTCTGCACCTGCAGAGCCTGTGCGCAACCGACGGGCTGGACTTCAACGCGATAGGTACGAACGACTACGCGCAATACCTCACCCGGGTCGCCGTGCTCGACCCGGAGAACATCGGCCAGGCGTTCCGGCGCATGGTGTTCAACGTCGCCGCCGCCAACCACGACGACCACACCAAGAACGTGGCATTCCTGATGACGCCCGGAGGACGGTGGAGCATCGCGCCCGCCTACGACGTGACGCACGCCTTCAACCCGGACAGCCGGTGGCTCAGTCGTCACCTGATGAGCGTCAACGGGCGGTTCTCTTCAATTGGGCGGGCCGACCTGCTCGAGGTCGCGGAACGGTTCGGGGTACCGGCCGCGGCATCCGTGTTCTCCGAGGTGAACGCGGCACTGGACTCGTGGCCGCAGTTCGCGGTGAGCGCAGGGCTCGATGCGGCCCATGCCGACCAGGTCGCCGCCGACTTCACGCCGATCCTGCGCCAGGCGCCAGGTACAAGGCGCTAGGGCAGAAGCTGTTCGGCGAGGCCCGCACCGTCAGGGGCATAGACCCACCGCACGCCGCTGCCGCTGTGCTGCTCCGCTTTGCTGCGGCCGCCGGCGAGCACCGCCTCGCTGTTGGAGAGCTGACGGATGGCGACCGCCTCGATGCGGTCTTCGCGGCCTTCGCAGAACGCACCATAGATCTCCTCGTCGTGCTGGCCGTCGTCCCCGACGAGCAGCCAGCGCATGTCGGGGAACTCCTCGGCCAGTCGCCGCAGACTGTCGGTCTTGTGCTGAAGACCACTGCGGAACCAGCGGTCGTGGGTCGGACCCCAGTCGGTGAGCAGAAGCGGGCCGGCAGGGTAGAGGTTGCGGGACAGGAAGCGGGTGAGAGTCGGCGCGACGTTCCACGCGCCGGTGGAGAGATAGAACACGGGGGCGCCGGCGTTGACGCGCTGCAGGCGTTCGTAGAGCACGGCCATGCCGGGCACCGGCCGCCGCGCGTGCTCATCGAGCACGAAGGTGTTCCAGGCGGCGAGAAGGGGCCGCGGGAGCGCGGTGACCATCACCGTGTCGTCGACATCGGAGATGATCCCCACCTTCGCCGATGGATCGACGATGAAGACCGGCGCTCGAACCGGTTCCGATCCCTCGGTCGTGAACGAGATGGTGTGCCATCCGGGGTCGAGTTGAACGGGCAGTTCGTGGTCGACGACGCCACCACGGTCAGCACGCACGGTGTGACTCTGCTCGCCCACGGTCACCGTCACGTCGACGTCGTTCACCGGAACACTCGTGAAGCTGCGCCAGCCGCGGATCTTCTTGTATCGAACCCGGCCATCAGACGAGGGCCTGGTCAGCAGCACTCTGCACAGCACTCGCACCCAGCCTTCGGCCCCGTAGCTCGTATAAGGGATGACGGTCGCCTTGTATCCGCGCCTGCGAGCCCGCTTCTCACGGAACTCGTGGATCGAGTCCTCCATGCGTGCGGCCAGGTGCAGGATCGGCTCGGCCCCGGTCTTGCCGGCAGCGGCTGTGCGTGTCCTGGCCATGCCGTCAGTCTTTCATGCCGGAGTTGACCCTGGCGGGGGATCGCGGGGCCGGATGAGGAATTGCACAGGCCGCGTCCTTATCGCGCCCCCGGTCCGGGGGCAGGATAGTATTCCTTGAGATCGGAAGGGGTCCGTTTGACCCGGGATAATTTGACGGGTGAGACGCGGGAGCCTATGTCACCAGAACGTTTATCAACGGATGGCCAGTCATCGGAGCGCATGTCGGCGGAACGACTGACGCTTGAGACTGCCCTTCTGCGGAACGAGCCGGTGCAGGCGAGAAGCACCGCGCGTCTTACGACTTTGCTCGACTCGGCGGCGGCCGTCGTCGACGAGATCGGCTACGAGCGGCTGACCACCGCGATGGTCGCCGAGCGCGCCGGAGCATCCATCGGAACCGTCTATCGGTACTTTCCGGATCGCATCGTGGTGCTTCAGGGGCTGAGCGCCCGCTTCCTTCAGCAGTTCTCAGAGAGCACTGATCGTGTCATCCGGCACGCGAAGCACGATGACTGGCTCGATGCGGTCGGTGCGTGCGTCGACGACATCGTCACGGCGTTCCGCCGCCAGCCCGGGTTCCGTTCCGTTCGCTTCGGAGACGTGCTCGACATCGCACCGGCCACCGGGGGCAGCACCGGCGCCGGGGTGATCGCCGGGACGATGACGAACGCGATTGCAGCGCGCTATGGGTACGAGGGCGCCGACCTCGCGTTCCACCTCGAGGTTGCGCTCACGCTGTCGGATGCCCTTCTCGCCAGAGCATTCCGCAGCGGCGGCAAGGGAGACGATCGTTTCATCGCGCAGGCCCGAGCGGTCGCGCGCACCTATCTTCTCAGCACCTACCCTGATCGTGTCTGAGGCCCAATCGCGCCTGAGGCCTGATCGGGCGTGATGTGGGCCAGCACACCGCGGAGAAACAATTCGCAATGCTCACCAATCCGGAATGACGGGGGCCGCGAATAGTGTTTAGCTGATTGCGCATGGGCGCAGTATTCCTCAAACAGGGACCGCTTTACACATGA
>JAZJYU010000068.1:16251-21482 GCA_040390225.1 Actinomycetota bacterium | reverse complement strand
GTTCCGTAGTGCGCGTTGCGGCCGGCGACGGAGTAGGCGAACTCGTCCGTCTGGGCGATCCCCTGTACGGTCGCGCCGGCATCCAGCAGCTGCTGCACCGCCGCCGCGGTTCCCGAAGCGATCGGCGAGTCGGCCAGGTAGGCGGGAACCCCCGCGCCCACGGCGAAACCCTTCACCGAGAACAGGTCCTTCACCGCCATCGTCATGCCCTTGAGGGTTCCGGATGCGGCTCCCGCGACCAGCGGCGACCCGGCGACCCGCCAGATGGCGCCATTGATCGCCGCGGCGGGAAGACTCACATGAGCGGCGCGCACGACCCAGCGACCGCCTTGGCGCCGCCAGAGCTGGGTCTGCTGGCCTCGCCCGCCGGTGGCCGGCTGAGTCACGGCGATCACGAGCGCGTTGTCGTCGTCGATCTCGCGCACGTGCACGTCGAGAATGCTGCGCTTCGGCGCACCGCCGCGGCCCTGGCGAAAAGCACTGATCGCACCATGGCCGATGAGGATGCCCGCCGCATCCCCGCGAACGGTCTCGTCCCCCGGCGCGAACAGGGCGTCGAGCGCGTCGAGGTCGTTGTCCATGAGGGCCGTCTCGTAGGCCCAGAACGCGCGAATCAGATCAGAATCGTTCGGCAACGCCTCAGTCAAAGTCGCTCACCCGGATTCTCGCGTGCACGCCCTTCACGATGTCGACCACCTGCGAGATGTTGAAGTCGGTCGCGGCGCTGAGGTACGCGTACGCGTGTTCCGCGTCCATGCCGAAGCGGGCGCGCAGCAGCGAGATCGCTGCGCGCACGCAGTTCTGCAGCGCGACATCGAGGTCGCGGTCCATGCCTGTGGGAATCAGATACTCGGCCGTCTCGGCGAGCGGACCGACCACCGCGCCGAACTCGGCCACGGCCTGCGCGGCGGGTACAACGTCGAAGCGCAGGGTGACCCGCAACGAGGCCTCCATGGCGGTGAGCGCCACCTCGCCGTCGCCCTGCGCGAAGTGCGGGTCGCCCACGTAGGCGAGCGCGTCATCCACCTGCACGGGAAGGTAGAGCGTCGACCCGACGGTGAGCAGGTTGATGTCGATGTTGCCGCCGAACGGACCCGGCGGTACCGAGTGCGGGCGTTCGGAGCCGGCTACCGCGACGCCCATGATGCCGAGGAACGGCCGAAGCGGAAAGCGCACGGTGTGGTCGCCACCGAATACGCGCGGCATCGTGCCGGTCTGCCCGTCCAGGCCGGCGAAGACGCTCACCGTCTCGCCGTGCGTCGGATACTCGTCGGGCAGCGCACCCCTCGCGTGCCGATTCGACACCACGCCGTACGGCACTCGTGGCAGGGTTTCCAGCACGGTGATCTTCAGCAGGTCCCCTGGGCGAGCCCCCGTCACGGCGATCGGGCCCGTCACCACGTGCGGCCCGTCGACGGCCGGGTCACGGCGGTATTCCGAGGCTGCGAGCGCCGCGGCATCCGTCAGCACATCGCCGGCCGATACGCCGAATCGACCGAAGAAGGCGACCGGATCGCGACCCTGGTCTTCATGGATGCCCTCGTGACTGATCGTGTCGATCGTCACCTCGGTGCCGGGCGCGATGGTCAGCACGGGAGCGTCCGCTTCGCACGGAAGCCGCCCCCAGAGCACCTGTGCCGGGTCGGCCGGAAGATAGACGGACGCGCGTATCGGCCCGGTTCCCGGCTGCAGCACGTCCATCGCCCAACCCTACCGAGTCAGTGGCTGAGCCAGACGCGATCCCCTGGCGCGAGGCCGAGGTCGGCGAAGCGGGAAGGCGTGAGGTCGGCCGCGATGTCGCCGACTCGCACGCGCACCAGGTCGCCGTGGGTTTCGACGCTATCGACCGGTCCGCCGATCCCCCCGGCCACCGCCGTGGTCGAGACGGCGACCGCCGACGGCGCCACGGTGCTCCCGTCGGGCAGCAGATTCAGCCCGACGAGCGCAGCGGCGAACGCCGTCCGCGGGTGCTCGAGCACCTCGCGTGTCGGTCCCGAGTCGACGAGGCGCCCGCCGTCGAGCACGAACACCCGGTCGGCGAGGGTGAACGCGTCGACCACGTCGTGCGTGACGATGATGGCCGTGCGATCGGAGAGCACGCGTTTCAGCAGACCGCGCAGGGCCGGCACCACCGTCACGTCGAGCGCCGCCATCGGTTCGTCGAGCAGCAGAAGTCGCGGGTCCGTCGCGAGCGCCCTGGCGATGCCGATGCGCTGCGCCTCCCCGCCGGAGAGTTGTGCCGGCCTGCGAGAGGCGAACTCCACGGCATCGACCTGGTCGAGCCAGTGGCGCGCGCGAGTCCGCGCGACCGATCTCCGGGTCCCCGTGCTTCTCGCCCCGAACGCGACGTTCTCGAGCACGCTCAGGTGCGGGAACAGGAGTGCCTCCTGGGCGAGAAGCGACACTCCACGGCGAAAGGTCGGGAGCCCGAACAGTTCTGCGCCGTCGAGGGTCGCCCGGCCCGAGTCGGCGCGCAGCAGCCCGGCGATCAACCCGAGCATCGTGGACTTGCCCGCCCCGTTCGGACCGAGCACCGCGACGGTCTCACCGTCGGCGACCGAGAACGAGAGGTCGAAGTCCCGCGCGGCGACCGTTGCCGCGAATTCGAGGGTCATCGGCGAAACAGCTCCGGATTCGATCCGCGGTGGGCGAGTCCGACGACGATGATCGCGACGGCGACCAGCACCAGTGACATGGCGACCGCGGCGTCGGGATTCGTCTCCAGCTGCAGATAGATGTCAAGCGGCAGTGTCTGGGTCACTCCCTGAAGGCTGCCGGCGAAGGTGATCGTCGCACCGAACTCGCCGAGTGCCCTGGCGAACGACAGGATGGCGCCCGAGACCAGGGCGGGCGCGATCAGCGGCAGGGTCACCCTCCACAGCACCGTCGTCGGCGACGCGCCCAGGGTGGCAGCGACCACCTCATACCTCGAGCCCGCGGTGCGCAGGGCGCCTTCGAGACTCAGGATGAGGAACGGGATGGCGACGAAGGTCTCCGCCAGCACCACGGCCGCCGTCGAGAACGCGATCTGGATGCCGAGAAACGTGAAGGTTGACCCCAGCAGCCCCTGCCGGCCGAAGGTGTAGAGCAGCGCGATGCCGGCCACGACCGGCGGCAGCACGAGCGGCAGCAGCACCAGCGCGCGCACCACCCGCTGGCCGGGGAAGCGGGAACGCGCGAGCACCAGGGCGACGGGAACCCCGAAGACCAGGCACAGCAGCGTCGAGATGCCCGCGGTCTTCAGGCTCAGCAGCAGTGCGGCAACCGACTCCTGCGAGGTGATCAGCGGGATGAACCGCGCCCAGTCGACGCGGCTGATGATCGCGACGAGGGGCAGCAGGATGAATGCCGCCCCCACGCTCGCAATCACCACGACCCAGCGCGGTACGCCGCCCACACTTCTCACGACATCACGGCTTCGCGAAGCCGTCGGCCTTCAGCAGCGCCTGGCCGGCCTTTCCGGTGATGTATTTCACGAAGGCCTGGGCCGCAGCCGCGTTCTTCGAGCTCTTCAGCGCGGCGATCGGGTACTGGTTGACGACCTTGGACGACTCCGCGAATGTCACGCCCTGAATTTTGCCCGCGGGCAGTGCACCCTGCACATCGGTCACGTAGACGAGCCCGGCATCCGCCTCGCCGCTGGAGACCTTGGCGAGCACGCCGGTCACTGCGAGCTCCTGGCTGACCGGGGTGATGGTGACGCCGCTCAACTGCTCCAGCGAGAGCGCGGCTGCTCCGCAGGGAACGGATGCCGCGCAGATGACGGTCTTCACGCCGGGCTTGGCCAGGTCGGCGAAGTCCGTGATCTTTGCGGGGTTGCCCTTCGGCACCGCGATCTCCAGAGTGTTGGTGGCGAAGATCGACGGTGTGCCGGAAATCAGGCCCGCGGCGGTGAGCTTGTCCATGTTGGCGGTGTCCGCCGACGCGAACACGTCGGCGGGTGCGCCATTCTGAATCTGCGTGACCAGCGTCGACGAACCGTTGAAGGTGTTCAGCACGGTCACGCCGGGATTGGCTTTCTCGAAGTCGATCGCCAGGGTGGTGAAGGCGGCGGTGAGCGATGCGGCGCCGTAGACCTGGATGGTGCCGCTGAGCGCGGCAGCCGCGGTGGGGGTCGCAGTCGGTGACGGTGCCGCCGAGGAACACGCCGTGACGCCCAGGCCGACGGCCAGCGCTACGGCGACGAGTGCAAAGGGTTTTCTCATTGGCGTTCTCCAGCCGTCTCGACGATCACCGTCGTTGCTTTCACGACCGCGATCGCGACCGATCCGAGTTCCAGGCCGAGTTCGCGCACGGCCTCACTGCTCATGAGCGACACGACCCGGAATGGGCCGCACTGCAGTTCGACCTGGGCCATCACCATGTCCATGATGATGTTCGTCACCAGCCCCACGAAGCGGTTGCGTGCCGAACGGCCGATTCCCGACGGATCGTCGGGAAGGATCGAGTTCTCCCCGGCGAGGGTAGCCAGGGCCAGGCCGTCTACGACCGTGCGGCCCGACTCGTCCTTTTCAGCGGTCATCGTGCCGTTGTCGATCCAGCGACGTACGGTGTCGTCGCTCACACCGAGGTAGCGTGCGGCGTCTTTAACCCGTATCTGCGTCACAAAGATAACTCTAAACCCGTGAACGCGGTCACAGCGCGGCCACCTGGGCGCTGGGAGAGAATATCCATATGAACGACTTCGCGCGGCAGATCGCGCTGCCGGGGTTCGGCACCGAAGGTCAGGCGGCGCTCGCCCGGGCCCGCGTGCTCGTCGTCGGAGCGGGCGGACTCGGCAGCTCCGTCATCCCCGCGCTGGCTGCTGCCGGAGTCGGCGCCATCGGCGTCATCGACGACGACACCGTCGAGGCGAGCAACCTGCACCGCCAGCTCGCGCACGGCATCGCGGATGTCGGCCGCAGCAAGGTGACGTCCGTAGCCGACAGAGTGGCGGCGCTGTCGCCGGCCACGGCGGTCACGACGCACGACACCCGCCTCACCGCGGAGAACGCGCTCGCCCTGTTCGCGGACTACGACCTCGTGGTCGACGGTAGCGATAACTTCCCCACCCGTTATCTGGTGAACGACGCCGCCGTACTCACCGGCATCCCGGTGGTCTGGGGCGCCGTATCCCAGTACGCGGGCCAGGTCGGCGTCGCCTGGGCCTCCCAAGGCCCGCACTACCGGGACCTGTTCCCCTCTCCCCCGCCGCCCGGATCCGTGCTCTCCTGCGAGGAGGGCGGGGTGAT
>JAZJYU010000068.1:0-16241 GCA_040390225.1 Actinomycetota bacterium | reverse complement strand
CCGAGCACCGTGGCGGTGATCGGATCCATCATGACCGGGGAGGTGATCAAGATCGTCACGGGTGTCGGCTCCCCACTGATCGGCCGGGTGACGACCTTCGACGGCCTGACCGGCGCGTTCCGTGAGATCGTCTACCAGAAGGACCCGGCCGCCGATCCGATCACCGGGCTCATCGACTACGACCTGTTCTGCGGCGTCGGCCTGTCTGCGCCCCGGCTGGCTGCGATGCTCGACCGGGTGACCCTCATCGATGTGCGCGAGCCCTGGGAGGCGGAGCTGGCGACGATCCCCGGCTCCCGCATCGTGCCGCTCGACGAGGTTGAGCCGGCCGACGACCTGGTGCTGTTCTGCCATCACGGCGTGCGGTCGGCACGGGCACTCGAGGTGCTCGCCGACCGGGGCATCCGGGCCAGGCACCTCGAGGGTGGTATCGACGCGTGGTCGCGTCTGGTCGACCCGACGGTGGCGAGGTACTGATGCCGGCGTCCGTCGACGAGCATGCCGCACTCATTCGTTCGCTGGTCGTGCTGCCCACCTCGACCGAGACCGTGCCGCTGGCCGAAGCGCTCGGGAGGGTGACTGCTGCCGCGGTGACCTCATCCGTCGATCTTCCGCTGTTCCGCAACTCCCAGATGGACGGCTATGCGGTGCGCGCCGCCGACCTTCCCGGCACGCTTCCCGTCGTCGCGGAGATCGCGGCCCGGCCGGGTGAACCGATGCCGCTACGGCCCGGCACGGCGGTGAAGATCATGACCGGCGCGCCGCTGCCGGATGGGGCGGATGCCGTGGTCCCGGTCGAAGACGTCACGCGCGACGGAGGCACGGTCACCATCGCGCACCCGCGCACCGCCGGCGAGTTCGTGCGCGAACGCGGCAGCGATCTGCGGGTCGGCGACGCGCTGCTGCCGGCCGGACGGCTCCTCGCCTCCCGTCATCTCGCCGCGCTGGCCGCCGCGGGACTCACGACTGTTCCGGTCCGTGGCCGGGTGCGCGTCGGTGTCATCACCACGGGAGCCGAGCTCGTCGCCGAAGTGACGCGGGTGGGCGAGATCTACGACTCGAACGCGGTCGCCCTCACGGCCGCGATCGCCGCGACGGGTGCCGTCGTCAGCGTCGTCGCTCGGGTCGCCGACGACGCGCACGCCATGAGGTCCGCGCTCGACGCGGCCATCGCCATCTCGGATGTCGTGGTCACCTCCGGCGGCATCTCGATGGGAGACCACGAGGTCGTGCGCGACGTGCTCGAGCCGCTGGGGGCATCCGTCACCACCATCGCGATGCAGCCGGGTGGACCGCAGGCGACTGCTGTGGTGAGCGGCGTGCCGGTGGTCTGCTTCCCCGGCAATCCGGTGAGCACGCAACTGTCGTTCGAGGTCTTTCTCGCACCGATTCTGCGGGAGCATGCCGGGCTGCCTGCCGCAGTGCGCGCGCGACGAGCACTGGTCGCCGAGGTGAAGTCTGTGCCTGGCAAGCGGCAGTTTCTGCGCGGGCGAGCGGTCGGCGCGAATCAGGCCGAGATCGTCAGCGGTGCGAGCTCTCACCTCGTGGCCGGCCTGGCCGCCGCCGACCTTCTCGTCGACATCCCGGCCGAGATCACTTCGCTGACGAAAGGCACGATCGTGGAAACGTGGGCACTGTGAGCGGGTTGAGCCACCTGGACGACGAGGGCCGCGCGCGGATGGTCGACGTCGGGGCCAAAGCCGTCACCGATCGCAGCGCGACGGCGACCGGCCGCCTCAGCACCACTGCCCGGGTGATCGAGCTGGTGAAGGCCGACGGCATGCCCAAGGCCGACGTGCTGGCGACCGCTCGCATCGCGGGCATCATGGGCGCGAAGAAGACGAGCGAGCTCATCCCGCTCTGCCATCCACTGCCACTGAGTTCGATCGAGGTGGGTTTCGGCTTCGAGGAGAGCGCCATCACCATCACCGTCACCGCGAAGACCTCCGGGCAGACCGGGGTCGAGATGGAGGCGCTCACGGGTGTCGCGATCGCAGGTCTCACCCTGCACGACATGGTGAAGGCGGTCGACCCGGCCGCGGTGCTGGGCGACATCCGGCTGGAGCGGAAGTCGGGTGGCAAGACCGGCGTCTGGCAGAGGGCGGCACCCCGGCCAAGCACCGCAGCGGTCATCGTCGCATCCACCGGCGCCGCCCAGGGCAGCCGCTCAGACACCACCGGACCGACCATCGTCGCGTGGCTCAAGGCTCAGGGTTACCACACCGAGCTGTCCATCGTCGCCGACGCCGACGTCGCGGCCGAACTCGCTCGCGTCGTCTCGACCGCCCCCGCCGTGATCATCACCACCGGAGGCACCGGTATGAGCCCGACCGACCGTACGCCCGAAGCCACGCGAGTGCTTCTGGATCGCGAACTCCCCGGCGTCGCAGAGGCGATTCGGGCGAAGGGCCTGCCGAGTACGCCGAAGGCGGCACTCAGTCGCGGACTCGCCGGAACGGCGCACGGCACGGTCATCGTCAACCTGCCGGGATCGACCGGAGGGGTGAAGGACGGCCTCGCCGTGCTCGACGGCGTGCTCGATCACCTCGTGCAGCAGGTGGCCGGTGGCGGACCCCATGAGTGACACTCTCGCCCTCATCTCCGAGGACGCGATCGACGAGGCGATGATCGAACGTTTCGTCATGACCAGCGCGAACGGTGCGCTCGTGACGTTCCGCGGCGTGGTCCGCGACCACGATCACGGTGCCGCCGTGTCGGCGCTCGACTACCAGGCGCATCCCGACGCCCTGCGGTTCCTGCAGCGCTGCTGCGACACCGTCGCCGAACGTACCGGCCTGCGGGTCGCCGCCGCACACCGTGTCGGGTCGCTGGCGGTCGGAGACGTCGCCCTGGTCGCCGCGGTCGCGGCACCGCACCGGTCGCTGGCCTTCGAGGCGTGCCAGTCACTGGTCGACCTGGTGAAGAGCGAGGTGCCGATCTGGAAGCGGCAGCACCTGGCCGACGGCGTGAGCGAGTGGGTGGGGCTCTAGGTAAAGAGCGCTGCGCCGGAGTGATACGTCACGACGGCCTGGATGAACTCGAGTTGGCGAGGGCTGACCCGCCACAGGCTGCCGTCCACGTCGAAATCGATGTCGACGATGGGACTGACCGCGATTGCGACGGCCAACCGGTCGCTGAACTCTCCCGCCGGCAGCCACATGATCCCCGCGAGCCGCGCGGCGGCCTCACGAAGATAGACGCTGTACTGGAATTCGTAGGCATAGTCGACCGATTCTGAGAACGCGGTCTGCAACTGGCACGGCTCGAGAGCGGCCATCACAGCGGACAGCGATCGCGCCAGAGCGAGATGTTCCTCGACGGTCAGGTCGAGCAGGATGACGCCATCGCGGAGCGTTTGGGTCTTCACACTCCAAGAGAGTCAGAGTGCGGGTGATTATGACGCGCTAACCGCCCGCGAATGGCGGAAGCACATCCACCCGCGCACCGAGGGGGCGCTCGTCGTCGCGGCTGACCACCCCGTCGACGAGAAACGACCCGGATGCCAGTACCCGGCTCATCGCGTCACCGTAGCGTTCCACGAGCCTCCCGCGCAGCTCCCCGACCGTCGCCGCCTCGATGGACTCGGTCTCCCGGCCCGCGGCCTCCGCCGCCGCGGCGAAGTACCGCAGCTCAGCCACCGATCGCCCCCATGCTGCGTTCGGGGCGCTTGAAGCCCGGCAGCGACATCCCGTGCCCGGCCTGCTTGCCCCACATGGCGGCCCGCCAGCGGTCGGCTATGTTTCGATCAACACTGTCGCGGTCGTCCGCTCCCCCGCGCAGCAGGCCGCGCAGGTCGGTCTCGTCGTCGCCGAACAGGCAGGAGCGCACCGTACCCTCGGCGGTGATGCGGGTGCGATCGCATGCCTCGCAGAACGAGCGGGTGACCGAGGCGATGATGCCGACCGTACCCGCGCCGCCGTTCACATCCCACTCCTCCGCCGGAGATGACGGGTCGTCGCGATGCGGGCGCGTCAGCGTGAACCGGGTCGACAGCACGGCGAGCAGTTCGGCGGCGTCCACCATCTGGTCGCGCGCCCACTGCTCGTCGGCATCCAGCGGCATCTGCTCGATGAAACGCAGCCGCACGCCGTTCGTCAGCGACCAGTCGAGCAGGTCGGCGGCACCCGCGAGGGTGTCGCGCATCAGCACGGCGTTGATCTTGAGCGGGGTGATGCCCGCCTCACTCGCTGCGCGGATTCCGGCGAACACGGCGGGCAGCCGGTCGCGACGGGTGAGCCGGGCGAAGTGGTCGCGGTCGACCGTGTCCAGCGAGATGTTGATGCGGGTGAGGCCGGCGTCGACCAGTTCGCGGATGCGATGGTCCAGCCCTATTGCGTTGGTCGTCATCGAGATCGAGGCACCGTCGGCGACAGCGGACGACATGCGGATGATCTCCGCCAGATCCGCGCGCATCAACGGCTCGCCACCGGTGAAGCGCACGTCGCGCACGCCGAGGTCGCGCACCGCGATGCCGACCAGCCGGGCGATCTCGGCCGGCGTCAAGAGGTCGTCGCGAGGGATGGCGGGAAGGCCGGTCTCCGGCATGCAGTACGTGCAGCGCAACGAGCACTTCTCGGTGATGGAGACGCGAAGGTCGCGCGCCACCCGGCCGAACGTGTCGATCAGCCCCGGCACATCCGGTCTGCCCTCGATCGACGGAGCGCGACGGACCCGCGGAATCCCGAGCGCGAGACTGGTCATCGATCTAGACTACGTGCCATGGCAGTCATCTCGCGTGGCTTCGGCAGTCGTCGGCGGGAGAGCGACGCGTCGCTCCCGCCCGGGCAGTACCTCACCCAGGACTTCCCGGTGCTCTCGGCGGGGCCCACCCCTCGCATCGACACCGCGGACTGGGAGTTCAGCATCACCAACGAGACCGGCGTGGTCTCGAAGTGGAACTGGGAGCAGTTGCACGCGCTGCCGATCGAGGACATCGGCACCGACATCCACTGCGTCACCCGCTGGTCGAAGCTCGGCACGCACTGGCGCGGCGTCTCGCTCGACACCCTGTTCAAGGACGTCGACACCACGTACGAGTACACGATGGCGCACTGCTACGGCGGCTACACCACCAACATCCCGCTCGCCGACCTGCTCGACGGCAAGGCCTGGATCGCCTTCGACTTCGACGGGGAAGACCTCGACCCGGAACACGGCGGTCCCGCCCGGCTTCTGGTGCCCCATCTGTACTTCTGGAAGAGCGCCAAGTGGATCAAGGGCCTGCAGATGCTGCCCCAGGACCAGCCCGGCTTCTGGGAGCAGAACGGCTACAACATGTACGGCGACCCCTGGCAAGAACAGCGCTATTGGTAGCGACGTTCTCTTGGTAGCCACATGGATGACGGGCACTGTGAAGGCGGTCCGTGCCGAGACGGAGAGCGCCCGCAGCCTCGACATCGAGGTACCCGGCTGGCGCGGCAACATCGCCGGCCAGCACGTGGATGTGCGCCTGACGGCCGAGGACGGCTACCAGGCCGTGCGCTCCTACTCGCTCGCGTCGAGCGGGTCCGGTGAGCAGCTGCAACTCGCCGTGGACAAGCTCCCAGACGGCGAGGTCTCGCCGTACCTGGTTGACGACGTGATGCCGGGAGACCTGCTTGAGATCCGAGGTCCGCTCGGCGGCTGGTTCATCTGGCAACCCTCCCTGGCCGGCCCCGTGCAGCTGATCGCCGGCGGCTCGGGTGTCGTTCCGCTCATGGCCATGATCCGCTCGCGCGCGCAGTCCGACAGCACCGCTCCATTCCGGCTGCTCTACTCTGTGCGCAACCCCGACGACGTGTTCTTCCGCTCCGAGCTCGAGGCGCCGACGCCCGGACTCGACGTCACCTGGGCATACACCCGCGCGACGCCTCCCGGATGGCCGAGGCCGGCCGGGCGCGTCACGGGCGACGATCTGTCCGCGCACTGCTTCCCGGCATCCGACGACCCGGCGGTGTTCGTCTGCGGCCCGACCGGCTTCGTCGAAGCCGTCGCGAACGCGCTCGTTCTGCTCGGCCACGACCCCGGCCGCGTGAAGACCGAACGATTCGGAGGGGCATGATGGCCGGACACGTCGACGGCAACGCACTGGCCGGACCGCTCTCCGATCTGTTCGCGTTCGACCCGACCACGGCATCCGCCCGCTGCGCAACCTGCGGCGACACCACCGTGCTCGCTCGCGCCATGGTGTACGAGAAGCCGCACTCGTTCATCGTGCGCTGCTCGGCGTGCGACGCCGTGCTCATGGTCATCCTGCAGAAGAGCAACGCCACCGAGATCGATCTCGGCGGCGTCGCCTGGCTGCGTGCGGAGCGTTAGCTTTTCGGGATCCTCAGGGGGAAGCACCCCAGTTGTGTGTTGTCAGAGTTTCTCGCAGTGTCGAGCGCGATGGCACAGATCACGTGAGGCCCGCTCTTGAGGCCCGACAAAGTCGATGTGAATCCGTGCCAATTACCGTAGCCCGGGAATTGCGCGCTTAGGTGTGGCTTAAGAGTGCCCGCCACGACCTCCGACAACTTTGTCCCGTCGCTGGTGAACCGCACAGTGATCGGCGAACTGGTGTCGGGGTCAAGGGTCCAGCCGCTTACCGCGACGCTGCCGTTTTTCTGGACGGTCGCGGAATCGAACGAGCCGAAAGGCTTGCCGCCGGGAACTGTGACCGGCTTACAGCCGAGCGCGGTGTCAGTCGCCGTCGGCCCTCGATTGATCACAGTTAGGCAGACAGTGTGGCTTCCCGGCGTGAGGCCACTGATCCCGGTGACGAAGCCATGGTTCGTGCCATAGCCGACGTACTTTGCCGGGATGTCCGAGCTCTGCTTGTTCGCGACAAAGGACCCTCCCTTCAGGCCATCGACAGTCGCCTGCACCTGCACCCGGCCGAACGTGTCAGGGTCGAGAGCCCAACCAGTGAGGGTCGCGATGCCGTCGGGACCACCCATTGCAGCCTCAAAAGCTCCAACAGGCGAGCCGGTCTGGACGAGAACCGTCTGGCAGCCGAGGGGCGTATCGGGCGTACTGGGGCCGCCCGAATTGAGTGCAGTGACGCACACCAGGTGCTTGCCTGGCGCGACGTCCGACGCGAATACGGTAAACCCGTGATCCGTACCGTAGGCGGCATACTTGTTCGGCGGGACCGGAGTCGGGTCTCCCGCGTACCAGCCTGCTTCTTCAGGGTCGCCGCCAACCCCCAGATCAAGGCCGTCCAAAGACACAGTCACCTGAGCACCATAGGTGACGTCCGGATCGATAGCCCAACCGGTGGCTGTGACTACACCCGCCGCCGCCGAGGCGGATTCGAATCTGCCGAACGGTGAATGAGTCGAAATCGGAAGAGGCGGAAGGGCAATGTTGTACCCGGTACGGGACTGACCTACGGCCAGGGGAACCCGGGTCGCGTCGGATTCCTCAAGAACTCCGGGCCAATACTGATTCGCGAGACCGTAGTCCGATCCTTCCTCGGCGGTCGTGAACTGCAGCTCAAATTTCGTCGCGGGAAGATGGGACACGATGTAGTTGCCGTCGGCATCCGACTCCTGCTCGCCCAATACAACGCTCTTCCCTGTTGACGGATCGATTCCCAGGGCCGTCACGAGCGCCTGGGCGCCGCTGCCATTCTTGTCGGTCACCCGGCCGGCAATTGAGCCCCCCAAGCCGAGCTTCATATTGACCGTCGTGGTCTGTGCAGCGGTTACGACAATCGGTGTCGAGCCGTTCGCGAAGGCTGTGTTGCCGAACCAGCTCGACGCCCAGTTCGACGATGGCGTACCTGTCATCTGCGAATTCTGCACCTGCAAGTAGTAGGTGCCGGGCAAGAGGGGGTTGAACGACGTGCCGAACGAGTAGCTGCCGTCGGTGCCCGTTATCACCGATCCGGCGAAGACAGTGCCGTCTGATTTGCTAATGGCCACATACACGTGCTGAACGGGCAAACCCGCGGAGTCAGTGATGAAGCCCGTCAGCGCACCGCCGACCTCCATCGTCGTGTTCCTGTTCACGACCTTTTGAAGCGCGGTGACATGGGTGAGTGCGGGTCCGCGATCCGTTGGCTTGCCCCACTCCTTGCTGACGAGCGTGGCCGGATACGCGTTGTCCCTGAAACTGATCACATAGTCCGCCGGCCAAAGGCCGGCGACGGTGTAATCGCCTGCGGCGTCTGTGTAGCCGTTCCCCCCGCCGTAGACACCGAGCGTGGAGGAATGCGCAGAGACATCGACATCCTGCGGATGTCCTGCAGGTATGGTCACGTGACCGGAAATCGTCGCTCCTGGTGGAACTGATATGGATCCCAGATCCATATCAGTTCCGGCCGTGATCAGAACCGGAGTCTCCGCAGTCATGCTTGCGGCTCCGAGATAGTACGGAGTGAGGTTGTTCTCAGCACCCCGATTCCAGGACTGAACGCTAATCACGTAACTACCCTGCGGGACTTTTGTTATCGAGAAGTTTCCCGTGGAGTCCACAATTGCGGAATACGACTGGATCGTGTTTGGCACAACCACAACCACATTCGCGTCTGTGATCGGCGCACCTCCCGCGCTCTGACTAAGCAATGTACCGCTGAGCGATCCAGTCGTGGGGTCGGCGCTCGCTGCGGTGGACGCGGCGGCGACCTGAAGACTCGCCGCGAGGAGCACGACCACACTGAGAACTGAGGTCCGGACAATACGGGGCGAACTGGCATGCATGAAGTAGTTTCCGTTCGGTCGGGCAAGACTCCGAGGAAACCTAACAGACCGAGTGATAGTAACCACAGAGTTACTCACAGCCGAGGCAGGCCAGCACGGCGTTTATGGGCCGGCACGGCGGCCCATTAACGCCGAAGTAGCCCCCATCCGAAGACCGGGGCTACTCGGAGATGACTAGCGCGCGGCCGAGCCGTCCACGTAGTCCGCGTCCTGCTGCTTCCACGCGAAGAGCGCACGCAGCTCCTTGCCGGTCGCCTCGATCGGGTGCTCTGCACCCTTCTTGCGCAGGGCGAGGAACTCGGGGGCTCCGGCATCCTGGTCGGCGATGAAGCGCTTCGCGAACGCACCCGACTGGATGTCGTCGAGCACGGCCTTCATGTTCTCCTTCACGTGCGGGTCGATCACGCGCGGGCCGGAGACGTAGTCGCCGTACTCGGCCGTGTCGGAGACCGACCAGCGCTGCTTGGCGATGCCGCCCTCCCACATCAGGTCGACGATGAGCTTCAGCTCGTGCAGCACCTCGAAGTAGGCGATCTGCGGCTGGTAGCCGGCCTCGGTCAAGGTCTCGAACCCGTACATGACGAGCTGCGAGACGCCACCGCAGAGCACGGCCTGCTCGCCGAACAGGTCGGTCTCGGTCTCCTCGGTGAAGGTGGTCTTGATGCCGCCGGCACGCAGGCCGCCGATGCCCTTCGCGTAGCTCCAGGCGAGCTGCCATGCTCCGCCGGTGGCGTCCTCCTCGACGGCGACGATCACTGGCACGCCGCGACCGGCCTCGTACTCACGACGTACGGTGTGGCCGGGGCCCTTCGGGGCGACCATGATCACGTCGACGCCCTCCGGCGCGGTGATGTAGCCGAACCGGATGTTAAAGCCGTGGCCGAACAGGATCGCCTTGCCCGGCTTCAGGTGCGGCAGGATGTCGTCGTTGTAGACGAAGCGCTGGTACTGGTCGGGGGCGAGGATCACGATCACGTCGGCCCAGTCCGAAACGCCGGCCGGGGTCAGCACCTCGAAGCCGGCCTCGGTCGCCTTCTGGATCGACTTGGAGTCGGGCTTCAGGCCGATCTTCACCTCCACACCGGAGTCGCGCAGGTTGAGCGCGTGGGCGTGGCCCTGTGAGCCGTAGCCGATCACGCCGACCTTCTTGCCCTGGATGATGGACAGGTCAGCGTCTTTGTCGTAGAAGATTTCGGTCATCGTTCTGTGCTTTCTGTTTGGGGTCTAATTTTTGAAAACGCGTTCGGTGATGCTCTTCGAGCCGCGGCCGATCGCGAGCACACCGGACTGCGCGATCTCCCGGATGCCGTACGGCTCCAGCACGCGCAACAGCGCCTGCACCTTGGCCGTGTCACCGGTGACCTCGATCACCAGGGCATCGGTCGCGACATCCACGATCCGCGCGCGGAACAGGGTCGCGGCCTCGAGAATCTGCGATCGCGTGGCATTGTCGACCTTCACCTTGATCAGCATGTGCTCGCGCACCACGGTCTGCGCCGGGTCGAGCTCCACGATCTTGATCACGTTGATGAGCTTGTTCAGCTGCTTGGTCACCTGCTCGAGCGGAAGGTCCTCGACGTCGACCACGACGGTGATGCGGGAGAGGCCCTCGATCTCGCTCGCGCCGACGGCGAGGCTCTCGATGTTGAAGCCGCGGCGGGCGAACAGGCCGGCGACGCGAGTCAGCAGGCCGGGCTTGTCTTCGACGAGCAGGGACAGCACATGGTGGCTCATCGTCTACTCCTCTTCCCAGACCGGGGCGTGATCCTTGGCGTACTGCACATTCGAGTTGCCGACGCCCTGCGGCACCATCGGCCAGACCAGCGAGTCGCGGCTCACGATGAAGTCGATCACCACCGGGCGGTCGTTGGTCTCCAGCGCCAGCGTGATGGCGGCATCCACCTCCTCCTTCTTGGTGACCCGGATGCCGAGGGCGCCATACGCGTCGGCCAGCTTCACGAAGTCGGGCACCATCGCGGTGTCGTGACCGGTGTTCAGGTCGGTGAAGGAGTAACGGCCGTCGTAGAACAGCTGCTGCCACTGGCGCACCATGCCGAGCGAGGAGTTGTTGATGATCGCGACCTTGATCGGGATGTTGTTGATGGTGCAGGTCGCCAGCTCCTGGTTGGTCATCTGGAAGCATCCATCACCGTCGATCGCCCACACCGTACGCTCCGGCTGGGCCACCTTCGCGCCCATGGCGGCAGGTACGCCGTAGCCCATGGTGCCCGCGCCGCCGGAGTTGAGGAACGAGTTGGGGCGCTCGTACTTGATGAACTGCGCGGCCCACATCTGGTGCTGGCCGACGCCGGCGGCGTAGACCGCCTCGGGCCCGCTGATCTCGCCGATGCGCTGGATGACGTACTGCGGGCTGAGCAGGCCGTCGGCCGGCTCGTCATAGCCGAGGGGGAACCGCTTCTGCAGGTCGTGCAGCCGCACCCACCATTCCGACAGGTCGTACTTCGTCCCCTGCGTCGCCTCCGCCTTTATGGCATCCGTGAAGGCGGTCGAGAGGTCGACGATGACGTCTTTGGCATCGCCGACGATCGGGACATCGGCCACCCGGATCTTGGAGATCTCGGCGGGGTCGATGTCGATGTGCACGACCTTCGCGTCCGGCGCGAACTCGCTCGGCTTGCCGGTCACCCGGTCGTCGAAACGGGCGCCGATCGCGATGAGCAGGTCGGACTCCTGGATGGCGAGTACCGCCGGCACCGTTCCGTGCATGCCGGGCATGCCGAGGTTCAGCGGGTTGGAGTCTGGGAAGATGCCGCGGGCCATGAGCGTGGTCACGACCGGGGCACCGACCTTGGTGGCCAGCTCGAAGAACTCCTTCGAGGCCTGCGCGCGCACCACTCCCCCGCCGACGTAGAACACCGGCCTCTTCGCCTCGGCGAGCAGCTGTGCCGCCGCCTGGATCTGCTTGCCGTGCGCTTTCGTCACCGGGCGGTATCCGGGCATCTCGACCTTGGGCGGCCAGATGAAGGGCGCACTGTTCTGCTGCGCATCCTTGGTGATGTCGACCAGCACCGGACCGGGACGCCCGGTCGTCGCGATCTGGAAGGCTTTCGCGAGCGTGGCCGGCACGTCTTCGGGCTTGGTCACCAGGAAGGAGTGTTTGGTGATCGGCATGGTGATGCCGACGATGTCGACCTCCTGGAAGGCGTCCGTGCCCATGAGGGTGGAGAACACCTGGCCGGTTATCGCGAGCAGCGGCACCGAGTCCATGTAGGCATCCGCGATCGCCGTCACCAGGTTGGTCGCGCCCGGGCCGGAGGTCGCGATGGCGACCCCGATGGTGTTCGTTGCCGAGGCGTAACCCTCGGCGGCATGGCCGGCACCCTGCTCGTGACGAACCAGGATGTGGCGGATGGCGGTCGACGACATGAGCTCGTCGTAGAACGGGATGATCGCGCCGCCCGGCAGTCCGAAGACGTCTTTGACGCCGAGGTGCTCGAGGGTACGCAGGATGGCGCCGGAGCCGGTCAGGATCTCCGGCTCGGTGCTGTTGGCGGGCGCAGTGGTTCGTGTTGCGGTGGGCACGGGAGTGTCCGTAGACATCTGGTTTTCCTTGACGATGATGAAGCGCGAATGGGTGAGCGCGAGCTATCCCGTGATCGCACCCTCGGCGGCCGAGTGCACGAGCTTGGAGTATTTCGCGAGAACGCCACGGGTATAGCGCGGAGGGAGTGGAGCCCAGCCTGACTGGCGAGCTGCGAGCTCTGCCGGCTCGACGAGTAGGTCGAGGGAGCGAGCTGCGATATCGACCCGAATTAGATCACCATCGCGCACGAAGGCGATCGGACCTGCGTCCACCGCTTCGGGTGCTATGTGGCCGATACACAGTCCGGTTGTGCCGCCTGAGAATCTGCCGTCCGTCAAGAGTAGTACATCCTTGCCGAGCCCGGCACCCTTGATGGCGGCGGTGATCGCGAGCATCTCGCGCATGCCGGGACCGCCCTTCGGACCCTCGTACCGGATGACGACGATGTCGCCCTTCGCGATCGTGCCCTCGGTGAGTGCGTCCATCGCCGCGCGTTCGCGCTCGAACACCCTCGCCGGACCCTCGAACACGTCGGCGTCGAAGCCGGCGGTCTTGACGACGGCGCCCTCCGGCGCGAGCGTGCCCTTCAGCACCGTGAGTCCGCCGGACTTGTGGATCGGGTTGTCGAGCGTGCGCAGCACCTTGCCGTCGAGTCCGTCGGGGTTGAGTTCGGCGAGGTTCTCCGCGACGGTCTTGCCGGTAACGGTGAGCGCGTCCCCGTGCAGAAGGCCGGCGTCGAGCAGGGCCTTCATGAGCACCGGGATGCCGCCCTGGCGGTCCAGGTCGAACATGACGTATTTGCCGAACGGCTTCATGTCCGCCAGGTGCGGAACCTTGTCGCCGATGCGGTTGAAGTCGTCGATGCTGAGCTCGACCTCCGCCTCGTGCGCAATGGCGAGCAGGTGCAGGATGACATTGGTCGAACCGCCGAGAGCCATGGCCACCGTGATCGCGTTCTCGAACGCCTTGCGGGTGAGGATGTCGCGGGCGGTGATGCCCAGCCTCAGCATGTTGACGACAGCCTCGCCGGAGCGATGCGCGAAGTAGTCGCGGCGCCGGTCGGCGCTCGCGGGGCTCGTGGAGCCCGGCAGCGACATCCCGAGCGCCTCCGCCACGGACGCCATCGTGTTCGCGGTGTACATGCCGCCGCAGGCACCCTCGCCTGGGGCGAAGGCGCACTCGATGCGGTGTGCGTCTTCGAGGCTCATGGTGCCGGCTTTCACGCCGCCGACCGCCTCGAAGGAGTCGATGATCGTGATCTCCTTCTCGGTGCCATCGGTGAGCTTCACCCAGCCGGGCGCTATCGAGCCGGCGTAGAGGAACACGGATGCCAGATCCAGTCGAGCGGCGGCCATCAGCATGCCCGGCAGCGACTTGTCGCACCCGGCCAGCAGCACGGACCCGTCGAGCCGCTCCGCCTGCATGACCACCTCGACGGAGTCGGCGATCACCTCGCGGCTGACCAGGGAGAAGTGCATGCCCTCGTGGCCCATCGAGATGCCGTCGCTGACCGAGATGGTGCCGAACTGCAGCGGGTAGCCGCCGCCCTCGTGCACACCCTCCTTCGCGCCCTGGGCAAGCCGGTCGAGGGACAGGTTGCACGGCGTGATCTCGTTCCAGGAACTCGCGATACCGATCTGGGGCTTCTCCCAGTCGGCGTCGCCCATGCCGACGGCCCGCAGCATCCCACGACTCGTGGTGGCTTCGATTCCGTCGGTGACGACGCGCGAACGCGGCTTCCAGTCAGGTGTTTCCGGCATGTAACACAGTGTATTGCCGTGCGCATGGTGCTCCGGCAGCCCGTTGCCCCCTTACGAAAACGAAGGAGAACCGCGTCGACACGCGGGGTTGCTCTCGCCATGCCGCGTTCGGCCGCGGTTCTCCTTCGTTTTCGTGGAGTGCGGAGGGTCAGACTGGGCTGGCCCGCTCGCGACAGCGAACTCCCTCCCGCCCTGTGGACAACTCCTCCCCCATCGGGCGGTTAGCGACAGGCTTCTCGCGTGAGGTCATCGCAGTGACGAGCCGGGAGATGGTGCTCGGCACGGTCGCACATCGAGCGGTTCTGTGGCCGTTCGTCGAACCGCTCTTCGGCACCCGATTGGACGTGCTGAGCAACAAGACCGCGCTGCTCAGAGTCGTGCATCACCACGTGCTTGTTCTGACGACCGCGCTGGTGGCGGCATCCGAGTCGCCGTCGGAGCGGACTCGGTGGAACCAACTCGTGGCCCTCATCGACCGCACGGGCGGCGGCCACTCGCGAGGGTGGAATCCGCTGCTCGAACTCTCGGCGCGGGATCTCGGCTGGGTCGTCCAGCGCCTTGCGCCCGTATGCGAACAGGCGGCTGTCGCCCTTGCCGCTGACTTCTCGCATCACCGATACCTCTCGGTGCGCAGCGAGGTCTCGACCTCGGATCTCGACTGGCAACCGAATTCCGGTTCGCCCGAGCGGCTCGACTTGATCGGTCTCATGCCTGGTGGCTCTCTGCAGGTCGTGGAACTCAAAGTCTCCGGGCGATCCCCCGGGTCGGTCCCCGAGGATCACGACCAGTTGCACCGGCAAGTGGATGCCCTGCATTCGTCGCCTGATCGATGTACCGATCAGCTGTCGGCTGCTCTACGTGAAGTCGGATGGATCCGGGTACTCGTGGCAGGGCAGCATACGGGCCGGATAGGCCAGCGATCGTAAGAAGTGCGACGCAGGTTGCGGCAGCCCGTTAGCGGCGTGTGCCAGACGACCATCCGTTTCATGCGCAAATCGCGAACGACCTTACTTAGCGAAGAGGTTGACCAAACCTCCGATGAAAAAGGTCAGTCCAATGGCGACGAACCCCGTCGACGAGACCACCACCGCCCAAATGTTGTGGCTGTTCTCCTCAGCCAACCTACCGACTGAGCTACCAAACCTTCGGGCCTGCATTTTCACGAACCACCGACGGACAGCTTCACGATGGAGAAATGCGAAGAGACCCCAAGCGACGCTCAAGACGCCGACAACTATTTCGATGACACTTGCGAAGATCGGATTCACTAGAGCAGGTTTTCCTCGTCCATATGGTCTTGAAATTCAAGTTTTGACAATTCCGCGCACCCACTCGAGTTCAGAAAATCGAGCACGTATCGTCTGGCTCGGTGAGAGCGTTGGCGGCCGTCAGAAACTCTCCCGTGTTCACGTCATGCAACGCGAGCATCTCTCCAGAGATCGCTCATGAGAAGCGTCCAAGTGTCATCTTGCTCGTCGCATGAAAGAAATCAACAGAAATAAGAGGTAGGTCCCGGCACCAAAGACCAAGACTCCGAAAATTACGGCGGGGGTGTTCCGATCGAGTATTCCTACATGCAAGAACAGTGCTTCCAATCAGGGCAATAGTTGCAACGTAAAACCAAGCAGAGCGACTCGCCCGATGCGAAGTAAGGCCCCGCTTTGGCAGACAGCCTCGTGCAGCGACCAAGCGGACGATCGCGAACGAAACGGCGAAAAAGCCCCGAGCACGAATGCGAGAGCCATCGCTTGACTAGCGAGAGGACCTAAGTCGAATAGACCGTAGAGCAACAAGAAAAAGCTGAGCTGTGCGGAGATTGTTAGTGCTCTCATAGCGATCGAGATTTCAAGAAGATCGCCCAATGTTCAAGAGCGCCACGCCAAGCACTACCGCCGCGACAACCGCTAGCAGCACGAGGTAAAAGCGAATTCCTCGAGGGGCACGACCTGTACCGCTAACTTGGTGGCTGTCCCGGTTTTTGCGCCGTAGATGGCGGAGGAAGAGGGTCTCGGCGACGACGATTCCGATGACAATTGCCATGAGAATGGCGATTCTGTAGGTTGCGTCGGGCAAGTTCAAAATGGATAGTCCTCCGCTAACACGTTAGGGACACCACTCTTCACAGAGTTCCAACATGAAGTGTCCCTTGTCCACAACTTCTCCTGCGATGCCTCCGATTTGTGCGCTCGCCACCCCAACCGCACAGCCGCCGACGGCGCCTAGGTGTTCTGACTCGGACCGTTGTTGACGCGGTCGATGGGGCGTTGGCCGCCG
>JAZJYU010000067.1:0-3810 GCA_040390225.1 Actinomycetota bacterium | reverse complement strand
GGCTGGGCCCGCAGCCGGAGAACTCGATAACGGGGTGGATCATGCAGCAGGCGTTCGAATTCCGTCACGTCTATCAGCCCATCTACCTCGCGGATGAACCGGGCGACGCCGTCGACGCGGTGTGGTTCAAGACCATCGGTCCTGTTCCTGACGACCCACAGCTGCATACCGCGCTGTTGGCGTACGCGAGCGACTACAACCTGCTCTACCCGATCTACCGCAAACACGGACTCGTCCCCGGCTCGCCCACTCTGAGAACGGCCAGCCTCGACCATGCGATGTGGTTTCACCGTCCGCCCCGTGTGGATGAATGGATGCTGTACGTGACCGCGTCGCCGACCGCGACCGGCGGGCGTGGACTCGCCATGGGAAGGATCTTCAACCGCGCCGGCGAACTGCTGGCCAGCGTGGCGCAGGAGGGCACGATCCGGGTCGGTTCGAAGCCGATCGGCTAAATGGAGCCAGTAGACAGAAGCTCAGACAGAAGCTCTGAGCAGCACCGTACCGTCCGCCGACCTCACATCGACGGATGCTATCCGTCCGATCGGCAGGCTCGTCGATGCCGATTGCTCGACCCTGCTACCCGGTCCGGCCCACCAGGTGGCGACCTCCGTCGTCTTGCCCGACTCATCGGTCACGAATAGCGAGTATCCCCGGGCCGCGGGGGTACTGTTCCCCGTGCCGTATGGAGGGGGGATAGCCGGCGCGCCGTAGCTGCAGTCCATGTCGATGCTGGTGCCCCAGCCCTCCGGAGTCAGCTGGATGCTCGCGCTGAGCGGATTGGGGATCACCCGGCTGAGCGAAACCAGTACTCTGTCGTTCGCGGGAGACGCCGGCGCACTGGGGAAGACCAGCGGAATGATCAGCACGATCGCCGCCGCTGCCGCAGCCGCCGCGACGATGCCGCCGGCCACCAGTCCCCGCACGCGCAGTTGGCGCCTCCGGGCCGAGCGCACCAGCCGCGGCAGACGCGTCTGCGGCATCGGGATCGGCTGCGCATCGTCGAGCAGGGCCGTCGCCTCGACTGCCGGCAGTTTGGAGAGCAGCCCGGGCATCCCGGCCAGCTCCGCGACAGCGGTTGAGCATGAGTCGCAATCGGACAGGTGACGTTCGAAGTCCCTGCGGTCGGCAACGGAGAGCGCGCCGAGCACATACGCCGCATCCCAATCGGAGTATTCGTCGCTGGAATATTCGTCGGTCATCTGGTCATCCCCCTTTCCTGGAGTGCGAGTCGCAACGCTCGCAGCGCGTAGTGCAGCCGGGACTTCACCGTGCCGGCGGGTACCTGAAGTTCGGAGGCGATCTCGGCGATCGACTGGCCGCGATAGTAAGCGTGCACGATCACCAGCCGGTGATCGGTGGACAGCGAGGTGAGTGCGTCGGAGACCAGCCAGGAATCCAGAAGGGCGTCCGTGCGATCCTCGAGCGGATGCTCGGGCAGCATGTCGGTCGCGATCTCATGCCGCGAGTGCGCACTCCGCTTGTTGTCGATCACGAGGTTGCGGGCCACGGTGAACAGCCAGGCCTTGGCCGAGCTCTCCGACTGGTCGAGCACCTGCGGGTGGCGCCAGGCGCGTACCAGCGTCTCCTGCACGACATCCTCGGCCAGCTGACGATCACCGGTCAGCCACACGACATATCGCCACAGCGCGGGGCCGTGCTCGTCGTGCAATGCGCGCATCAACTGAGCCTGCTCACTCCGGTCGCTTGCTTTCTGCTCGCCGGCTCCCTGCTCGCCTGTTCTGGGCACTCCCCACCTCCTCACAACAACACGACAGTTTCGCCTAATAAGTTCAGAGAGAACGGTTCACAGAGCACAACTCAGTCGGAGCAACTCAGTCAGGGCCGCCCAGGGTGACCCGCTCAGAACTAACCACGTCGCTTGAAGCGCGCGGGCTCCTCAAGGTACGGCGACCATGCCTCGCGCTCCTCCGGACGCAGCCTGCGCGGCAGCATCGTCTCGGCGTCGACCATCGCGACGGTCGTCATGGCGCGTGCGTAGAGCTCGGCCGGTTCGACACCCGCCGGTGACCAGATCTCGTAGCAGACATCCAGGTCGGCCCCGCCGAGACGCCCGACCCAGACCTGCACGTCCAGCGGGCGACGCCGGTATTCGATCGTCTTCAGGTACTCGATTTCGGTGCGGGCGATGATGCTCAGCGTGGACGAGCCCAGCCGGGCATCGATGACCGCCGTCTGCGGCATCCCCTCGCGCTCCTCCTCGTCGTCGGCCTGCCAGAACGCGACGACGCGCACCTCCTCGAGCAGCCGAAGCACCTGCACGTTGTTGACATGCCCATAGGCGTCGAGGTCCGACCAGCGCAGCTGAACGGGGATGTGCACCCGCATTCGAAACCTTTCTTCTTGGAGTCGGTCAGACACGCCGGGACGATCATCGCTCGAGCGTGGCCGAAGTCTGCGTCCGGCGCAGCGGGGTGGCGGCGCGCCGACAACTCAGTCTCTGGTGAGCTTGCGGTATGCCGAACGATTCGGTTTCGCCGCATCCGGCCCCAGGCGCTCTATCTTGTTCTCCTCGTATGACTGGAAGTTGCCCTCGAACCAGTACCAATTGGACGGGTTCTCCTCGGTTCCCTCATAGGCGAGGATGTGGGTCGCGATCCGGTCGAGGAACCACCGATCGTGGGTGATGACCACCGCGCAGCCGGGGAACTCGAGCAGTGCGTTCTCGAGCGATCCGAGGGTTTCGACATCCAAGTCGTTTGTCGGCTCGTCGAGCAGCAGCAGGTTGCCACCCTGCTTCAGCGTGAGCGCGAGGTTGAGACGGTTGCGCTCACCGCCGGAGAGCACGCCGGCCTTCTTCTGCTGGTCCGGCCCCTTGAAGCCGAACTGGCTCACATAGCCGCGGCTCGGGATCTCGGTCTTGCCCACCTGAATGAAGTCCTGGCCATCGGACACGACCTCCCATAGCGTCTTGTTCGGGTCGATGCCGCCACGGTCCTGGTCGACGTAGGAGATATCGACCGTCTCACCGATCTTGAGATCGCCGGAGTCGAGCGGCTCGAGGCCGGTGATCGTCTTGAACAGGGTGGTCTTGCCGACGCCGTTCGGTCCGATGACGCCGACGATGCCGTTGCGCGGCAGGGTGAAGCTGAGTCCGTCGATGAGGATGCGTCCGTCGAACCCCTTCTGCAGGTTCTTCGCGTCGATCACCTGAGCACCGAGCCGAGGGCCGACGGGGATGACCAGCTCCTCGAAATCGAGCTTCCTGGTCTTCTCCGCTTCGTTGACCATCTCCTCGTACCGCGCGAGACGCGCCTTCGACTTGACCTGCCTTCCCTTCGCGTTGCTGCGCACCCACTCCAGTTCGGAGGCCAGGCGCTTCGAGAGCTTGGCATCCTTCTTGCCCTGGATGCTGAGGCGCTCCTGCTTCTTCTCCAGGTAGGTGGAGTAGTTGCCCTCGTACGGGTAGAGGTGACCGCGGTCGACCTCGGCGATCCATTCGGCGACGTGGTCGAGGAAGTACCGATCGTGGGTGACGGCCAGCACAGCGCCGTGATACTGCGCCAGGTGCTGCTCGAGCCAGAGCACGCTCTCTGCATCGAGGTGGTTGGTGGGCTCGTCGAGCAGCAGCAGGTCTGGCTTCTGCAGCAGCAGCTTGGTGAGCGCGACCCGGCGCTTCTCTCCACCGGAAAGATTTGCGACCTTCGAGTCCCCGGGCGGCGTGCGCAGCGCATCCATGGCCTGTTCGAGCTGGGAGTCGAGATCCCAGGCGTCCGCCGCGTCGATCTCCTCCTGCAGCGTGCCCATCTCCGCCATCAGGGCGTCGAAGTCGGCGTCGGGGTCCGCCAT
>JAZJYU010000066.1:0-5536 GCA_040390225.1 Actinomycetota bacterium | reverse complement strand
GGTTCGACGATACCTTCGCCGACAACGCGGAGGGTCGCGGCGGACTGCGGTGCCACCATGCCGGCCGGCCTGCTCGGATCGACCGTGGCGATTGCGAGTGCCACCTCGCCGACGGTCGCCGACGCATCCGTGGTCACCAGGATGTCGGCGTCCGGTCCCGAAGGCCGCTGAAGTGTGAGTTTGAGCTTCATCCCGCCGCCTCACGCGTGCACTCGATCACGATGGCCGTAACGTCATCGGCAGCCCCCAGTGCGCGGGCGGCACCGATCAGCCTTTCGGCGGGCGAATCGGTCCTGTCCTGGGAGTACCCCAATACCCGAGCGATCTCGTCATCGTTCAACCGTTCGGTGAGCCCATCGGAACACAGGAGAAAGCCGGTCTTCGCGGGGCTCTGTGAAATGGGGAGCAGCCACACATCGGGATCGATCCGCGAATCGAGACCGAGCACGCGGGTGATGGCCTTGCGTGCCGGTGAATGCGCCGCCTCCAGGCGGGTCCACAGACCGTTATCGACATACTCCTGCGCGACCGAGTGATCGACGGTCAACTGGGAGAAGGTCCCGAATCCACTATCGCTCCAGGTGTATACCCGTGAGTTGCCCACGTTGAAGAGCAGCCAGTAGATGTCTTCACCGCTCTCCGAGCTCATGAGACCCAGCCCCGCCACTGCGGCTGCGGCACCAGGTGAGTCGCCCGACAGCGAAAGAACCGCCTGATTCGCGCTGCCGATGGCATCGAGAACGTCGTCCGCCGTCACGAGGTCGACGCCGGCGAACCTGCCCGCGAAGGTCTGCACGACCATCTGCGCGGCATGAGCGTCTGCCGGATATCCACCCGTGCCATCGGCGACCAGGAATATGGAGCCGAGCACGAGAAAGGCGTCGCCGTTCCCGTCGCGCGATGCGCCCATGTGCGACTCAGCGCTGACCCGGAGCTCGATCGACCCACGCACGGTATCCATCGTCTGCCGTTGCGTGATCGCCATCTCGCACCTCCCGAATCACCACCCTATTGGGAGCGGGCACCCGTGACTTACGCTCATCTCTTAGGCAGCGTGTCCTCGAGCATCTCGAGAGTGGCAGCGGGGTCGACCGTGCGCGGCCGCTCGGCCATGTCTTCATCAGGCGCAGTCGCGAAGTCGGCCTCGACCATGACGACGGTGACGTTATCGGAGCCGCCTGCGGCGACCGCGGCCGTGACCAGGCGTTCGGCGATTAGGGCGACCGGCCCCCCGGTGTTCTGCGCGATCAGTCCCGCGATCTCGTCATCGTCCAGCTCCTTCGTGAGACCGTCGGAGCAGACCACGAAGGCCTGGTGCCCGACGGCCGGCATGATCCAGGAGTCCACGAGAACGCGGTGCGACGCCCCGAGCGCGCGCGTGACGATGTTGCGATCGGGATGCCGCTCCGACTGTTCTTTGGTGATCTCGCCGGCATCCACCATCTCCTGTACCGCGGAGTGGTCCTTGCTCACCTGACGGAGTGCACGACCGTCCCAGCTGTAGACGCGCGAGTCGCCCACGTTGAACACCATCCAGCCGAGGCCGGCCGGCTCCAGCTCCACCAGGGCGACACCGGCCAGTGTCGTTCCCGACAACGCGCCCGGGGTGTCCGATTCGCTGCTCACCCGGAGCACGGCGTCATTCGCACGATCCACGGTGTCGAGCACATCCTGCGGCCGGGCGAGATCCATGTCCCCGAAGTGCTCCGCGAAGACCGCCACCGCCGCCTGGCTGGCCCGGTCGCCGAAGGCGTGACCGCCCATTCCATCGGCGACGACGAAGACCGGCAACCGGGCGAGAAAACTGTCCTCGTTCAGCCTGCGGACCGCGCCGCGGTCGGAGCTGCCGGCCACGGTGAAGCTCGCAGATCCGTCGGACAGCGCGAATTCATGCCGGACTTCGACCACGACTCACGACCCCTCTTCCCCCGCACCCCCATTGTCTCCCGACCTCAGGTCGAGCCGCAGCTTCACCAGGCTCGCGCCCACGGCGATTCCCATAGCGACCACGATCACCCCGAGCGACACCAGGGTCGAGATCTCGGGTGCCCAGCCGAAACCCTTGCCATTGTTGAGGAACGGCAGCTGGTTCTCATGCAGGGCGTGAAGCACGAGCTTCACTCCGATGAACGCCAGGATGAACGCGATGCCGTACTTGAGGTACACGAGCCGGTCGATGAGGTCACCGAGCAGGAAGTACAGCTGGCGCAGGCCCATCAGTGCGAAGACGTTCGCTGCGAACACGATGAAGGCGCTGGTCGTGATTCCGAAGATCGCCGGGATCGAGTCGAGCGCGAACACCAGGTCGGTGGAACCGAGAGCGATGATCACGATGAGAATCGGGGTGAAAGCGCGCTTGCCGTCGACCGTTGTGCGCACTTTCGCCCCGTCGAATTCCCTGGTGATGGGAATCCGGCGACGCAACCAGCGAATGACGCCGCTCTCGGTTTCGTTCATATCCGCGCTGTCGTCGATCGCCTGCCGCACCGCCGTGTACAGCAGGAATGCGCCGAAGATGTAGAAGATCCAGCTGAAGTGCTCGATCAGCTGAGCGCCGAGCACGATGAAGACGCCACGGAGCAGCAGCGCGATGATGATGCCGACCATCAGCACTTCCTGCTGGTATTTCCGCGGCACGGAGAACCTGGCCATGATGATGACGAAGACGAAGAGGTTGTCGATCGAGAGGCTGTACTCGGTGAGCCATCCGGCCACGAACTGCCCGGCATGATCGGCACCGGCGAAGAAGTACATGAGCACGGCGAAGACGAGCGCCAGCCCGACATAGAACGCGACCCAGATGGTCGACTCCCGCGTCGATGGGACGTGCGGACGACAGTAGGCGAGAGCAAGGTCGGCGACCACGATGAGGATGAGCACCGCGATTGTGGTGACCTCGAACCACAGGGGCAGCTGGAGTTCCATCCGGTCCACCCTATCCGGTGCCCTTCCCGCGGAGACCCGCAGGGCGATAGGTTCGAGTCATGAGCACCGACGAGGATCCGATCCGCGCCCAGGCGCGCGAATCGCTCAAACGCAAACAGGACTTCTGGCGATTCGTCTGGGTGTGGATCGGCGTCTCACTCATCCTCGCGGTCATCTGGTACTTCACCGGTGCCGGCTACTTCTGGCCGGGCTGGGCGATCGGCGGAATGGCTATCGCGGTCTTCTTCACCGCCCTCAACGCGTACGGGCCCGGCAAGAGGATCATCACCGACGATGACATCGACGCCGAGATCGCCAAGCGCACGAAGAAGAGCTAGCCGCCCACGATCTTTCTCGCCTGGCGCAGGATGGGTTCGTCCACCATCCGGCCCTCGAACGCGAAAGCGGCATTGCCGGCCCGCTCTGCCGCGGCGAGCACCGATCTCGCCCAGACGATCTGCGTCTCGCTCGGGCTGAACGCCCCGCGGATCGTCGCGACCTGGCTGGGGTGGATGCACATCGCCCCGGCGAAGCCGGACGCGGCGGCATCCTCAGACTCCGCGCGAAGGCCCTCGACATCGGCGATGTCGGTGTGAACGGTGTCGAAGACGGGCTTCCCCTCACTGCCGGCCGCGACCAGTACCCGCGAGCGAGCGTACAGCGCGAGCGGCCGGTAGGCGCCGTCGGTGAAACGGCTCGATGAACCTCCGAGCCCCGCGACCAGGTCCTCGGCGCCCCAGGTGAGCGCGACGACCGTATCGAGCGCGGCCAGCACGTCTGCGTTGCGGACCCCGAGCGGGCTCTCGCAGATCGCAATCACCTCGAACCCGGCCAGCGGTGCCAGGTCCGCCTCGGTCTCGGCCTTCGCGAGCATCACCGTGCGGTATCCGGCGCGCCTAACAGCCGCGAGGTCGTCGTCCAGCTGCCCGGTCGAACGCGGGTTGACCCGCACGATCGTGCGGTCGGGGTCGAGGGATGACGCGGCGAGCGTCGCCCGCGCCCGCGGCTTCGCGTCGAGGCTGACGGCATCCTCGAGGTCCAGGATCACCGAATCACCCGCCGCGACCGCCTTCTCGTAGCGATCGGGTCGGTCGGCCGGGCAGAACAGCAGCGCTGGGCCGATGATCATGTCAGTTCTCCGTCGGGAGGCAGAGCATGAGCGTCGAGCGTTTCGCAACGGCGACCACCTCGCCGCGCTGGTTGCGAGCGCTGTGCTCGAATTCGACGATGCCCTGGCCGACCCGGCTCTTCGACAGCCGTTTCGAGAGCACCCGTGTCTCTGAGTACATGGTGTCTCCGGCGCGCAGCGGGTGCGGAAAGCTCACGTCGCTGAAGCCGAGGTTCGCAACGATCGTGCCCTGCGTCAGCTGTGCCACCGACGTTCCGACCAGGGTCGACAGGGTGAACATGCTGTTGATGAGCCGCTCGCCGAACTCTGTGCCCTTCGCCCATTCGGCATCGAGGTGCAGGGACTGGCTGTTCATCGTGAGGGTGCTGAACACCACATTGTCAGCCTCGGTGACGGTGCGCCCGGGGCTGTGCACATAGACCGCCGTCTCGTCGAACTCCTCGAAGTACAGTCCACGCTGCACGATCCTGCGTTCCGTCATGAGGCCTCCTCTGCGATTGTCGCCACCACCTGGTCTGCCGCCACCTGATCGCCCACCTGCGCCAGCACGACGACGGTGCCGGCCGCGGATGCCTTCAGCACGTGCTCCATTTTCATCGCCTCGATGCTCAGCACCGGGTCACCGGCCTGCACCGGCGCGCCGTCCGCAACGAAAACGGCCACCACCGATCCCGGCATCGGGGAGCGCAGTTCGGGGGTCGCACCCGCCGCCGTCGCCGTTTCGCGCTCGAACCGCACATCGGTCACCGTCCACGCGGCCCCATCCTGTGCCAGGTGCAGGCGGTCGCCGTCACGCGCGAACCGGAAGCTCGTCGTGCTGTCGCCGCGCCGCACCCGCGCGGTCGAACCGTCGAACTCGACCGAACCCTCGCCCGCCGTGACGGCGATAGTGCCGGAGGCATCCCCCGAACGCAGTCGGTAGACGGATGCCGCGGGCGTGCCGATCCGCCACCCGTCGTGACGCGACCATGGCCCTGAATGGCGTTCCCGGGCCGCCTCGAGTGCATCGATGACGAGCGCGGCCGCCTCGAGGTCGGGCGCGCGGAACGCGAGACCGTCGAGAGTGCGCTCGATCAGCTCCGTGTCGAGGCGGCCGGCCACCACATCCGGCTCGGCCAGCAGCAGTTTCAGGAACTCAACATTGTTCGTGACGCCCAGCGTGACGGTGTCGTCGAGCGCCGCCTGCAGCCGCTGGATGGCCGATGCCCGGTCGGGCGCCCAGGCGACCACCTTCGCGAGCATCGGGTCGTAGTCCGATGAGACGGTCAGCCCGGCGACGAGTGCGCTGTCCACCCGGACGCCGTCGCCCCGCGGTTCGACCAGGGAGAGCACGGTGCCGCCGGTCGGCAGGAACCCACGTGACGGATCCTCGGCGTATACGCGGGCCTCGATCGCGTGGCCGCTCATGACGACATCGTCCTGGCCGAAGTCGAGCGACTCGCCTGCGGCGACCCGCAGCTGCCATTCAACGAGATCGATGCC
>JAZJYU010000065.1:1156-4515 GCA_040390225.1 Actinomycetota bacterium | reverse complement strand
GACCGGGCTGACCATCGTCGAGAACTCCCTCAACAACCTCGGCATCGCCGCCTAGGTGTTCTCAGGAGCAGCTCGACCTGCCTCCGCCATCCGACGGCCGGTACGTCGTACCCTCATCCCGCCCGCCGCACTCCCCCTTCCGAAATGACGGAGATTGGGCGCGCACGCGCCCGGTGAACCCGTCTTGTCGGTCAGTGGGGCGGTATCTCCGTCATTTCGGAAGGGGGGCGAGGGCTTCGGTCCGGGATGCGGCTTCCGCCAACCCGGGGATGCCGGGCGGTCGCGTGTTGTAGCGTGGAATGACGGCGCCACGACGGGAGATCGATGAGGATCAGGGAACAATGACAGACCAGCGCACCGCAATCGTCACGGGTGGGGCCCGCGGAATCGGGGCCGCCATCGCCAAACGCCTCGCCTCGGACGGGTACGCCGTGGGGGTGATCGACCTGCGCGAACCCGACACCGCAGAGACGGTGGTGGCGATCACGAAGGCCGGTGGAAAGGCGCTCGGCGTGGGCGCGGACGTCTCAAGCGAAGCGGATGTCGGGCGCGCGGTCGCCGAGGTGGCCTCCGGTCTCGGGGCGCCGACGGTGCTCGTGAACAACGCCGGCATCCTGCGAGACAATCTCCTGTTCAAGATGACGGAGGGCGACTGGGATGCCGTGATGGCGGTGCACCTGCGCGGCGCCTTCCTGATGAGCCGCGAGGTGCAGAAGCACCAGGTCGAGGCGAAGTGGGGCCGCACGGTCAGCATCTCGAGCACATCCGCCCTCGGCAATCGTGGACAGGCGAACTATGCGGCGGCGAAGGCGGGCATCCAGGGCTTCACCAAGACGCTCGCCATCGAGCTCGGCCCATACAACATCACGGCGAACGCCATCGCGCCGGGTTTCATACAGACCGACATGCTGGTGGAGACCGCGAACCGCATGAAGGTGCCGTTCGAGTTGTTCCTCGATGAGGCCGCGAAGCAGATCGATGTGCGCCGCGTCGGGCAGCCGGAGGATGTCGCGGTCGCCGCATCCTTCTTCTGCTCGGAGGAGGCGAGCTTCATCTCCGGCCAGGTGCTCTACGTCGCGGGCGGGCCGAAGGGGTGACCGAATGACGGTACGCGGACTCGATCTCGCGAAGCTGGAGCCGTGGCTGGCGCGCGCGCTCCCCGACCGCGTGAACGGCCCGCTGGAGGCGACCGTGCTGGCCGGCGGACGCAGCAACCTCACCTATCGGCTCGACGCCGGCCGCGCCCCGCTCGTGCTGCGCAGGCCACCGCTTGGTCACGTGCAGAGCACTGCGCACGACATGGCGCGCGAGTTCCGCATCATCTCGGCTCTCACAGGCACGAACGTGCCCGTGCCTGCTGCACTCCGGTTCGACGACGACAGTGCGGGACAGGCAGGAGTGGGCACTCCGTTCTACTTGATGGATTTCGTCGACGGCCGCATCCTGTCGTCGAAGAAGGCGAACGCCGCCTTCACCGCGGCGCAGCTGCGACAGCTCAGCCTCGACCTGGTCCACGCCCTCGCTGCGCTGCATTCGACCGATCCGGCCGGCGTTCGACTCGACGACTTCGGCCGCCCCGACGGCTACCTCGAACGTCAGCTGCGCCGATGGGCCACCCAGTATGACGGTTCTCGCAACCGGGACCTGCCGGAACTCGACCAGCTGCAGGCCGGGCTGCAGCAGGGCGTCCCGCACACGGTACAGACGTCGCTGCTGCACGGCGACTTCCGGCTCGACAACGCCATTGTCACTGTCGACGGGTCGGGCACACCCGCAATCGGCGCAATCCTCGACTGGGAGATGGCAACGATCGGCGACTCATTCGCCGACCTCGGCCTTCTCGGCCTGTACTGGAACATCGCCCTCATCGAGGGAACGGATGCGGTGCCGAGCGCGGTGGACCTCGCCGCCGGCTACCCCGCCTTCGCCGAACTCGTCGACGAGTACGCGTCGGTCCGCGGTATCACGGTGCCCGACCTCTCCTGGTACCTGGCCTTCTCGGCGTACAAGCTCGCGGTCATCCTGGAGGGCATCCACTTCCGTTTCCAGGCAGGTGAGACGGTGGGCGCCGGATTCGACGCGATCGGCGGGCTCGTGGCACCCCTGGCTCGCGTCGGACTCCGGTATCTTGCCGAAACAGCTCACGAAGGGCAGTACTGATGGATTTCTCGTACGACGCGACCGCGCAGGACTACATCGCGCGCACGCAGGCGTTTCTTGACGAGAGGGTTTATCCGGCGGAGCCGGTGCTCAAGGAGCAGGTCGCCGCGACGCCCGACTCGTGGGCTCTGCGGCCGATCGTGCGCGAACTGCAGGACGAGGCACGGGCGCGCGGACTGTGGAACCTCTTTCTGCCGGGCGGCGAGCAGGGGCTCACGAACCTCCAGTACGCGCCTGTCGCTGAGTTGAGCGGCCGCAGTATCAAGCTCGCACCGATCGCCATGAATTGCGCTGCCCCCGATACCGGAAACATGGAACTGCTCGAGCAGTTCGGCAGCCCAGCGCAGAAGAAGCAGTGGCTCGAACCGCTTCTCGCCGGTGAGATCCGTTCGGCGTTCTGCATGACCGAGCCCGAGGTCGCCTCATCGGACGCGACCAACATCTCGACGACGATCACGCGTGATGGCGACTCCTGGGTGATCGACGGCCGCAAGTGGTGGTCGACCGGGGCGATGAACCCCGACGCGAAGATCTTCATCGTCATGGGCAAGACCGCCCCCGACGCGGCGCGCCACCGACAGCAGTCGATGATCCTCGTACCCCGCGACACCCCCGGTGTGACCGTTGTGCGGCCGCTCACCGTGTTCGGCTACGACGACCGCGACCACGGCGGGCACGCCGAGGTTCTGTTCGAGAACGTGCGGGTACCGGTCGAGAATCTCATCGGCGGCGAAGGCGAAGGTTTCGCCATCGCCCAGGCCCGGCTCGGACCCGGCCGTATCCACCACTGCATGCGGGCCATCGGGATGGCCGAGCGGGCCATGGACCTGATGCGCGCGCGGGCGAATGCCCGGATCGCATTCGGGCGCCCGCTCGCCGAGCAGGGCGTCATCCGCGAGTGGCTGGCCGAGTCGAGGATCGAGATCGAGTCGCTGCGGCTGCTGGTGCTGAAGACCGCCTGGCTCATGGATACGTCGGGCAACCGGGCGGCGATGACCGAGATCCAGGCGATCAAGATCGCTGTGCCACGAGCTGTTGAGCGCATTCTCGGTCGGGCGGTGCAGCTGTTCGGCGGCGCGGGTGTCAGCGACGACACGCCCCTCGCCGAGATGTTCGCGGGTGCGCGCACCCTGCGTCTCGCCGACGGCCCGGACGAGGTACATCTCAATTCGCTCGGACGAGCCGAGCTGAAGCTCTAG
>JAZJYU010000065.1:0-1146 GCA_040390225.1 Actinomycetota bacterium | reverse complement strand
ACCGACCTCTGCACGGGATGGGCCGAAGATGAGTGATCTGCTGGACGGCTTCAGGCGCGCCCATCGCCACCTGGTCGAGCTGCGCGACGAGCGTTACGTCCTGCTGACCTGGCTGAGCGGCGCGCCCGAGCGGGATGTGGAGGCCGTCTGACGACCACTTCGCCGTCATCGGTGTCTCGATGAAACCGGGGTGGATCGAGTTGACCCGAATGCCGAACTCACCCACCTCGACGGCGACAGACTTGGTGAGCCCGCGCACCGCGAATTTGGATGCGACGTACCCGTGCAGCATCTTCCCGCCGTGCAGCCCCTCAACGGAAGACACGTTGATGATCGAACCGCGACCGAGCTGTTTCATACCCGGGATGACCGCCTGTATTCCGAAGAAGGTGCCGGTCAGATTCACGGCGAGCACCGCGTTCCACTTCTCGATCGGGAAGTGCTCGATCGGCGCGGCGTTCGCGATCCCCGCGTTGTTGACCAGCACATCGACCGGGCCGAAAGCCTCAACGGCCGCGGCGACGACCGTCGCCCAACCCTCGGCGTCCGTCACATCCAGGTGATGGTAGAGCGCATCCGTGCCCAGTTCGGCAGCGAGAGCCGTGCCCTCCGCGTCGAGGATGTCCGCGATGACCACGCGCGCACCCTCCGCGACGAAGGCGCGGGCGTGAGTCTCTCCCATTCCCCGCGCACCTCCACTGATCAGTGCGACCTTGCCCTGGAGCCTGCCCATGTGTGTTTCCCCCGCTCTCAGGCGACCGGCCGCAGCGAACCGCCGCCGTCGATCACGATGGTCTGCCCGGTGACCCAGGCCGCGTCCTGCGACAGCAGGAAAGCCACGACGCCGGCGACATCTTCCGGCTCTCCGAGCCGGCCGAGCGGGTAGCCCCTGATCACCTCTTCTTCGCGGCCCTCATAGAGCGCGCGGGCGAAGCTGGTCTTGATGACGGCCGGGGCCACGGCATTCACGCGGATGCTCGGCGCGAGCTCGAGCGCGAGCTGGCTGGTGAGCGCGATGAGGGCGGCCTTCGAGACGCCGTAGAACGCGATGCCGGGCGCTGGGGTCAGCCCGGCGATCGAGGCGATGTTGACGATCGCTGCATCCGCGTTCATTCCGCAGGCTATCGTTTCGCGGATCCAGTCGAG
>JAZJYU010000064.1:21052-21857 GCA_040390225.1 Actinomycetota bacterium | reverse complement strand
GATCAAGGCACATCTGAGGCCATAAAAACGGCGCATCTCGTTCTCACGACCGGCAACAAGACGGAACTCTCCGTCGGCTACTCGACCATCTACGGAGATTCGGCAGGCGGGTTCGCTCCGATCAAAGACGTGCCGAAGCTGCTCGTGTGGGAACTGGCACGCTGGCGCAACGACGACGCTGCCGCGCGCGGAGAAACCCCGCCCATCCCGGTCAACTCGATCGAGAAGCCGCCGAGCGCTGAGCTGCGGCCCGACCAGACCGACCAAGACACGCTGCCGCCGTACGAGGAACTGGACGCCATTCTCGACGCGTACATCACGCGCAAGCTCGGTCGGCAGGACGTCATCGCGCTCGGCTTCGACGAAGAGACGGTCGACTTCGTGACCCGGCTGGTCGACCGAGCGGAGTGGAAACGCCGCCAGGGCGCGATAGGCCCGAAGATCAGCGGTATGGCCTTCGGCCGCGACCGCCGCCTGCCGATCACCTATCGGCCCAACAACGAACCTCTGCCCGGCGCCCAGACCACCTCCTAGCCCCGGCGGCTCAGCGCCGCGACTACGCTGGAAACCATGACCGAACCAACGGCGGCGGCAACGGCCCAGGCGAACCTCAAGCGCGTGCGAACCCGGCACTTTCAGAGTGCCAAAGAGAACGGCGTCAAGATCACCGGACTCACCAGCTATGACCAGCTGACCGCATCCATCTTCGACCAGGCGGGCATCGACTTTCTGCTCGTCGGGGACTCGGCCGGCAACAACGTGCTCGGCTACGACACCACACTGCCCGTCACCGTCGACAACCTCA
>JAZJYU010000064.1:20090-21042 GCA_040390225.1 Actinomycetota bacterium | reverse complement strand
CTCATCCCGCTCACACGTGCCGTCGCCGGGGCCGTGACTCGCGCCTTCGTCGTAGCTGACATGCCGTTCGGTTCATACGAAACCAGTGCGGATGAAGCGCTGCACACGGCGTTCCGGTTCATGAAAGAGACGCAGGCGCACGCGGTCAAGCTCGAGGGCGGCGTGCGCAGCGCTGAGCAGATCAGGCGCATCGTCGACGCCGGAATCCCCGTGATGGCGCACATCGGTTTCACCCCCCAGAGCGAGCACCGGCTCGGTGGGCACGTGATCCAGGGTCGAGGGGCGGGAGCTGAGCAGCTGCTCGCTGACGCACACGCCGTGGAGGATGCAGGCGCCTTCGCGGTCGTACTCGAAATGGTGCCGTCCGAGAGCGCGAAGCGCGTGACCTCGGAGTTGAAGATCCCGACGATCGGTGTCGGCGCCGGCCCGCACGTCGACGGACAGCTGCTGGTCTGGACGGACTGGGCAGGGCTCACGATCGGTCGCATCCCGAAGTTCGTCAAGAAATACGCGAACCTCAACGGGATTCTGACGGATGCCGCCAAGACCTATATCGGCGAGGTGCTCGGCGGCGAATACCCGGCCAAAGAGCACGAATTCGACGACTAACCGCCGGCCTTCTTCTCCGTCTCGAGCGAACCGCGGGCGATGGCCTCGTGGTCGTCGAGTTCCACGTGCGTGGCTTCGTACAGCGATCGCCACTTCGCGCGGTGATAGCGCGGATTCTTCGCCAGCCAGCCGAGCGTCGCGCCTACGCCGTAGTCGCGGTCGCGGATGATCCGTACCGAGTCCCTCAGCATGAAGTAGGTGCCGCGACTGAACTGACGCCAGCGGGTGACCACCCCGACCGTGTGCCCGACCCGGCGAAGCGCGATCGTCTCCTCGAAGATGCGTTTGCCGTACTCCTCGAGGGTCAGATCGTTGGAGTGGATGACGCTTCCGGCCGGCGCAT
>JAZJYU010000064.1:18491-20080 GCA_040390225.1 Actinomycetota bacterium | reverse complement strand
GGAAAGCTCGTTGGTGTCGATGCCGCCCACGGTCACTTCGGCCTTGGCGTAGCCGGCCTTCAGGATGTCCTGCGCGAACGCGAAATCCTCGGAGTACGGCACGTCCTGCAACGGAATCGTGTCGAGCAGGAAGGCGCGTCGGGTGGCGGCATTCACGTCCGAATAGAACGACCGGGCGATGAGGGCCGCGTCACCGTCAGCCGGTACCCAGGTCTCGATCGTCACCCGGTCCCGAGGCCCGACGGCCGCGAACGTTGACTGGATGTCGTACTTCATGAGTGGGAAACAGGTCGTCCGCGGGATCTGCAGGCCGGTCACCGCCGCCGCGTCGGCGAGCGGTGCGACCAGCTCGCGCAACCAGCCGGTGTGGGAGGGAATCGCATCCTGGGTGAGGAAGACCACGATGTCACCGCTCGCGAGTCGTGCCGCCAGGTTACGGGTTCGCCCATGCCCGAATTCGCTGTTCGGGATCTCGTGCAGGCGCACCGACGGGCGGCTCTTGACGATCGCGAGCGTGCCATCCCGGGACCCGGAATCGACCACGAGCGTCTCGACCGTGCCCGCGAACTCCTGACCGGCTATCGCGTCGAGCGCCTCGGCGAGATACGTCTCCCCGTTGAACGTGGGGATGATGACAGTGACGTCCATATGGTCCAGCGTGCCACACGCGTCAGCGTGCAATGCTCCTTACCGGGGCTGAGTCATGGCCGACTCGAACGACTTGATGAAGGTCTCCCCCGGGTCGTCCCACTCGAAGCTCTCGACCGATTTCGCGATCGTCGCGGCGTGCTCGATCGCATCCGGCCTTTCCACGATGTCCACAAGGCGCTGCGCGATCGCCTTCGGGCTCATCGGCACGTACTCGACATAAGTGCTGTCGAAGAAGCCGTGGGTGTTCTCGCCGTCGTTCACCACCGGCACGGTGCCGCTGCCCATGACCTCCATCGGCAGGAGGGACATGTTCGTCAGCGACAGCACGAGCGCTGCGGCGCTGCGGTTGTAGATCGCGTTCAGCTGCGAGATGTCGATCGCCGTGTGGTTGACGTACGGGAACGGCACGTCATAGCCCGACATGTCCCAGCCGACCATGTTGATGATGATGTCGGGTCGCCTGCGGTGGAACTCGAGCAGGGCGAGCAGTCCGAACTCCGTCGCCCGGCGAGGCGTCGGCGGGCGGGCGTAGAACACGATCTCGCTGCGGGGGCCGGAGTTGGTGAGGCGGTAGTGCGCGTAGTCGACCGCGTAGTCGTAATGGTCGCCTGACATGCCGTATTCGCGCGTGAGCTTGTCTGCGAGCCACTTTCCGGCCGAGAAGCCGTGAAACCCGAGCCGGTAGGAATTCTCGGCGAGCACATAGTCGCTGCCGGCCGCGAAGAACGCCGGCTCGAAGTCCTGTGTGAAGTAGAAGCGCTTCGCGGCGCCCTCGTAGCGGTATGCCGCGTATGTGGCCTCCCAGTCGGAAGCGAAGGACATCACCGAGGCGGTGTCTGCGTTGATTATCGGGCTGGCTAGTTACGGTCTCGCCCTGAAGGACGTCAAGAACGTAGACGTGAAGATCAAAGCAGCCTCTCCAACTGTTTTACTCGTTT
>JAZJYU010000064.1:16163-18481 GCA_040390225.1 Actinomycetota bacterium | reverse complement strand
AGGCAAAGTTCGCATTGCTTGGCGGCGGCGAACCGTACTGCCACCGTTGATCGTCGCGGAGACGCTCCCCGCCCCAATCGGAGATGTTGAACGGCGGGTTGGCGAGGATGAAGTCGGCCTTCAGGTCGGGGTATGCACTCGTTTCGTGGAGCATCCGCTTCACACCGGCGATGTCGACGACCGGATATTTCGCGGGGCTGTACAGGTACACGGTCAGCTGATGGCCCGCAGCCTCGAGGAAGCTCATGAACCGGAAGGCGTTCTGGTGGCCGCCGCTGGTGCGCCCGGGAGGCGTGATCAGCCAGGCGACCCGGTACCCGCCTTTGCGCGGCGGGATCGACCCGCTGTTGAAATCACGAGGCACCGACCAGTCCACGGCGACCACGTCTTCGACGTAGACGGTGGCGAGGGGTTTCGTCTGGAAAGGATTGAACCGTCCGCTGAGCCACTTCGCCGACCGCCAGCCGGCGGATCGGATGCCTTCGCCACGGAGGGCAGTCATCGCTGACTTGATCGGGTTCACGTCGCGAGACTACTGCACTCATAGGAATTACTCAGCTATCACGGGCGTCTTCTTCCGCCCACTTTCGCGACCGCTCCGCGATGATCTGCGGTGCACGCGCCGCCTCCTCCCGCGAGTCGAACGGGCCGTCGAGATCGGAGGACAGCGACTGCCTCCCCTCCTCGACCTTGCCGGTCTTGTTGTTGTAGAACCATTCGGTCATCACGTGCTCCTGAGGTCTTCGGATGTCGGACTACCGTGGAGTGTAGACCGCCTGAGGTCACAGGGTCATCGGCGATACAGGTCATCGGCGATACAGCAGAATAGGACCATGGCGCACAAAGCGGTTGGCATCGACATCGGCGGAACCGGAATCAAGGGCGCCGTCGTCAACACCTCCAGTGGCGAGCTGCTGAGCGACCGGATCAAGATCGCCACCCCCGAGGGCGGCGAACCGGAGGCGATCGCGGATGTCGTGGTCGAGATCATGAAGAAACTCGGCTCGCTCGAGAGGAAGGAGCCGGTCGGCGTCTGCTTCCCCGCCGTCATCATCAAGGGCCGCACACTGTCAGCGGCGAACGTGTCGAAGAAGTGGATCGGGTTCGAGGCCGAGAAGCTGTTCGAGAAGAAGCTGGGCCACGACATCCTGTTCGTCAATGACGCGGACGCGGCAGGCTATGCGGAGTCCGTGTTCGGTGCGGCGAAGAACAACAAGGGCCTCGTTGTGATGACAACCCTCGGCACCGGGATCGGCTCGGCGCTGATCTACAACGGAGTGCTGGTGCCGAATGCGGAGCTCGGGCACCTGGAGATCGACGGGGTCGACTACGAGACGAAGGCGTCGTATTCGGCCAAGGAGCGCGACGGCCTCGACTGGAATCAGTGGGCGGAGCGCCTGCAGAAATATTTCGACGAAGTGGTCAAGCTGTTCCACCCCGACCTGATCGTGGTGGGCGGAGGCGTGTCGAAGGAGTACCAGAACTTCTTGCCGCTGCTGAAGCTCGACACCAAGATCGTGCCGGCGACCCTGCGCAACAATGCCGGAATCATGGGCGCGGCGCGGCTCGCAGCAAGGGCTCGGTAGGGCGCGCTTCCGCACCAGCCCCGACTACGCTCGTGAACAGGCCGCGCCGGGTGCGGCCGCCCATCGTCTCGAGGAGTCCGATGTCGCAACCCGCATCGAGTCGTTCGTACGCAAGCGCCATCCAGACGGTGCAGGGCTGACCGATGACCGACGGCATTCTGAAGGTGTACCTCGGCGCCGCACCCGGCGTCGGGAAGACCTTTGCGATGCTCGAGGAGGGTCGCCTGCTCAAAGAGCAGGGCAAGGATGTCGTGGTCGGCATCGTAGAAACCCACGGCCGGGCGGGTACGGCGAAGCTGCTCGAGGGGCTCGAGGTTCTCCCCCGCAAACACGTCGCGCACCGCTCGGTCGAACTCGACGAACTCGATCTTCACAGCCTGCTCGAGCGCAAGCCCGACTGGGCCCTCGTCGATGAGCTCGCCCACACGAACGCTCCGGGTTCGACGAACCAGAAGCGCTGGCAAGACGTGCAGCAACTGCTGGCGGCCGGTATCAACGTGATCTCGACCGTGAACATCCAGCACATCGAATCGCTGAACGATGTGGTGCAGTCCATCACCGGCGCCGCACAGCGGGAGACCATCCCCGACTCGGTACTGCGTGCCGCAGATGAGATCGAAGTGGTCGACCTAGCCCCGGAAGCCTTGCGCACTCGTCTCGCCGGCGGCCTCATCTACCCGGCCGGCACCATCGATGCCGCCCTCTCGAACTACTTCCGTCTCGGCAACCTCA
>JAZJYU010000064.1:14836-16153 GCA_040390225.1 Actinomycetota bacterium | reverse complement strand
TTATTTCCGTATTTTTGAAGCAAAACTACAGATCCGCCTCCGACTGTCGGGCCGGCACGACCAGCGGCAGGCTCAAGGTAAAGCGCACTCCTTTGCCCAGTTCGCTGTCGAGGTGGATGTCGCCCTTCAGGCCTACCGGAACGAGCACGGCATCCGTGGCAAGTGGGAGGCGCGCGAACGGGTCGTCGTCGCGCTGCCGGGGGGCCAGGAAGGCGAAACCCTCATCCGTCGTGGGGCCCGCATCGCGGCCCGTTCCACGGGTGGGCAGCTGCTGGCCGTGCACGTCGCGAGCCCGGACGGACTGCGCGAGTCGGATCCGGCAGCGCTGCTCGCCCAGCGTGCGCTGGTCGAAAGTCTCGGCGGCACGTACCACCAGGTGCTCGGCGACAGCACTCCGACCGCTCTCGTGGAGTTCGCCCGCGGGGTGAACGCCACGCAGCTGGTGATCGGGGTGAGCCGGCGATCGCGCCTCACGGCGTTCCTCACCGGGCAGGGCATCGGTGCGACCGTCATCCGGGCCTCCGGAGACATCGACGTGCACATCGTCTCGCATGCCTCAGCCGGCACGCTGCAACTGCCGCACACCCGTGGAGCTCTCACCCGGCGACGGATCATCGCCGGCTTCGCGCTCACCGTCGTCGGATTGCCGCTGCTCACCTGGTTGCTGACCCTCATACGCACGCCCGATTCACTCGTCGCAGACGTGCTCGCCTTCCAGCTGTTCATCGTGGTCGTCGCCCTCACGGGCGGTCTCTGGCCGGCGTTGACGGCGGCCGTTCTCACCGGCTTCGCCGTCGACTACTTCTTCGTTGCGCCGCTGCACGAGTTGCGGATCGCGAACCCGGCGCATTTCGTCTACCTGCTGATCTTCCTGGCCGTCGCGGCCCTGGTGAGCATCGTGGTCGATCAGGCCGCATCACGCAGTCGGGCAGCCACGCGATCGGCGGCCGAGGCCGAGACTCTGGCGAGTGTCGCCGCGTCGATCATCCGCGGTGAGAACGCCGTCGAAGCACTCGCGAACCGCATGCGGGAGGCGTTCGGGATGGCCAGGGTCACCGTGGACTACCGGGGCGAGCGCCTTTACGAAACGGGTACGGTGTCGCCGGGCGAGCCGGACATCCATACGACTGTCGATCTCGATGAGGGCTCAGTGGTGCTCATCGGCCGGGAACTGCAGGCGTCCGACCGGCGCATCCTGGGGGCGTTCGTGGCGCAGATCGAGGCCGCGCTGGTGCAGCAGGAGCTGCGAGTCCAGGCGGAGGGCATCCTTCCGCTCGAGGAGGCCGACCGGCTGCGCACCGCGCTGCTGGCCGCCGT
>JAZJYU010000064.1:8287-14826 GCA_040390225.1 Actinomycetota bacterium | reverse complement strand
CGACCACGTCGGCACGATCTCCGACGCCGTCGGGCACGACCTGCGAACTCCACTCAGCTCCGCGACGGCTGCCGTCTCCAGTCTCAGGAGCACGGACGTCAAGCTGAGCAAGAAAGACCGGGACGAACTGCTCGAAACCGCCGAGATCTCCCTGCGCCGACTGGCGGATCTCGTCTCCGACCTGCTCGACGCGTCCCGTCTGCAGGCGGGCGTTCTGCCGATCGCGCTGACCGCGGTGGGCCTCGACGAGGTGGTGCCGCTCGCCCTGGACGAGCTCGGACTGCGCGACGGGAATATCGTTGTCGACGTGCCTGCGGACCTCCCAGCCGCCCTGTGCGATCCGGTGCTGCTGCAGCGGGTGCTCGTCAACCTGCTGAGCAACGCGCTGCGATACTCCCCCACCGAATCGGCGCCACTCATCAGCGCCAGCGCGTTCGCGTCGCGGCTTGAGTTGCGGATCATCGACCGGGGCCCCGGCATTCCCGCGGCGAAGCTGACTGAAGCGCTCCAGCCGTTCCAGCGTCTCGGGGATGCGGACAACACGACAGGGGTGGGGCTTGGACTCGCGTTGTCCAACGGCTTCATGACCGCCATGGGCGGCAGCCTCGAGGCCGAGGACACTCCGGGCGGTGGGCTGACGATGGTGGTCCGCCTGCCGATGGCGACGGAGTCGGTCACATCGTGAAGATCCTCGTCGTGGATGATGACGCGCAGATACTGAAGGCATTGCGGATCAACCTCGCCGCGCGCGGGTACGAGGTGGCGCTCGCGCGTTCCGGTCCCGAGGCACTCGATGTCGCGGTCAGGGTGAAGCCCGATCTCGTGATCCTCGACCTCGGTCTGCCCGGATTCAGCGGCACCCAGGTGATCGAGGGTCTTCGGGGATGGACCGAGGTTCCGATCCTCGTCGTGAGCGGACGGTCGGATTCCGCCGACAAGGTGGACGCCCTGGATGCCGGTGCCGACGACTTCGTGACGAAGCCCTTCGTGATCGATGAACTTCTCGCCCGTGTGCGCGCACTCACGCGCAGGCACACCGCCGAGCCGGATGAACCGATCGTGGCGTTCGGCGATGTGACGGTCGACCTGGCGGCGCATACTGTCATGCGCTCCGGCGAGGACCTGAAGCTGACGCCCACGGAGTGGCACATCCTCGAGCTGCTCGCGCGCAATCCGCGCCGGCTCGTGACGAAACACTTCTTGCTCAACTCCGTCTGGGGTGCTGGTTACGAGAAGGAGGACGGTTACCTTCGCCTGTATCTCGCCCAGCTGCGCAAGAAACTCGAGCCCGAGCCCGCCCGCCCACGGTACCTGCTTACGGAGCCTGGGATGGGGTATCGGTTCTTGCCGGACTAGCTCACCGGCGCGCGTCGGGCACACTGACATTCCATCGGCAGTGTCCGTCACGCCGCCGCATCCAACCGCACGCGCCCGCCCCGTCGCGGCACCCGATCCGGGTCGACCCAGGGTGGCGGAATCACGTACGGGACGTGATCGCGCATCACGATCTCCCAGCCGTCGTTGTGGATGCGGTGATGATGGAACGCGCACAGCATCACCCCGTTCGAGAGATCGGTGGGTCCGCCCTGCGACCACCAACGCAGGTGATGCGCTTCGCCGTAGGCCGGCGGGCTCGAGCAGCCGGCCCACGCGCATCCGTCGTCACGCTCGATCATCACCAGCCGCTGTGTGCGGCCGAACAGGCGCCGGGCGCGCCCGTAATCGAGCGGCATCCCGGCGCCGTCCAGAACCATCGGTATGAATTCCGCCTCGGCAGCGAGGTGACGAGCGGTGGTCGCGGAGATCGTCTCGTTGACCCCGTCGATGGAGGCGAAGCCCGCGCCGGTCACGAGTTCTTCGCGCGTCATCCGGATCACCATCGTGATCGCCGGCAGCTCGCCACCCGCATGACCGCAGGTCGCAGCGTGATGGAATATCTGTTCCGCGGCATCCGCCCGCAGTTGCTCGAAGGAGCGCTCTTCTTCGATGCCTTCGTCGCGCCCCTGCCGGAGTTGAGAGGACACGATGGCGTCGATGCCCGCGCGCACCAGGCCCGCGGTTACCGGCGTCATCTCCCAGACGACCTTGGTCATTCCGTCGGGCAGCACCGTGAACTTCAGCAGGCGATTCTGCTGGTGCTGGGCGTCGCGCGGCATCGCGCCGTCCTGGTCGAGGCGATTGCGCACCTCACGGGCCAGCACGGCAAAGTCGGGAACGGTGAAGCCGGCGGCGCGCTCGACCAGGGCGCGCTCGCCCTCCGCGCGTGCGTCGAAGGAACAGTTGGCCCGGGTCAGCTCCCGCACAACGATCGCGGCCTTCTCAACTCCGATGTCGAGGAGCACAGCACCGACCAGCTCGAACCGCGCAGGAAGAGGCGATCCGTCGATCGCCACCCGGGCGCGGGTCGCCAGCCCGACCTCCACCAGCCGGTGCGCCTCCGCCGTAGAGATGCCCCACAGTTCCGCGAGCATCAGTGCAGGTCGGGCATGACCCGCGAGCTGCACCATCTCGGGCCGCGACGCCAGCTCGCCGGCGACGGCCGCGCGCCTGACCTCGAGCGCCCGGTGCTCCGCGCCCACCCTCGATGCCGCGACGAGCAGGTCGCGGTCGGTGAGCAACGGGAGGTTCATGCCCCAACTCTTGCACCACCCACTGACATTTCTAAGACGATGCGTCTCGTATGGCACGCGGTATGGTTTCGACGTGAGCCGAGGGAGAAGAGTGTTTTACGCGGTCGCGATCGCCGTCATCGCCGCACTTCTCGTCACGGCACTCGCCCTTGCGTTGTTTCGCGTTTGGTCGGCGGCCGCGCTCCTCGGCGGTCTCGCGCTGGCATATTCGGCCCCGGTCTGGCTGCTCTGGTCATCGAATCGAACGGGCCGACAGAACTCAGGCCGACGTCGCTCGCTCCAGCCGCCGCGTCAACCGGTACACGATGATCAGCGGCACGATTCCGATCGCCCCGAATGACATGTCGATCAGCTGCCAGCCCAGCGGGATGCCGCGGATCGTGCCCGCGATCGCGGCAAGCGGGATTATCCCGGCACAGGCGATCATGCCGAACTGGATGATCCAGATATTCCGCACCGGGTCCCGGAGCGGTCCGATGAACGCCACGGCGATCACCAGGTGCGCGAAGGCCAACCAGTCCGTGCCGTAGGCGAGGAACGGGTATCGGCGGTCTGTCACGATGAGGGCGTCACGAACCCGATCGATCCACTCGACGAACCCGGGCAAGATTTGCGGCACCGGCGAGGCGTGCAGCACGGTCGCCGCGAACCGCAATTCGGCCTCAAGCGGAAACGCCGTCACACCGCTGAGCACCAGCGCGACGATGAACAGAACCAGCCAGACACGGATCGTGGTGAGGGTCGTCACGTCGGCGAGCCTATCGGGGGCGAGTGGCGGAATGGGCCGGCTGCTACGCCGGGTTCTGTCCCACCGCTTGCGCGATCTGGACGGCCATCTATCTCGGGACTACGTTGCCGCAGCCCTCTAGCGGTCTACCCGAGAGCGGGACGGGCAGTCCCATCGCTCTCTGTCTGACCTTGCTCCGGACGAGGTTTACCCAGCCGACCCGATCACGCGGGCCGCTGGTGGTCTCTTACACCACCGTTTCACCCTTACCCCAGGCTTGCGCCTCCTAAGAAGCACAGGCCCGTGGCGGTCTGCTTTCTGTTGCACTTTCTCGCGGGTTACCCCGGGTGGGTGTTACCCACCGTCCTGCCCTGTGGAGCCCGGACGTTCCTCGGCGGTTGTGCGCACCTAGGTGCACGACAACCGACGCGACCGTCTTGCCGACCCATTCCGCAAGGAAGCCTACGGGAATTACCAAGGATCGCAGGCGATTGTTGTGGCATGACCACCGCGGCGGCCCGCTACGAGCTCACCTGGCGTCGCCGCGCCCTGGCGTCGAACCTGCTCGTCGGGCTGGTCTGGACCTCCGGGCTCATCGCCGTGATCCTGTTCTTCACGTCGGCGGGATCTGCCCCGTTCGGGACGATCGGTGCGGGCGTGTCGAGCGTCGGCATCCTCTGTGGCCTGATCGGCAGTGACTTCGTGCTGGTGATGATCGTGCTGGCGGCTCGCGTGCCGTTCATCGACCGCACCATCGGGCACGACCGGGCGGTCGCCGTGCACCGCTCGCTCGGGAAGCCGGCGCTCTACCTCCTGCTCGGCCACGCCGGCTTTCTGATCATCGGCTACGGCATCGAGCAGGGCCTGAACCCGATCGCCGAGCTCGGTCCCCTGCTCGCGACTCCGAATGTCTGGCTGGCGCTGATCGGACTGCTGCTTCTTGTGACCGTCGTGGTGACCAGCCTGGTCGCGGTGAAGCGGCGCTTCAGCTATGAGGGGTGGCACCTCATCCACCTTCTCAGCTATGTCGCGGTGGCATTCGCCCTGCCGCATCAGCTCACTCTGGGTGGAGTTCTCGCCACCGGAACCCTTCAGCGGGTCTACTGGATCACTCTGTACGTGGTCGCGCTCGGCTCGATCGCGACCTTCCGCTTCATCGAACCCGTGGTGTCGAGCCTGCGTCACCGCATCCACGTCGCCGGGGTGGAGTCTGTCGCGCCGGGCGTCGTGTCCGTGCATCTCTCGGGGCACGACCTTCGTTCGCTCGGCTCAGTCGGCGGCCAGTTTTTCGTCTGGCGGTTCTGGACGCGCGCGACCTGGTGGCACTCGCATCCGATCTCCCTCTCGGCGGTGCCGACCGATGATGCCGCGCGTATCACCCTTCGCGACCTCGGTGATGGCACCCAGCGCCTCACGACGCTCCCAGTCGGCACGATCGTCAGTGTCGAAGGGCCGTACGGCCTGTTCACTCCCGCGGCGCGTACGTCACCAAGACTCGCCATCGTCGCGGCGGGCATCGGCATCACGCCCGCCCGCGCACTTCTCGAACAGTCGACGCTGCGGCCGGGCGAAGCGACGGTTCTGTTGCGCTCGTCCGATGATGACGATTCGGTGTTGTGGAACGAGATGGATGCCCTGGCGAAGAAGAAGGGCGCCAAGCTGTACACGATGACCGGGCCGCGCTCCCCCACCGCCCCGCGCTGGATGCCGGCATCGGACGCGGCGCGCGGCGTGACCCTGCAGAGCGTCTTTCCTGAGCTGCTGGCATCGGACCTGTACCTGTGCGGGCCGGCGGCCTGGCTGGAACTCGTCGAGGCAGACGCCGTAGCACTCGGGCTTCCGCCGCACCAGATCCACGCGGAGAGGTTCGACTGGTGAGCGTCAGGACGCGGACCGCGCTCGGTGCCGCGCTCGGCGTGGTCGTAGTCGGCACGGTCGGTTGGCAGCTGGCGACCCTCGAGCAGCCGACCGCGGCGACGAGTTCGTCCGGCGCGCGGCCAACCGTCGCGCTGAAAGACGGCACGTACACCGGTCCGAGCGAACAGACCCAGTTCGGCGACGTGCAAGTACAGATCGTCGTCTCCGGCGGCCGGATCACGGATGCGACCACACCCGTGCTGACCGGTAACGAGGGCCGATCGCAGCAGATCAACAACCAGGCTGCGCCGATTCTGCGCTCGGAGCTGCTCGCCTCGCAGTCGCCGAGCATCCAGAGCGTCAGCGGCGCGACCTACACGAGCAACGCATACATCACCTCGCTGCAGGCCGCCTTCGACCAGGCGAAGGCCTGACCGGCTACACCCCGATGTTCGCCTGAAGGTCCATGCAGCGATTCGCGACCGCATCGGCACGCGAGTTCTGAAGCCTCGGTACCCACTCGAACTTCACCGGGGTGCCGGTGAGCAGTGCGCGGGCCTGCGCGGCCAGCTCGGCCATGTCGGGGTGCTTGATCTTCCAGCGGCCCGACATCTGTTCGATGACCAGCTTCGAATCCATCCGCACGTGCAGCTCGGCATCGGGATCGATGGCCAGCGCCTTGCGGATGCCCTCGACCAGAGCCGTGTACTCCGCGACATTGTTGGTGGCGTGCCCGAGGTAGCGGCCGACCTCGGCGAGGATCTCGCCCGTAGCGGGATCGATCACGACGGATCCGCTCGCCGCGATACCCGGATTGCCGCGCGAACCGCCATCGGCTTCGATCAGAAGCTGCCGCGCCATCAGAGTCCCGACTCGTTGGTGCGCACCAGAATCGCGCTGGAATCCGGGCAGAGCAGTACGTCATCCGGCGCAGCCGCCCTGACGGTCTGCATGTCGCTCTCGTTGAGCTTCACACCGCTCGCGAGGGACACGCCGCCCTGCAGCAGGGATGCCCCGAACCCGTAGCGCTCGCGCTGGCGTTCGTAGAGGGCGAGCAGATCTTCCGGCAGTGTGCTCGCGATCGTGGAGCGGTTGGCGGCGGCGTGCGCACGCTCGCCGGCGATCGCGGCGAGGGCCGCGTCCCGGTCCGCGGTCGTCGCGACGATGCGCTCGTTCAGCTCGGCGAGCGTGTCGTCGGTGCCGGAGAGTGTGGCCTCCAATGCATCCAGACGCTCCATCACCGTGAGCTCGATCTCCTCCAGGTCGGACTGGCGCTTGCGCAGACCGGCGAGTTCGCTCTCGAGGCCGGCGACGTCCTTCACCGC
>JAZJYU010000064.1:7292-8277 GCA_040390225.1 Actinomycetota bacterium | reverse complement strand
CGTCTTCGACTGCGCCGTTCGCGTTCTGCCGATCCTGGCGAAGCGAGTCCGCCTCGCTCGCCAGCCCCGCGAGCACGCCGATCTCGGGCACCGTCCTGGCACGGTGATCGAGCTGCTGCAGCTTCGTGTCGATCGCCTGCAGTTCGAGCAGCTGTGCCTGATCGTCGGGGCTTGCCTTCAATGCCATGTGTCGCGCTCTCTCATCGTTGCGGTGCTGATAAACGATCGGGCTACTGGACGATCGTGAAATCCCACGGGTCCGTGCGCAGGTCGCTCACCGTGATCGTGAGCCCCGGCAGCGCCGAGCCAGAGCCACTCGCTCGCCCAGTGTGACACGTCGATCAGTGCGGGACCTCCGACGAGCTTCGCGTCCTCGCGGAACGCCGACGCCGGATGATGCCGCAGGTCGGAGGTGATGTACACGTCGGCCGAGCGCACGGCGGGCTCGTCGAGCAGGCTGTCGCCAGCACCGCCGCACAGTGCGATCGTCTCGACCGGCCGGTCGAACTCGCCGGACACCCGGACGCCCGAAGCTGTGGCAGGAAGAAGCTCACCCAGCCTTCGGGCGAGCCTGACGAGCGTCGTCGGCTCGGCCAGCCGGCCGACCCGCCCGATGCCGCGCCCCGGTGCGGTCCCGGGCCCGATCGGAGACGCGTCGACGATGCCCAGACGGTAGGCCAGCTCCGCCGACGTGCCGGTCTCGACGACATCCGCGTTCGTGTGGGCTGAGAGCAGCGCGCAGCCGCCGCGCACCAGCCGACTGAGCACTGCACCCTTGAAACGGTCCTCCGCGATGGTCGTCACGCCGCGCAGGAGCAGCGGGTGGTGCACGAGCAGCAGGTCGGCTCCGGACGAGATCGCTTCGTCGGCGACATCGGGAACCGCGTCGACGGCGAGCAGAATGGAGTCGACGGTCGCCGTCGCGCTACCGGAGAGCAGGCCCGCGGCATCCCAGGCCTCGGCGCCGGACATCGGCCAGAGTCGC
>JAZJYU010000064.1:0-7282 GCA_040390225.1 Actinomycetota bacterium | reverse complement strand
AGGGTGGTCACTCCGACGCCGCCCGGGAGCGCTCCTGCTTGCGGATCGCCGGCACCCCGACGATGAAGGTGATCAGCAGGCCGAACACGAGAGCGGCGAGTACGCCGATATCGGTTCCGGCGAGATCGCTCGACCGGCTCACACCCAGCTGCGTGAACAGGTAGCCCTGCCAGTCGAGCCACGGAATGCTCGCCGTGGTGAATCCGTAACCGATCGCCGCGGCGACGAACAGCATTGTGAGGTTCACCCATCGCACTGTCGCGTAGACGCCTCCGGTACGCAACAGCGATTCCGAGTCGAACCGGCGACGGCGGATGATCATCTCGGCGCTGAAGATGCCGGCCCAGGCCGCGACGGGCACAGCGAGAGTCGTCGCCAGGTCGCGGAACACCGGCACCACCGAGGTGACGGTCAGGCTCAGCAGAATCGCCACGGCGAAGACCAGCACTCCGATGAGCACCGACGACCAAGCGCGGTGGATGCGCAGGCCGAGCGCCTGAAGTGCGAACCCTCCCGAGTAGATGCTGAGCACCACTCCGGAAAGCAGGCTCAGTGCGGTCGCGGCGATCAGCGGCACCGGGTACCAGATGGGGATCATGAGCGCGATCGTGTCGAGCGGCGTGGTGATGAGCCCGTGTGCGACATCCTTGCTGGATGCCGCAAGCAACGCCCCGTACGCGATCAGCACGAAGGCCGGCAGGGTCGCGCCGAAGGGCGCCAGCAGCGCCGCGGCGGCCCCGGAACTCGAGGGCCGCTGGTAGCGCGCCAGGTCACCGCCGCTGTTCACCCAGATCAGACCGAAGAAGCTGAACACGAGCACGACGCCCGTGACCACGAGAATCCAGGGACCGTCGCCGACGGTCAGCGCCGCGGAGATGTTCACCGACGGCCAGGTGATGACGATCAGCCCGACGACCAGCAGCGCAGCGACGATAGCGAGTACAAGCTGCACCCGTGCAAAAAGGCTGTATCCGAAGACGGCGACGATGAGAGCGATGATGAAACCGACGGCCATCGCGATCACGGTGAGCTGCAGTTCGCTCAGCGGCCCGTTCAACTTCGCACCGACGAGGATGTGCGCCGTCGACACCGCGATCAGCCAGAGCAGCACCGCTCCCCAGAACAGCTTGCTCACGATCGCCACGATGGCGGGGATCGCGTTACCGCCGATGCCGAACGTCGCCCGCGACGCGATCATGGTCGGCTGCCCGCTCCACTTTCCGGCCAGCGTGCCGAGTCCGAGGGGAAGGAAGGAGATCGCAACCCCGACGAAGGCCGCGACGACCGCCTGACGCAGACTCATGCCGAGGGAGAACAGGGCACCCCCGAAGGTGACGCTGAGCACCGAGGAGTTCGTGGCGAACCACAGCCAGAACATTCGGGCTGCCCGGCCGACCCGATGGTCGAGCTCGGTCGGCTCCGCGCCGGCCGACTCTAGGGCGAACGCGCGGAGGGCGGTCGGCTCGTCGTCGGACAGCACGATCTCGTCGGTCGGCACGCGCGGCGAGGCCAGCGGGCGGATGGGAGCGCTCCCCGTGGTCGGCGGGAGCACGGCGACGCCCTCGGAGGTGACCGGAAACGCACCGATCAGGTTTTCGAAGGCGCGGTCGGTGGCATCGACCGGCTCGTCGGGCTCCGGGTCGTATGCCGGCGGGATGATCGGGCGCGAGCCCGTGTTGAGCAGCGCGAGATCCGGATCGAGCTGCGTGGCCGGCTCGATGAAGACCGGCTCGGCGCCCGGAACCGGGGTCGTCTCGATCGGCACCGAAACGAGCGGGACGGACGGCGAAGAAATGACCGGCTCCGGCTCGACCAGGTCGTAGACCGGTGGTGAAAAGGATGGCGGAGGCGGCGTCTGCTGCGCGCCGCTCGCCTCCCATGGCGGGGGCGCTTCGACCAGCGGGGCCGCAGGAATCCCGGGTGCGGGAGCCGGGGTCGGCACCACGTCCACCACTCCGGTAAATGCAGGCCGCGCCGCGTCCAGGGAACGGAGGGCTTCCGGCGTGCCTATCGCGAGCATCCGCTGCTGCCAATCGCCGAACTCACGGGCTTCCTGCTCGCGCAGGCGCAACTGCGCCTCGAGCTGGTCCATGGCACTCAGCGTTCCGCCGGGGGTATCGGCGGCCTCGACCGTTCGCAGCAGGTCGGCGTCGGCCAGCGAGCGGCGGCGCGGAGCCGGCGGAAGGCCGCCCGGTGCGCTCTGAGCTTCCGGGAAGACCACGGGCGGCCCGGACGGAGCGGGGAGATCGGAGAGCGGCCTCGACGCGTGCTCGGGGGCCGCTGCGGGCGGCTGGGCCGGGAATTGGCCGGTGTACGGGTTCGGCGCAACGGGAACAGATCCGGTACGTGCTGCTCCGGGGAACTGGCTGGCGAGCGCGTTGGCGAGATCGTCATCGTCGTACGCATCGCCGGGAGCGTCGTCCGTCGTACCTCTGACGAGATTCGGCACCGGCCCCGTGGGCGGGGTGTACGTGGACCTCCGCGGCCCCGGCTGGGCGTACGACTCGTCAGCGGTGCCGTCGCCGGCCGCATCCTCGTCGTTTGCCATGCCCAAAATGATACGGGTTCAGGCGGGGTTGCCCGGGAGACGGGCCGTAGCCATGGCCGCTACGCCCACCAGAATCAGGGCGAGCCCGGTCCACCCCTCGACGGTCAGCCGCTCCCCAACCACGACCACCGCCAACACTGTCGCGACGAGGGGCTCGATCAGCGTGATCGTCGTCGCAACGCTGCTGCGCAACCGGGCCAGCCCGATGGCGAACAGGAGGTAGGCGAGGAACATCGGTCCAAGCACGAGATACGCCGCGATGCCGATCGTTCGACCGGACTGGAGCAGGGGCTCACCGGTCACGACCAGCACCGGCAGCAGCAGCAGTGCGCCCAGCCCGAACATGCCGCCCATCACGGCCCGCCCGCCATGCCTGGTCGCCAGCGCACGCGACGACGCGTATGCGTAGAGCGCGTATGCGAAACCGGCCAGGAGACCGAGCGCGACTCCGGCAAGGATGTGCGGGTGCGCCGGCCCGGCGTCCGCGTGCCCGAAAGCCGCGAGCAGACCGATCCCCGCGACCGCGGCGCAGGTGCACAGCAACCAGCTGAGCGAAGGCCTGCGGCGTTCGAACGACCACTCCAGCAGTGCCGCGAACACCGGGCCGGAACCCAGCGCCACCACATTGCCGATCGCCACCCCGGCGAGATTCATCGCCGAGTAGAACGTGAGCGGATAGACGAAGACGCCGATCGCGCCGAGGGCGAGCCATCGACGCGAGGCGGGATCGCGCAGTGCCGCCAGCGCCCGGGATGCGGAGAAGACGAACAGCAGAAGGCCTCCGGCACACATCGTGACCGCCCCGATGGCGAGGGGGCCGACATCCGCAGGCATGAAGCTCGCCGCGGTCCCCGTCGTGCCCCAGAGCAGCGACGCGATGATCAGGGCAGGCGCTGCGAGGTCAGTGCGATGGGCGCCGGTCACCCCACCACACTAGGGGGCGGCTGACGCACTGATGCGACCGGCCGGAGCCGATCGCATCAGGTGGAGCCGCGCGTCAGACTCGTCGGCCGCTGATGACCCGCACGAGGAACACGATGACCGCGATGATCGCGAGCACGATGCCCACCCAGAGCAGGAAATTGAGCGCGTGAACGAATCCACCGGTCAGCAACAGAACGATGGCAACGATGGCGATGATGATCAGAAGGATGTTCATGGATCCTTGCCTTTCCTTGAGCCCGGGAAGCGGGTGCCTTCCGGGCAGTTGTCACGTTAGGCCATGTGCCGGTGGCGATAAGGGGGTTGCCGGGGACGATCCGATGGCGTAGACGACCGGTGGGTCGCGAGCAGGGCGGCGCTCCTGCGTCTTATGCGGGCTTCTTCGTCGTCTTGCCTTTGGCCCTGTTCTGGTCGACGCTCTTGCGTAGCGCATCCATCAGGTCGAGAACCTCACCGCCGCCCTCCTCGGTGGCGGGCTGCTCACCGAAGGTCGCTGCGCTGTCGACCGAGTCGCCGTGCTTCAGCTTCGCGTCGATGAGCTCGCCAAGCTCCACCTGGTACTCGTCGCTGAACGTCGACGGGTCGAAGTCGGACTCGAAGCTCTTCACGAGGGCCTCCGACATCTCGAGTTCTTTCGCAGACACCTTCGGCGCGGGGCTCAATGACGGGAAGTCCGCCTCGCGCACCTCGTCGTCCCAGAGCAACGACTGCAGCATGAGCACCTGGCCGTGCACCCGCAGCGCACCAAGACGGGTCTTCTGTCTGAGGGCGAAGTGCACGATCGCGGTGCGATCGGTCTGCTGCAGCGTCGTGCGCAGCAATGCGTAGGCCTTCGGAGACGTCGAATCCGGCTCGAGAAAGTAGCTGCGATCGAACATGATGGGGTCGAGCTGGTCACTCGGCACGAACTCGACCACCTCGATTTCGCGGCTCTTCTCGGCAGGTAGGGTCGACAGGTCTTCGTCGGTGAGCACGACCGTGCGATCGCCGTCGTCGTACGCCCGCTCGATGTGGTCGTACGCCACGATCCTGTGGCAGATCTCGCAGCGGCGCTCGTACTTGATGCGGCCGCCGTCCACGTCGTGCACCTGGTGCAGGGCGATGTCGTGGTCCTCGGTCGCGCTGTAGAGCTTCACGGGCACGTTCACGAGCCCGAAAGTGATGGCGCCGGTCCAGATGGGTCTCATGCATCCATGGGACACCACCCACGGTGACAATTCAACGGGGCGGCGTACATTGCGTGGCATGCACGCGGAAGCCGGCGCCACCATTGAGCACGTCACGGTCGAGAACCGGCGGATCGCGTTGAGCAACCTCGACAAGGTGCTCTACCCGGAAACCGGCACCACGAAGCGGGATGTGATCGCTTACTACACGCAGATCGGGGCCACCATGATCCCGTACCTGCGGGATCGCCCCGCGACCCGCAAGCGCTGGGTGAATGGAGTGGGCACGGCTGAGCACCCCGGGGAGATGTTCTTCCAGAAGAACCTGGACCAGACCGCGCCGTCGTGGGTCGCCAGGCGCACCATCGAACACAAGAACCATTCCAACGAATACCCACTGGTCAACGATCTGCCCACTCTCATCTGGCTGACCCAGTTGGCCACCCTCGAACTGCACGTGCCGCAGTGGCGATTCGGACCGCGTGGCGCTCGGCTGAACCCTGACCGCATGGTCCTCGATCTCGACCCGGGTGAAGGCGCCGGGCTGGTCGAGTGCGCGGAAGTCGCCCGTTCTGTGCGCGAGATTCTGCACGGAATGGGCCTGGCCGCGATGCCGGTCACGAGCGGCAGCAAGGGCATTCACCTGTACGCGTCGCTCGATGGACGGCAGACCTCCGACCAGGTCTCCTCCGTCGCGCATGAGCTGGCCCGTGCTGTGGAAGCCGACCACCCCGACCTGGTGGTGAGCGACATGAAAAAGTCGATCAGGCAGGGCAAGGTGCTGATCGACTGGAGCCAGAACAACGGATCGAAGACGACGGTGGCCCCGTACTCGCTGCGCGGCAGACTCCGACCGACGGTGGCCGCCCCCCGCACCTGGCGTGAGCTTTCATCGAAGACGCTCCGGCAACTCGAATACCCCGAGGTTCTTTCACGCCTGAGGAAGAACGGCGACCCTCTTGCCGTTCTGTCCCCTGGCCTGCTCGACGGGGCTGACCGGCTGGCCAGATACCGCAGCATGCGGTCGGCCGACCGCACTCCGGAGCCCGTCCCCGCCGGACGCTCTGCGTCCTCCGACGGTCGGTCGTTCGTCATCCAGGAGCATCACGCGTCACGACTGCACTACGACTTCCGGCTCGAACACGACGGGGTCCTGGTCAGCTGGGCGCTCCCCAAGGGCGTGCCGACGACGTCCACGAGCAACCATCTCGCGGTGCAGACCGAGGACCACCCGCTCGAGTACGGCGGCTTCGAAGGCACCATCCCCGAGGGCGAGTACGGCGCAGGCACCGTGAGCATCTGGGATGCCGGCACCTATGACCTGGAGAAGTGGCGCGACGGAGAAGAGGTGATCGTCACCCTGCATGGGCGCGCGCACGGCGGGCTCGGCGGCCCGCGCAGGGTGGCGCTCATCCACACCGGCGGTGATCACCGCGGCACTGAACACGGTGACGCAGCAGATCAGAACTGGCTGATCCACCTGATGAAGGATCAGCGGTGAGCGCCCCGCCTCGGCCTATGCTGGCGACCCTCGGCACTCCTGATGACATCCGGAACGAGAGCGAATGGGCGTTCGAGATGAAGTGGGACGGCATCCGCGCGATCGCACGAAGCGAGCACGGAACCACCACGTTCTGGAGCAGGTCGGGTCGGGATGTCACCGCGGCATATCCCGACCTTGGCGGCCTCGCGGATGCGCTGGACGGCCGGGAGGCCACGCTCGACGGCGAGATCGTCGCCCTCGATCGGCGTGGGCGACCCGACTTCGGCCTGCTGCAGGGACGGATCAACCTCACTCTTCCCGCGGAGATCGCTCGTGCGGCGAAGGACATTCCCGTGCAGCTCATGCTGTTCGACCTGCTTTCCCTTGACGGCCAGTCCCTTGTGCGCGCGCCCTATGACGAGCGACGTCGTGCATTGAATACTCTGTGCGCCGGCATCACGCCTCCGTTCAGCGTGCCTCCTGCCTTCGAGGGCGATCTCGCGGCGGCAATCGAAACCAGTCGCCGGCTGGGGCTGGAAGGGGTCGTGGCGAAGCAGCGCGACGGAAAGTATGAGGAGGGGCGCCGGTCGCGCTCGTGGACGAAGATCAAGCACCACCGTGCCCAGGAGGTCGTCATCGCAGGATGGCGACCCGGCAACGGGCGGCGGGCTGACCGCATCGGGTCGTTGCTTCTCGGCGTACCGGACTCCGGAGGCATCCGCTATGCCGGAAGGGTCGGCACAGGGTTCACCGACCGTTCTCTCGATGAGATCGCGCGCACGCTCGCCGGCCGTGCACGGTCGACGTGTGGCATCACGAACGTTCCCGCTGCGGATGCCCGCGATGCGCACTGGGTGACGCCCGACCTCGTCGGCGAGGTGGAATTCGCGGAGTGGACCTCGGATGGCCGGCTTCGGCAGCCGGTGTGGCGTGGGTGGCGCCCGGACAAGACCGTCGCCCAGATCCATCTCGAATAGGATCGGATCGCCAGGGCAGAGGAAGGACCACCCTAGTGGGCAAGTTGCTGTACGGACCAACCATCGAGGTCATCTTCGACGACCGGGTGCTTGCTCACCTGCAACTCGTGATCGGGCTCAAACTCCGTCGTGGCGAGAGTTTCTTCTTCTCCTGGCGAGACGAACA
>JAZJYU010000063.1:0-3673 GCA_040390225.1 Actinomycetota bacterium | reverse complement strand
CCCGCGATCGCAGGAAGGGGGAGAGCCGGGCAATCGCAAGCGCGCTGTCCTGGCTGGCGGCCCAGGCGTCGATGAGGGGCTGGGTGCGCCGCAAGCGCGCCAGCCCCAGCTCGCCTGCCGCGTCATCCGCGTCCGCGAGGCTGTCGACGACGGAACCGAGCGCCTCGCCGACCGCCGAGAACAGCGCACGACGGTCGCGCGCGGCCGCGCGGCCAGGAGCACGCGGGATGAGCGCGGTCGCGAGCAGCGCGACCACCCCGGCGACGAACGCGTCGAGGGTTCGGCCGAATGGTCCCCCCTCGGGCACCGGCAGGATGACGAGCAGCGCCGACGGCACCGCGGCGGCGACCGCGAACGCCGGGTTCGGCGACACCGCCCGCCCGACGATGAACACCACGAGCAGCACCACGACGAGCTGCCACAGCCCCTTGCCGATCACGAGCGACAGGGCGTCACTGAGCGCGACTCCGATGAGGATGCCGAGCACCTGCTCCGCGATCCGCCTCGGCCGGGCGTCGCGCGAGAATCCGAGTGCCGTGATGGTGACCGTAACGGCCAGCACCGGGTATGCGTGACCGATCAGCCAATGCGCGATCGAGTACGACGCGGCCACCGCCGCCACGATCTGCACGATGGCCGGAAGCGACTCCCACACCCGTCGTGCGGCGAGCCGGGCATCAACCCTGAGGCGCACCTGGCGCTCGAGGCGGCGCAGCGGTGCGCTGTCGGTCACGGGGTGCGGGGGACGGCACCCAGCCGTGGAAGGCGGGGAACATCGGCGGCCGCGCCGGCGGACGGCGGGACCACGACCTCCTGGGCGGCGGGAACGAGAATGCCGTCGACCCGCACAGCGAGTTCTGCCGCCGGATCGGTGGAACGCTTGATGACGGCGAGCGCTATCGGCCCGAGTTCGTGGTGCCGTGCGACCGAGGTCACGAGGCCGACGGCCGCACCGTCGCCGCCGTTGACCGGCACGACGACCTCGTCGCCGCGCGACGGGAGCACCGCATCCGACCCGTCCAGGTGGAGCATCACCAGACGGCGAGGCGGATGCCCGAGGTTGTGCACCTTCGCGACCGTCTCCTGCCCGCGATAGCAGCCCTTCTCCAGGTGCACCGCAGAACGCAGCCAATCCAGTTCGTGCGGAATCGTCTTGTCGTCGGCCTCGGTGGCGAAACGCGGCCGCCACGCCTCGATGCGGAGTGCCTCGAGCGCGAGGGTTCCCGCGACAGGCAGGTCGACGATCGTGCCGCGGGGAACGAGCACCTCGCTGTACGTCCATCCGGCACCGGGATGCTCCGCGCTGAGCGAATACTGCCAGCCGCCAGGGGTTACCGCGGTCCACGGGTCGTGCCAGATGAGCGGCACTCCGTTGGGCGCGACGACCGGGAGCGACGGGGCGCCCAGCGTTCCGATCGTCGCGAACTCGTCGGTACGGTCCTTCGGGTCGACGCGGAGCATGAAACGCATCTTCACCAGGAAGTCGAGAAGCCCGGGCGCCTCGTCGCGCTCGAGCAGCATCCACAACTCGGTCCCGTCGTCGACCAGGCGCACCGCGTACTCGACGCGACCGCTCGGGTCGAGCAGCAGGGTTTCGCTCGACTCTCCCGGCTCAAGAGCTTTGACGCTCTGCGAGGTGATCGAGTCGATCCAGCTCAGCCGGTCGTCACCCGAAACCGACAGCACGGCGCGATGGGAGAGGTCGACGATCGCGGTGCCGGCGGCTAGTGCGCGCTGCTCCGCCATCGGGTTGCCGTAGTGCGCGGGCACCCCGGCGTCCGGCCCGGCGCCGTCGACGGCGCCGGGAAGAGCGAGATACGGACTAGTCAACCTTGGCCAGCCTTCCGGAGGCGTGCGTCGCCAGCTCTTGGCCGAGCGCCGCGATGTCCCAGGCCCAGAGCAGGTGATTCTCGACCAGCCCGTAGATGCGGGTCGATGCCGTGTGCTCCTTGGAGTTCGCGGACCGCATCACGGCATCCGTCGCCAGGTCGATGCGCGGACCCTTCACCTGCCCGACGTAGAGCTCGCTCACCCCGCCCGGGTGAAGGATCGACACCTCGATGTCGAAGCCGTCCGACGCGTTGCGCAGGCTTTCCACCGATCGGGCCGTCGTGAACGGCTGCGGGCCGACACCCGGCAGCAGGCCCGGACCCGGGTCCCCCTCGGTCTGGGCGCGGCTCAGCCGCCAGTAGCCGGTCTCCGTCGCAAGCGGCGTGAGGTCGTCATCCAGCAGCCAGGTATACGAGGTGTAGTTGAGGTGCGGTAGTCCGTCGTGGCTGAAGCTCATGCGGTGCCCGAACTCGTAGTTGCGGGTTTCTTCGCCGACCCCGTAGTTGACGACCCCGGTCCCCTCCCACAACCCGAGCAGCCAGGAGAGCGGAACGAGCTCTGCCGGGAGATTCACAGGCAGCTCGATCACGACCCGACGCTCCTAACGGGAACTACCGCTGGCCCTTGAAGAGGTTGAAGATCACGACGACCGAGACATAGCCGATCGCGAGCGTCGCCAGGATGAGCAGGCCGACGAAGAAGATTTCCAGGCCGAGATACATGGTCTGATTCTATGCCAGCAGTGCGTATGCCGCGGTCGCGAGGGCCAGGATGACGACCGACCCGCCAAGGCTCGCGATCACCCGGTTGACAAGCCCCTGCTTCTCGTCGATCCCGAGCTGGATGACGAAAGTCACCAATACTCCCCCGAACAGCACGAGAGTGAGCCAGCCGAAGTCGTCCGGCCGGGGGACGAACAGCCCGACCAGCACGGCGCCGATCGCCACGAGCGCCCACACCGGTATCACGCTGAGCGGAAATCTGGTGGGCACCACTGGCTCGACTGTCACGGTCCAATTCTGCACTACTGGACCGGTTCAGCCGCGAAACTCCCTTTAGACTGTCCACTGGCACTTGGAGGATCTGTTGGCGCAGCTGTTGATCTTGACTTCTGCCGTCAACAGCGAGGTGCTGCCGGCGCTGGGACTGCTCAGTCATCGCACCCGGCAGATCCCTGCCGAGCCTGCCTCACTGATCACCGCGCCGAGCTGCGACCTCATCCTGGTCGACGCGCGAGCGGATCTCGCGAGCGCGAAGTCGCTCTGCAAGATCCTCAACACCACCGGTGTCAACGTGCCGCTCATGCTCATCCTCACCGAGGGCGGGCTCACCGCGGTCAGCGCGGACTGGGGGGTGGACGACGTCGTGCTCGAGTCGGCCGGACCCGCCGAAGTCGATGCCCGCATCCGGCTCGCCGTCGGGCGTCAGGCACTCGACAAGACGAGCAACAAGATTCATGCATCCGGCGTCGTGATCGACGAGGCCAGCTATTCGGCGAAGGTGCACGGCCGGCCGCTCGACCTCACCTTCAAGGAGTTCGAGCTGCTGCGCTTCCTCGCGACCCACCCGTCGCGCGTGTTCACCCGCGAGCAGTTGCTGAGCGAAGTCTGGGGTTACGACTACTTCGGCGGCACCCGCACCGTCGATGTGCACGTGCGGCGCCTCCGCGCGAAGCTCGGCGACCTCGAATCCCTCATCGGAACGGTGCGCAACGTCGGCTACCGCTTCAATGTCTACGACGACGACCCCGAACGCCTTGCAACCGCCGTCGGCTCCTGACCTTCTCGGTCTCATCGCCCTTGGCCGTCAGCATCATCACGGGCAGGCGGGCTTCAAAATAGGA